>JAZBPR010000226.1:0-3923 GCA_036351735.1 Wenzhouxiangella sp. | reverse complement strand
TTTCCCGCTCGGCAGCGGCCCGTGCAGATGCATCTTCAGGTTGCAGGCGGCCGCCCGGGAAAGCCATGTCGCCAGACCAGGGGTCACCCTCCCGACGGGCCCGCTGGATAAAGAGCAACTCCTTGACGCCGTTTTCTGTGCTTCGAAAGATAAGGGCGACGGACGCTCGGGCAAATCGGCGCCGAAACGGTATCTTGTGGGGGCGCAAATGGCTTAGCCAGGATTTCGAGGTCACGAAAGCCTATCCTCTGGTAATGGTTGGTTATAGTTAAACACATCCTGCACAGGCGAGACGCAATCCCGATATTCAAAACTTCAATCTGACGGCTCGCTGGCCATTGTCGGTTCCTTCGCCGTGCGCAGAACCGCTCAAAATTTTCTGGCTTTGGTCTACATTGTATTGAAGCGAGTGGTAACCCACCGGTTATCGCACCAATCATTGACACGTTGGCGGTGGATTGATGGAGCTGGAGCAGATCAATGCCATAGAGCGGGCAACCCGTTATGGGCGCGCCGAGGTGCTTCGCATCGGCGTGGCCGTGATCTTCATTGTCGGCATCATGTTGTATGTCCGCTCAATAGGGGCAGATGCGCCAAACATGGTCATGCTGGTGGCAGCGGCCATGATCGGCGGCTACATGGCGATGAATATTGGCGCAAACGATGTCGCCAATAACGTAGGCCCTGCCGTCGGTTCCAAGGCTCTTACGCTCGCCGGTGCAATCGCCATTGCCGCGATCTTTGAGGCCAGTGGCGCGCTTATCGCCGGTGGCGATGTGGTCAGCACGATAAAAAAGGGGATTATTGATCCTGCCCTGATTGGCGATGCCGACACCTTCATCTGGCTCATGATAGCCGCCTTGCTTGCTGCCGCGCTGTGGTTGAATGTCGCCACATACGTGGGCGCGCCAGTCTCCACGACACACTCAATTGTTGGTGGTGTTATGGGAGCGGGCATTGCTGCCGGTGGCTCGGGCATTGTTGATTGGGGACAGTTCGGCCAGATCGCTGCCAGTTGGGTTATTTCCCCGGTGCTTGGTGGTGCCATCGCAGCCTTGTCTCTGTACCTTATCAAGCGCCGGATTACCTACAAGCGGGATATTGCGCAGGCTGCGAAACACAATGTTCCCCTGTTCGTTGCAATCATGGCCTGGGTCTTTTCGACCTATCTGGCGTTAAAGGGATTAAGCAAGATTGTGGAGATCGGGTTGCTTCCCGCCGTTGGATTGGGGGCAATCGTCGGAGTAATCGTATGGTGGCTTACAAAGTGGTTGATTCACCGCCACTCGGCCGAGGTAGCAAACAGCAAGGCGGGCGTTGATGGCCTTTTTACTATCCCGCTGATTTTTGCGGCGGCACTCCTGAGCTTTGCCCACGGGGCGAATGACGTTGCCAACGCGGTCGGCCCGCTGGCCGCGATCAATGAAGCCGTGCTTCAGGGCGGAATAGCGTCCAAGGCCGCGATTCCCAGCTGGGTGTTGTTGGTGGGTGCACTTGGTATCGCGCTTGGCCTGGCACTGTTTGGCCCCAAGCTCATACGCACGGTTGGTTCGGAAATAACGGAGCTCGACCGGATGCGGGCTTTCTGCGTGGCAATGGCTGCCGCGGTTACGGTTATCGTTGCCAGTCAGTTAGGCCTTCCGGTGAGCTCAACGCATATTGCGATAGGGGGTGTGTTTGGCGTTGGCTTTTTGCGCGAACATCTCAAAACGACCTACCGCCAGAAGATCGATGAGATCGAGGCGCACTATGCCGGAGAGGACCGGGAGAAAGTAGAGCGGGTGCTGGAAGAGTTCCAGGAAGCTTCCTTTGAGGAGAAGGGACAAATTCTACAGAACCTCAAGAGGAATAATGGTGGCACGGCACCGATCTCGAAAAGCGATCGCAAGGGTCTGAAAAAGGTTTATCGCCAGGAGCTGGTAAAGCGATCAGCGGTTTTCAGGATTGTGGCTGCCTGGATTGTCACCGTTCCATTATCGGGACTGTTAGCGGCTATGCTTTTCTTCACGATCAGAGGGATGCTTCTTCCATAAGTTCCCTCAATTTGGCAAGTTGCGCCTCAACGACTCGCAGGCGAACTTCTGTTTGAGCGGGTGTTTCCCCCGGGGCGCCGGAAGTCAGTCGGTCGCGGTATTTCTCCTGTTTCTCCACCAGCCGCTCTTCAAGCCGCTTCAGTTCTTCAAGCTCCAGGGATTTACCCTTGTCATGGTCGCCCAGAATATCGTCAAGCTTCGCCACAAGATCCTTGAAACCCACTGTTCCGTCCCCTCTGTTTAAAGCTTAATCGGAATTCGTCATGGCATGACCTCTGCCCCACCTGCGTCGCTCACCGACAGCTCCTCCGTGGTTCGAGCGGCTTCAACATCTATGGCAGTCAGAAGCTCACGGGTTCCTGTCAGAATAGCATCGACGGTTTCACTGGCGTAGGCAGAATCGTTCAGCAGGGAAGTAGCCATGGCGGCATCAATCCGTTTTGCACCCAGGAGTTTTGTGACACGCCCGACCATCGATTCGCGGTCTACTCGTGCACGCACAGCGATCTCGTCGAGCTCCAGTATGGCTGTGCTGGCATCCTCAAACCGGCCTTCGTAACAACGATGGGTCTCACGCAGTACCATCGCGACTCGCAGCCGAAGCTCGTTGTATTCTTTACGAATCGTGGCGTTATCCGACGCCATATAGATTGTGAGATTCTTGCGTAGGTGTTTGACATGTTTGATGGCTTCAACCATTTCCGCGGCAGCATGCTGAAGACGATAAAGCGATTCGGTGGAGTTTGCCGGTGATTCCCGGGTCATTCGCCCGGAAATAAAGTCGAGAATGGCGTTGTATAGCTGCTTTACTCGCTGTCGGTAGATCAGGTCGATGTCGATATCGATGCGTTCCCGGGAATTGTTAATCGTCGCTTCAAGATCATCGCTCAGGCGAATACTTTCACGGTGCAGGTGGAGACCATGTGCAAGGATAACGAAGGCTTGATCGAACAAGTGCCAGACCTCCCTGCGTACTGCCGCGTTTGCACTATCGGGTGAGTCCATCGCAGCCTGATTCAGGTACCGTGGCTGTGCGGCGAGCTCTTCCTCTCGCTCAGGCAGCCAGCGTTCGAGTGCTCGTGCCATTCTCGAGATCAGTGGCAGCATGATGGCAACACCAAGGCAGTTGAACAGGGTATGGAATACCGCGAGCTTGACCGTATAGTCATCGTCGGCGATCGACATGAGGGCTGACAGGGCATCCACGGACCAACGCAGAGGCTCGATCAGCGCCAGGGCGATCACTGCCGTTGCCGCGTTAAATAGAAGATGGGCACCTGCCAGACGCTTGCCAGTGATATTTGCACCGAGACCACCGATCAGCGCGGTGACTGTTGTGCCGATATTCGCACCAATGGCCAGTGCCAGGGCGTTTTCGTAGGTAATCTGGCCCGTGGCCAGACCGGCCAAAGTGAGCGCCAGCGTCGCATGGCTGGATTGCATCACGACGGTCGCCAGAATTCCGAGGCCTGTATAGACAAGAAGTCCAGCGACACCGTCCATTGCGTACTCGCGCAGATCGACAGCCGACTGATAGCTTTCGAAGCCCGCCTTCATGAAATCGATACCGAGAAACAGAAACCCGAGCCCTGCGAGAATTGCACCTAAGGCTTTCCATGCTCGTGGTTGCTGGAAATTCAGTACCACGCCAAAGACAAGCATCGGCAAGGCAAAGGCCGAAAGGCTCATTTTCATACCGATGGTGGCGAACAACCAGGCGCCGGTCGTGGTGCCGAGATTGGCGCCGAAGATAATGCCGATACCCGTGATCAGCGGAAGCAAGCCGGCGCTCAAAAACGAGATCGTGATCACCGATACCAGAGAACTGGACTGCATGATGGCGGTACTGACGATGCCAAAACCGAGGCTTTTCGGAATCGTATCTGTTGT
>JAZBPR010000225.1:0-14072 GCA_036351735.1 Wenzhouxiangella sp. | reverse complement strand
GACTCAGTCGTCGATATGCTCGCCGTAGCCCTCGGCGTCCATCAAGCCTTCCAGTTCATCACTATCGTCCAGCTTGACGGAAAACAGCCAGCCGTCTCCGTAGGGATCATTGTTAATGATTTCCGGAGAATCCAGCACTGCCTGATTGACTGCAACAATTTCTCCGGAGACGGGTGTGTAGATGTCGGAGGCCGCCTTGACCGATTCGATGACCGCGCAGGCGTCCCCCTGACCAAAGCTCGCACCCTCTTCGGGCAATTCAACAAACACCAGATCCCCCAACTGCTCCTGAGCGTGATCGGTAATGCCAACTTTGACGATGCCCTCTTCCTCGTCACTCACCCACTCGTGGCTCTCTGAAAAGCGCAATTCCTGCGGTATCTCGCTCATGGTGTTCCCCGTTGAATTGATGCTAGAGAATTCTAGCTCAGACGCTCTCTAGATTCGAACCTTGCCACGCAAAATATCGCCAAACATCACCCAGTCGCCGATCAGGCTGTAGACCGGGTGCTTGAAGGTCGCCGGCCGGTTCTTCTCAAAATAGAAATGACCGACCCAAGCAAAGCCATAGCCGAATAACGGCATGCCGATCAGCCACCAGGCTGAATGCACAACGGCGAGCAACAGTGCCACGAGAACCAGCCAGGAACCGATAAAGTGCAGACGCCTGCACCGGATGTCGCTGTGTTCGGATAGATAGTAGGGATAAAAATCCCGAAAGTTTTTGAAGGTTTCTGCCATGTCCAGCGTCCAGTAACGACCGACACCAAAGATAGCAAAACCGCCCTGCAATGGGCGTTGCGCGCTCCGGCTAAACTGAAGCGCATGACTCAACCGCCAGATCGCATCTCAACAGCGGATATCGATTGGGAGAACTCAACCCCACACTCGCGAACCTATCGTGATAGCTATTGGATGCCAGAGCAGGGTTTGCGCGAAAGCCGAACGATCTTCGTCGAGACTAACGAATTACAGCAACGTTTTCAGTCACTTCAAGCCAGACAGCAGTTCGTGATCGGCGAGACAGGATTCGGTACCGGATTGAACTGTCTGCTGGCCACTCAGTGCTTTCTCCGGCATGCTCACCCCGAGGCCAGACTGGACCTGTTCTCTGCCGAACTGCATCCCCTCAAGCGTCAGGATCTGGTTCGAGCATACGCGAACCTGGATGAGCTGACCGATCTGCCGGCGCGCCTGATCGAACAATATCCACCGCCAGTGGCTGGCCATCATCTGATCTGGCTCCACCCCAGAGTCCGGCTTGTTTTGATGCTGGGTAGCGCCGAGCGTTGCTGGCGCGATTGCCCAGCCTCCGTCGACGCCTGGTTCCTCGACGGATTTTCGCCTGCTCGCAATCCAGACATGTGGACCGAGGCGTTCATGGAAACTATTTTTCTGCGATCCAATCAGGGCGCAAGCTTCGGCACGTTCACGGCCGCGGGTCATGTCCGCCGTGCTTTGGAAAAAGCGGGTTTCAAGGTTCAACGCCTGCCCGGATTCGAGGGCAAGCGCCACCGCCTGGTCGGACAAAAACCCGGGCCATCGCCGGTTCTAAAGATCCGCACCGGCCGGGCAGTCGTTGCCGGCGCAGGTCTTGCCGGATGCAACAGCGCCAGGGCGCTGGCCGAGCGCGGCTGGCAGGTGACCGTATTGGATCCCGCCGGTATCGCCAGCGCAGCGTCGGGCAACCTCGCAGGGGTCACCCATAGCTCGGCCAGCGCCCACATGACGCCCCAGAACCGCTTTTATCAGCTGGCCCTGGTGCATGCCCTGGCAACATTTCGGCGGCTGGGCTTCCCCCGGCATGAAGATGACGGACTGCTGAACGACGTCACCCAGATCGCGGCTGATCAGCGCATGATGAGGAAAATGGATCAGGCTCTGGCGGCCGGCACCTGGCCGGAAGAACTCCTGAGCCGGCGGGATGCTAACTCGATCGTCTTTCACGGTAGTGGATTTCTGCGGCCCGACCGCTGGTGCCAGCATTTGCTCGATCATCCTTCTATCGAACTGCAGTCAGAGCGACTGCTGGAATTCACCAGCAGCAATGACAAAGCGGTCGTCAAAACATCGCGCTCAGAGCACTCTGCCGATGCACTGGTGCTGGCGCTGGCCGGGGATATCAGAGCGTTGAAGGGCTTGCGTTGGTTGCCGCTAAAGATGATCCGGGGTCAGGTCAGCTACGTGAAGGCAACTCCCGACAGCGAGCAATGGGACCGCGCCATCTGCCACGCCGGATACCTGACCCCCGCCCTGGAAGGCTTGCACTGCGTGGGTGCTACCTTCGATCTCAACGACACCAGCCTGGATGTTCGGCCAGAGGATGACCGAACCAATCTTGCGCAGCTTCGAAGTCATCTGCCGGATCACTGGCAGGCACTGGGAGGAGACAACATCGACATCGCCGGGCAGCGGGTGGGGCTTCGCTGTCAGACTCCGGACTTCCTCCCGCTCGCCGGCCCGATGCCGGATCCATACCAGATCCCCCACCGTGCCATTGAGCCCGTCTACCTGAATCTGGCCCACGGCTCCCGAGGGCTCACCCATACCCCGCTGTGCGCCGATCTGGTGGCCGACTTGGCAAGCCGGATGCACCCCTTTGTCGACCAGACCTTTATTGATGCACTCGCGCCGGAGCGCTTCATTCTCAGGCAGCGCCGGCGAGACCCGCGCTGGCGACCCGACCGAGGCTGATCCGGCTATCTCCCGCTTTCCAAAGCTGGCTCAGCGCTATACTGGAATCAAGAAATGTCAGTCGCTTTTTGAGAGTTTGCCCATGTCTTTCCCACTCACCCGCCCTCGCCGGCTCAGGGCTCATAGTTTCTCGCGCCGTCTGGTTAGAGAAACCTGCTTAAGTCCGGCTGACCTGATTTACCCGGTCTTCATCCTGGACGACGTCGACGCCCGCCAACCCGTTGCCTCCATGCCGGGCGTTGAACGCGTCGGTCACAACGGATTATTCGAAACGGCCGAACGTTGTCTGAAGCTTGGCATTCCGGCCATTGCCCTCTTTCCGGTCATTCCGGCGGAACGCAAGAGTGATGGCGCAGAAGAATGCTGGCGCGAAGAAGGTCTTGTCCAGCGATCCGTGCGCGCTCTGAAGGAGCGTTTTCCTGAACTGGGCGTCATCACCGACGTCGCGCTGGACCCCTACACATCTCACGGGCTGGATGGTCTGATCGACCGCGATGGCTACGTACTCAACGATGAAACGGTCGAGGTTCTCGTTCGCCAGGCACTCAGCCATGCCGAAGCCGGTGCTGACGTGGTTGCTCCGTCGGACATGATGGACGGGCGCATCGGCGCCATCCGCTCGGCTCTTGAGGCTGACGAACACCGCAATACCCTGATTCTCAGCTACGCAGCCAAGTACGCCTCCAGCTTTTACGGGCCCTTCCGTGACGCGGTGGGTTCAGCCGCCAACCTGGGCAAATCGGGGAAGGAATCCTTCCAGATGGACCCGGCCAACAGTGATGAAGCCTTGCACGAAGTCGCGTTGGACCTGGAGGAAGGTGCTGACATGCTGATGGTCAAGCCGGCCTTGCCTTATTTGGACATCATTCACCGGATTCGCGAGAAATTCGGGCGACCGACGCTGGCTTATCACGTCTCGGGAGAATACGCCATGCTGAAGGCGGCCGCCGCGAACGGCTGGCTCGACGGCGACAAGGTGATGCTGGAATCCCTGCTGTCGATTCGCCGCGCCGGTGCAGACGCCATCCTGACCTATGCCGCGCTGGATGTCGCGCAACAACTCCGGGACGCCTGAGCTTGGGTCGGACACTTAAGCTTGCAGTGTTTGGCGATCCGGTGGAGCACTCGCTGTCTCCCGACATTCATCAGCACTTCGCGCGCCATACCGGTCTGAACGTCGATTACCAGAGAATCCGCTGCAAGAGCGGCGAGTTCGGGCCGCGCTTTGCCGCCTTTATCGTCGCCGGCGGGCAGGGCGCGAATCTCACGGTTCCCTTGAAGCATGCCGGGCTTGGGATCTGCCAGCAGGTTGCTCCGGCTGCCCGCGTGGCCAGAGCCGTCAACACGCTGGTCAAGCGTGATGACGGCTGGCACGGCCACAACACCGATGGCGATGGATTCATGCTGGATCTGGCCCGTCTGAACATCGACCCGACAGGCCGACGCGTCCTCATCATTGGGGCCGGCGGCGCCGCGGCGGGCATCATCGGCCCTTTGCTCGATGCAAAGCCTTCGCTCACAGTGATCCTGAACCGGACCCGCGAACGGGCCGAGGCACTCGCGGCGAAATTTTCCCATCGCGGGGTGGTGATTGGTGGAGGTTTCGATCAGGCCGGCGATCTGAAAGACTTCGATCTGCTCATTCAGGCAACCAGCAGCGGTCACAATCAGGCACTGCCCCCGCTTGATCGGAACTGGTTGGCCGATCGGGCATTCGCCTACGACCTCAACTACGGACCCGCCCATCGAGCCTTTGCCGAATGGTGCCAGCAGCATTCACTACCGTGTCAGGATGGTCTGGGCATGCTGGTTGGCCAAGCCGCTCTCGCGTTCAAGATATGGACCGGGAAGCAACCCGAGATCACACCGAC
This sequence comes from Wenzhouxiangella sp., assembly GCA_036351735.1. Classification (GTDB taxonomy): domain Bacteria; phylum Pseudomonadota; class Gammaproteobacteria; order Xanthomonadales; family Wenzhouxiangellaceae; genus Wenzhouxiangella. The sequence continues at coordinate 9,507 of JAZBPR010000225.1, read as the reverse complement.
GCTGTCGATGTTGCGCGGCTAGCTTTCGACGAATACCACCGATCGGGTCTCCCCGTCATCGACCAATGCCGTAAGTCGACCACCCCAAACACAGCCTGAGTCCAGACAAGCCACCTGCTCCGTAATCATCAGACCCAGCATGGCCCAGTGCCCAAAGATCAGCAGCCGCCCCCGCCAGTCGGGATGAAGGTGCTCAAACCAGGGCCTGAATCCCTTGGGGGCCGATCGAGGGTCACTTTTTGATTCAAGATCCAGACGGCCGCTGGCATCGCAGAATCGCATACGAGTCAACACGTTCGTCATGGCGCGCAGGCGCTTGTAATGCGGCTGACGGGGGCGCCACCGACGGGGCCGATCACCGTACATATGCTGAAAGAAGTGCTCAGGTTCGGTTCGGATGGCATGTTCAAGCTCAGCCGCGCGTTCCGCTGTCTGGCGTGGGCCCCAGCGCGGGTCTGTGCCCGCATGAACGAGCGCCAAGCCCTTTTTGGCGCTGGTCCAGAAAAGAGGTTGACCCTGCAGCCAAGCCAGCAAGTCCGGCCCATCCTCCGCGCTCAGAATGGCGTCGAATTCCTTGTTGCGACGCAGCCGGATCGGTGCATGGCCATGGGCGTAGGCCAGCAGATGGAGATCGTGATTTCCCAGAACCGTCATCGCTGCATCGCCACAGGATCGGACGAGCCGCAAGGTTTCCAGCGACTCTCCTCCACGATTAACAAGATCACCGGCAAACCGCAGGCGGTCGGCGGCCGGATCAAAACCCAGCTTGTCCAGAAGCCGGGCCAGAGCGTCGTGACAACCCTGCACATCGCCAATGAAAATCTGGCGCTTCATGCCGATCTAAACCTGAGCCAGTTGTGCGGCTGCAATGCAGATCACCACGTCCGCCTTGCCGGGTAGTTGATCGATCATCCTTTCTGCCACACGTCCCCGGATGACTTCAGCCCGCTCAACGCTCAGATCCTTGTCTACATGGATGCGGACGTCAACAAAGATCCGCCCACCCATGCGCCGCGAACGCAGGCGGTCGTGTCGAACCACGCCGTCGACCGAGTCGATGGTGCCGGAGAGGGCTTTGAGTTCGCGGTTCGATAACCCGGTATCAACCAGCTCAGTCGCAGCCGACCCAAGCAAACGCCAGCCGACCCACCCAAGCATCACGCCCACCACGGCCGCGGCAACGCTATCCAGCCAGCGCAAACCCATCATGGCGCCCGCCACACCGACAATCACCACCACGGACGACAGCGCATCGCTGCGGTGATGCCAGGCATTGGCCACCAGGAGCGGTGAGTCGGTTCGTCGGGCCACCCGGACCGTGTAGTGATAAAGACCTTCCTTTACCAGCACCGAAACAAAGGCAATGGCCAGAGCCAGCCAGCCCGGATCAAGCTGACGGGCCGGTTCCAACAGGCGCGTTGCCGAATCGACCAGGAACGCCGCCCCGATCGCAAGCAGCACCAGACCGACCCCGAGAGTTGCCAGCGTCTCAATCCGCTGATGACCGTAGGGATGATTGTGATCGGCCTCCCGCGAACCGAACCTGGCAGCCAGCAGCACCAGACCGTCGCTGGCCAGATCTGACAGTGAATGAACACCATCGGCCACCAGAGCCTGGGACTGACCGACCACGCCGCCCCCGACCTTCCCTACCGACAAAAGGAGGTTGAGTACCGCACCGATCAAGGTGACCCGCCGTTTCTCCGGCCAGTGTTGCCCCTCGCTCATTTCAGTTCCTGTCCATGCGGCGGGTCAAGCTGACGAATCGCAGGGCATGGGCGTTTCGAGCGTCAGCGGGCCGGGACTGCAGCCCGGTGACGAGCCAGTCGCGCTCGTCCAACTCTGGAAAATGGGTATCGCCATCAATCTCGGCGTCAATCAGGGTGAGTTCAAGTCGGTTGGCCAACGGCAGGGCTTCAGCGTAAATCTGTCCGCCACCGATCACCATGGCTTGTTCGCCGGGCGCAACCCGCTCCAGCGCGCCGGACAAGCTGTCAGCCACCTCAACCTCGGCAGGCAGTAACGGCGCTGATCGGCTGACGACAATATTCTTTCTTCCCGGCAAGGGGCGCCCGATCGACTCGTAGGTTTTGCGGCCCATGATCACCGGATGCCCCAGGGTAAGGGACTTGAAGTGTTGAAGATCAGCCGGCAAGTGCCAGGGCATGCCGCCCGCTCGGCCAATCACCTGCTTGCGCGCCATGGCGGCAATCAGGATCAGGCACACACCGGAATCCGCTTCGGCCCCGCCAGCCGTCATACCGCTACGGGCGCTGGGATTGCCGGATAGGGATCATAGCCACGCAACTCGAAGTCGTCATAAACGAAATCTTCCAGTCGGCGCCGGTCGGGATTCAGATGCATCCGCGGCGCAGCGCGAGGGGTGCGGGCCAACTGTTTGTCGACCTGTTCCAGGTGATTCAGGTAAATGTGCGCATCACCAAAGGTGTGGATGTAGTGACCGGGTTGGAGCCCGGTGACCTGCGCCACCATCAGGGTCAGCAGCGCATAAGAAGCAATATTGAAAGGCACTCCCAGAAACATGTCGGCTGAGCGCTGGTAGAGCTGGCAGCTGAGCCGGCCTTCGGCGACGTGGAACTGGAACATGCAGTGACATGGAGCTAGGGCCATGCGCCCGGCCGCGACATTGGCCTGAGGCGAAACGGACTCATCGGGCAGATCAACCGGATTCCAGGCCGAAACGACGTGTCGGCGCGAGTCGGGGCGCGAGCGAATCTGATCAATCACCCCAGCAAGCTGATCAATCACTCTGCCGTCAGGCGCAGGCCATGAACGCCACTGCACGCCGTACATCGGCCCCAAGCTACCCTGCTCGTCGGCCCACTCGTCCCAGATCGTCACACCGTTCTCGCGCAGGTAAGCCAGGTTGGTCTCGCCGCGAATGAACCAGAGCAATTCATGGATGATTGAGCGGACGTGAACCTTCTTCGTGGTCACTAGCGGAAACCCCCGGTCGAGATCAAACTTCAGCTGGTGTCCGAAGCTGCTCAGTGTGCCGACCCCGGTGCGGTCTTCCTTTCGAATTCCGGTCTCCCGGACTTCGCGCAATAAATCCAGATACTCCTTCATTAGCTCTCCCGCCGCCTGTAAGCCCAGATCATCAAACCGGTACCGGCGACGATCATGGGCAGCGACAACAACTGTCCCATGGTCATCCACTCCAGCGCCACAAAGCCCAGGTGTGCGTCGGGCTCACGGAAAAACTCGGCGGTGAAACGGAACACACCATACCCGGCGACAAACAAGCCGCCGACAGCACCCACCGGCCGGGGTCTGGCGGAGAACCACCACAGGATGGCGAAAAGCAGTAGGCCCTCAAGGGCAGCCTGGTAAAGCTGCGAGGGATGACGAGCAAATTCATCAAGCGCACCACTCAGGTACCTTTGATACAGCGCTTCGGACCAGCGCCCGCCCGACTCGATGGAATCGGGAAAAATAACCGCCCAGGGCACATCGCTGCTCCGTCCCCATAACTCACCACCGATGAAGTTACCTATCCGGCCGGCGGCCAGTCCTGTCGGCACCAGCGGCGCGATAAAGTCGCCCAGGCGCAGAAAGCCACAACCCAGATGGCGGCCATAAAACCAGATGACCAGCAGCACCCCGATCAGCCCGCCGTGAAAACTCATGCCACCGTCGCGCAGCTTGAAAAGAAACAACGGATCGGCCGCAAGATCGGATAGTCCGTAGAACAGCACGTAGCCGATCCGGCCGCCCGCAACGACGCCCACCACGCCCCAGAACAGCAGATCAGACACTTGTTCCTGGCTCAGCGGTGAGTCTTCCCGACGCGCCCGGGCCCGTCCCAACAACCAGAACAGACCGAAGGCAACCAGATACATGAGGCTGTACCAGTAGATTCCGAAACCGCCGATGGAAAAGGCGATCGGATCGATCTGGTGGTAGTAGTAGGCGCTGCTCATAAGCGCTAGAAGCTATCCAGCACCCGCACGACCAGGCCCTTCAGATATCGGGTCAGCGGGATTGCCGGATTGACCGGATGATCGGGCCCCTGCTCCAAGCGCATGAGAATCTGCAGATCGCGATCCACGTGCCGTGCCGCCTGGCGGATCAAGTCGTTGAAGCGTTCTTCAAAGATGTGGGCCGAGCAGGAACAGGTGACCAGCACACCACCCGGCTTGATAAGACGCAGAGCTTTTTCGTTGATGCGCCGGTATGCGGCCAGCGCTTTCTTGACGTCCCGGGCACGAGGCGCGAAGGCCGGCGGATCGACCACGATGGCGTCGAACCGGGCCTTTTCCGCTAAGCGCTCATCCAGCCACTGATTGGCATCCTGCTGAGTGGCTTTGACCGCATCACCAAGACCGTTGCTCAGAGCGTTACCGGCGATGGCATTGACCGCCGGCTGGGACGAATCCACGCATTCCACATGGCTTGCACCCAACGCGGCTGCACCCAGTCCCCAGGCTCCGTGATAGGCGTAAAGATCCGCAACCCGCTCGCAGCTGCCCAGCAGAGGCCAGACCCGCTGCCGGTTGGCCTGTTGGTCGAAGTACCAACCGGTCTTCTGAGAATTCATCAGATCGACGGCAAAGCGCAGGTCGCCCTCGATCACCGTCAGTTGGTCGGGCATCTCACCCGGTCCGGGCTCGATAGCGCGAGTCAAACCCTCCAGCTCACGCACCGCAGCGTCATTGCGCCACAGAAGCCCGGTCGGCTTGAGCAGGGTATCCAGCGCCTGTTCGATGTCTGGTCGCAGCCGATCCATGCCGGCGCTATTGGCCTGTGCCACCAACACATCGCCGAAGCGGTCCACGACCAGCCCCGGCAAACCGTCGCTTTCACCAAACACCATCCGGTAGAACGGCTGATCAAACACGCCCTCTCGCATCGCCAGCGCAGACCGCAAGCGGCTCAGCAGCCAGTCCTGCGAGGGCACCACGTCAGGCCTTCGACTGATTAGACGGGCGCAGATCAGCGAGTTGGGATTGATCATCGCGGTACCAACAGGACGGCCACCGGCATCGACCACGTTCGCCAGGTCACCTGCGGTGAACGCCGTCAAAGGGGTCGTTGCCACATCAACCTCGTTGCTGAACACCCACAAGTGCCCCGCTCGGAGACGGCGATCTTCGCCTTTTTTCAAGCTGATGTAATTGGTCTGTGACATCGAAAGTGCCGGCAAAACGCCCCGCGGTTTTAACCTCGAAAGTGTAACCGATCAAGTGGTCGGCACTTGGCCTGGTCGTGGCAGACCAACGCCAACGAGCCAACCACTCAACCACCGCAGCCGAGCGATAGCCGTAGAATGGCGGGCAATGAGTCTCGTACTGCCCAATCCTCACGCGGTCGCGGTGCTGCTGCTGGTTCTGCTGGCGCTGGTTCTGTTCTCGCGTGACCGCATTCCGCTGGAAACCAGCTCGCTGGTTGTTCTGGCCCTACTGACGCTTGGTTTTGAGCTGTTCCCGTTTGAGAGTGCGGCCGGACGGGAACTCAGCGCGGTCGATTTTTTCCAGGGCTTTGGCCATCAGGCCTTGATCGCTGTATCGGCACTGATGATTCTCGGGCACGGTCTGATCCGGTCCGGAGCACTGGAGCCGGTCGGCCGCCTGCTGGCTGCATCGTGGCGTAAGGCGCCGAGTCTGTCGATGCTGCTCACGCTGACGATTTGCGCGACCTTGAGCGCGTTCATCAACAACACCCCCATTGTGGTGATGTTGCTGCCGATTCTGATTGGTGTTGCCCTGCGGACCGGCGCGTCACCATCAGGCATGCTGCTGCCCGTCGGACTGATCAGCATCGTCGGCGGTATGGCCACGACGATCGGCACATCGACCAATCTGCTCGTCGTTGGCGTGGCCTTCGACATGGGGGTCGCTGAATTCCAGATGTTCGACTTCATCGTGCCAGCCGGCATCGCCAGCATCGTTTCCCTTCTCTACCTTTGGCTGATCGCACCGCGACTGATTCCAGAACGCCAGGCACCGATGCAGTCCTCGGTCAAACGTCTCTACACCGCCCAGATCCGGCTCGACCAAAGCTCGACCGCCGTGGGCAAATCGCTGGCCGAAGCAATTGACAGTTGCGACGGCAAGATCAAGGTCGAGAAAATTCAGCGCGGTCCCGGCGTGTTCGTAACGCCGTTACCCGACGTACAACTCAACTCCGGTGACCGGATCACCACCACCAACACCCGTGACAACCTGCGCGAATTCGCGCATCTGCTCGGAGGAAAACTCTACTCCGGAGACGTCGAGGTGGATGACAGCCATCCGCTGGAAGCGCTGAACCAGCAAATCGCCGAGGTGGCCATTACGCCAACCTCCCGCTTGCTGGGCCAGCGGATTGGACAGTCTCGACTGCTATCGCGCTTCGGCCTGCGCCTGCTCGCCTTGCACCGGGTCGCCAGCGGCGCGGATACCAGCCGGGCCACCGGGCTGGACAACGTGGTTCTTAGGTCCGGAGACGTCCTGCTGGTGCAGTCCACGCCCGGAAAGCTGTCCGCGCTGAAGGAAGGCGACGATTTCCTCGTGCTCGACGGCAGCATCAACCTTCCCAAGACGACAAAGGCACCGATTTCACTGGCCATCATGGCGGGCGTCATTCTGGTTGCTGCCTTGGGCATCCTGCCGATCGCCATCAGCGCCGTAGCCGGCGTCCTGCTGCTGCTGGCTACCCGCTGCCTGACCTGGAAAGAAGCCATGAGCGCGCTGTCCATCCAGGTTGTGATGATCATCGTGGCCTCGCTGGCCCTTGGCATGGCGCTGATGCGCACCGGAGGCGCCGATTGGCTGGCTCAGGTGTTTCTGGCGCTGAGCTTTGGCGTACCCGGCTTTGTGATCCTCGGCGCGCTGATGCTGGCCATGGCCGCGCTCACGAACGTGGTTTCCAACAACGCGGCAGCCGTGATCGGCACCCCGATTGCGATCTCGCTGGCCCAGCAGCTGATGCTGCCGGCCGAGCCCTTTGTTCTGGCGGTCTTGTTCGGCGCCAATTTGAGCTTTGCCACGCCCATGGCCTATCAGACCAACCTTCTGGTCATGAATGCTGGCGGCTACAAGTTCAACGATTTTGTCCGGGTCGGCCTGCCGCTGTTGGTGCTGCTGTGGCTGGTCCTGACCGCCACGCTGACCTATGCCTATCGAATCTAGGTGCTGGCAGCAGCTGGGCTTGGCCGTACTGGGTCTGGTCCTTGCCGTCCATTGCTCCCCGACCCGGGCTGAGACGCCTCGGGCGATCACGCTGGCCCCGCACCTGACCGAGCTGGCCTACGCAGTCGAGGGCGAAAACGCCTTGGTCGGCGTTGTGGCCTGGAGCGACTATCCGGAAGCCGCCAAAGACCTGCCGCGAATCGGAGATGCCTTCCAGTTCAACCTTGAGCGCATCACGATGCTAGCCCCCACCGTGGCTCTGGCCTGGCGGGGCGGAACGAACCCGGCTCTTGCCCAACGTCTGCAGTCCATGGATATTGATGTCGTCTGGATCCAGATCCGTTCGCTGGACGATATCGCTCAGGCTCTGACCGATGTCGGCACGGCACTGGGGCAAGCAGCCTCCGGCGCTCAGGCGGCAGCACAGTTCAGGTCGGCGCTGGCCAACAGACCGCCAATCCCCAAAAATCAGCGACGCCCGGCGTTCTACCAGATCTCTGAACAACCCCTGTTCACCCTTGGCAAACGGCACATCCTGAGCGAACTCCTGCATCGCTGCGGCGCCTACAACGTGTTCGACGACCTGGATGTTGAAGCCGCGGCTGTGGAGTTCGAGGCGGTGATCGCCCGCCAGCCGGAAATCATCATTGCTGGCCGTCAGTTCCCGACACACGATGCACTGGCGCACTGGCGCCAGTTCCGCGAGCTGCTGCCGGACCACACCCGGTTCATCGAAGTTGATCCAGACACCCTCATTCGGCCGACACCCCGAATTGTTCAGGGCATGGACCAGCTCTGCCAGAAGCTGAAGTAGCTATTCGTCGTCTTCGCGGGCCTCGGCCTCGTGACTCTCGCGATAAATGCGGCTTTTTTTGTAGCCTTGGTAGAAATAAAGGACCAGCACGGTACCGGCGGCCGCCACCGGTAAGGCCAGCAGCACCCCGATAAACCCAAACAGCTGGCCGCCCGCCATGACCAGAAAAATCACCAGCACTGGATGCAAGCCGATTCGATCACCGACCAGGCGGGGCGTGAGGACAAAACTCTCGACGAGCTGACCAACAACAAACACCATGGCCACCTGAAACAGGAACCAGAATTCCAGATTCTGAATGACCGCCGTGATGCCGGCCAGTAGCACACCGGTGATCGCCCCTAGATACGGCACAAAACTCACCAGTCCTGCAATCATGCCGATGGCAATCCCGTTGTTCAGACCCGCCATCCACAAACCCAGAGCGTAGAGAAGACCCAGGCTGAACATCACCATGACCTGACCGCGCAGAAACCCACCCAGAGCTTCGTCACATTCCCCGGCCAGACGCACGACGACCGGCTCGAGATTGCGCGGCAGCATGTCGCGAATGGTGTCAATCAGACGGTGCCAGTCGCGCATCATGTAGAAAGTGACCAACGGGATCAGCACCAGCCCCGTCACCCAGACCATGAAGCGCCCGCCAGACTCGGTCAGGTATCCCCAGGTCGCCTGCATGGCCGTCGCGATATTGGAGAAATTTTCCTCCAGCAAATCCCGCAATCGCTTGGCATCAAACGTTTCGCGGTCGAACGTCAAACCCAGCTGTTCCTCCAGAAGCGGCAGAAAGCGGGTCTGTAACTGCTCGAAGTAAACCGGCAGACGGTTGAAGAATTGGGTGGTTTCGCGAATCAGTAGCGGCAGAATCAGCAGCAGACCAATCAGCAGCAGCAGCGAGAAGCCGATAAACACCACAGAGACGGCCATCTCTCGACGCATGCGCCAACGCTCCAGCGCGGAGACGATAGGGTCGGCAATATAGGCCAGCAAGGCGCTGACCAGAAAAGGCGTCAGAACCGGCCCCAGCAGCCAAACCAGCCAGCCAGTTACCACCATCGCGGCCAAAATCCAAAGGATTTGCTCGCGTGACAACGTGGGCAGACGCGCGGCTTCCGGTTCGTTCATGCTGGGTTCCTGGACCAGTTCGCTAATGCTGCATGATACGAGTTTTGCCCGATTGGGCAACAGCGTCGGGGCCGAGACGTTATCCTCTGCGCCCACTCAAGTTGTATCAGGAACCTCTTAAACATGATCGTCAGAGACTTGAAGGATGTTATCGGAAGTGAGCGCGAAGTCCATGGCGAAGGCTGGGTCAGCCGTCGCCTTCTGCTAAAGAGCGACGGCATGGGCTTCAGCTTCCACGAAACCATTATCCCGGCAGGCGCCGAACTGCACATGTGGTACAAGAATCATCTTGAAGCCGTCTACTGCGTGGCCGGCAACGGCAGCATCGAGGATCTGAGCAGCGGCGAAGTCCACCAAATCCACGACGGTGTCATCTACGCGCTCGATCAACATGATCGCCATATCCTGCGCGGGGGAACCGAGGATATGCGCCTG
>JAZBPR010000224.1:0-6990 GCA_036351735.1 Wenzhouxiangella sp. | reverse complement strand
TGATATGCCTGACTTTTCCATCCAGCGCTCGACGCGGCGGTGGTAGCCCTCGTCCGGCGCGCGCATGGTTTCGGTCAGCCGCGTCTTGACGAAGGCCGGACACAGAACCGAGACCTCGACCCCGGTATCGGCAAGCTCTGCCCTGAGCATTTCCGACATCGCGATCACGCCGGCCTTTGCGGTGCCGTAGGCGTTGATGCCGGGCGCGGCCGCAAACCCTGCGAAGGACGCCACGTTGATGATATGTCCGGAGCCCCGCTCTCTCATCAAAGGCGCGAAGGTCTTGCAACCAATCACCACGCCCATCAGATCAATATCAAGCACCCAGCGCCAATCCTCGACCGAGGTCTCTTCCAGTGACCCGCCAACCGCCACACCGGCGTTGTTGACCAACACGTCCAGCGCGCCAAAGCGATCGGCAATCTCATTGGCAACGCGCTGCCAGTCAGCTTCAACAGTCACATCCATCTGCAGCGCCAAAGCATCACCTCCGAGTTCTTCAGCGACTGCTCTGGCTCTCGATTCGTCTAGATCAGCGACGATAGGCGTCCAACCGGCTGCAGCAAAACGCTTGGCCATGGCTTCTCCAAGGCCCGCTCCACCACCGGTAATCAGTACGGTCCAATGTTCTGCTTCACTCATATCACTGAAATCCCATCCAGACCGCGGCTACCAGAACAACGGCAGCGCAGGCAAACAATTTAAGCATGAGCGGCCAGGCAAACTTAAGCCACTTCGAATAAGAAATCCCGGCCATTCCCAGTATTCCCATGAGGATGGCGTTGGTGGGAATAATCATGTTGGTCAGTCCATCACCCAACTGATAAGCCAGCACCGAAACCTGCCGACTCACCCCGACCAGATCGCCCAGCGGCGCCATCAGCGGCATGGTCACGAATGCCTGACCAGAGCCCGAGGGAATGAAGAAGTTAAGCAGCGACTGGATCGTCAGCATGCCAACCGCCGACAATTCCGAGCCGACCAGTGACAGCGGCAGTGACAGGTAATGGACAATGGTGTGAAGGATCTGACCATCTTCCATGATCAGCGCGATGCCTCGCGCCACCCCAACCAGCAAAGCCGTTTCGGTGAGATCTTTCGCACCTTCGATGAACTTCTCTGATGTCGCGCTAGGCCCTAGCTTGCCCACGGCCGCGGCAAAAAGGCCCAGAATCAGAAAAGCCGCTCCCAATTCGTTGAGGTACCAGCCGCGCGTCGCAATGCCCCAGACGGCCGTTCCCAGCGCGATAAAGAATCCGATGACGATGGCCAGATGACCACCGTGCATGGCCGGATAATCTGTTGGTGGTTCCGCGGACTCCACGAGGCCCTCATCCCGCACCAGACTCGCTGATGGATCACGACGGACCCGATCTGCATAGCTCCAGACGTGATGCACGGCAATCAGACCAAAAGGCAGCAACAAGCCCAGACGAACCGGCCAACCTGAATAAGTCGGCAATTCGGCGACTCCCTGCGCGACAACCACCGTGTAGGGGTTGAATGCTGCAACACCGTAGCCCACGCCGTAACCGCAGATGATCATCGCCACCGCCGTCATCGGATCCATCCGCATCGCCCGACACAGCGCGACAAGGATCAACACGAACGGGATGTACTCCCCGGAAGACCCGACCGCGCTGGAAGCCAGTGCAAACACAAAAATCACGGCAGCAATCAGGAGAGCTGGCTGTCCACCAAAACGGCTCAGCAAGCGGCCCAGCAAGGCATCAATCGTCCCGGTGGCCCGAATCACGGCCAGCACGCCGCCGATGATGAAGAGAAAAAAGATGATGTCACCGGCCGAGGCGAACGCCCTCGGGATCGCGGTGAACAAGGCCAGCGGACTCATCAGCTCCCGTGTCTCGTTGACCGCGTAAGACCCCGGAACGACCATCGCACGGCCCTGAGCGTTCAACTCTGTTTCAAACGCACCCTGAGGGATGATCCAGGTCGCCACCAGGGCAGCGACCATCAGGAAGAACAGAAGGGCGAGCGTGTTGGGAACTCGAAACGTCATGGCGGAGCGCAACGGGATAAAGATCGATCCCGAATTGTAGCGGTTCGCGATTTTGAGGGTTGGGGAGCAATCACCCGACACACGGGTGCCTTATCATCACCTAATCGCCAGACAGAACGTTTTTGAATGTTTGCGCCCAACCCAATGATTTTGCAGGTAACTATGCGCGTCAAAATATCGCGGAGCGCCACCTGATGGTAACGCGCAAGCGCGCACCGGCGAAAGAAATCTTCGGCTGGGCGATGTTCGACTTCGCCAACCAGGCCTATACGCTGCTGATCATTACGGTCGTGTTTGGTGACCTTTTCACCCGAGTGATTGTTGGCGATGCACCCGACTACCGCCTGGGTAACCTGCTCTGGAGTCTTGCGCTGGCGGTCAGTTATCTGATGGTGGTTGTTGCCAATCCGGTATGCGGCGCAATCATGGATTACTCGCGACTGCGCAAGCGCTTTCTGTTCATCAGCTACGTCTCCACGATCGTAACTACCGCTCTGCTGTGGTTCATTGAACCCGGGTGGATCGTTCCGGCGATGATTCTGATCGTCCTGTCGAACTTCTCTTATGCGATTGGGGAGGCCTTTATCGCCAGCTTTCTTCCCGGGCTGGGACCCAAGCGCGATCTGGGCTGGATTTCCGGGCTGGGCTGGGGGCTCGGTTACGTCGGCGGGCTGGTCTCCACCATTTTCGCGCTGGCGTTTCTGGGCGAGGTCAGTCCCGAGAACTATGACCGCATCCGCCTGGTTGGACCATTTGCCGCTGGGTTTTTCCTGCTCACCGCCATCCCGACCTTTTTGTTTGTCCGAGAGCGAGGGCGCCGGCGACCGAGACCAGAAGGCGAGAGCCTGCTGAAAACAGGCTTCAAGCAAATTCTAGGAACGATACAAAAACTACGCGAATTCAGCGATTTGAGGAACCTTCTTGTTTCCATTTTTTTCATGATGGCAGGGATCTACATCATCATCAGCTTCTCGTTTATCTACGGCAGCCAGGTGATTGGCTGGGATGAGAACGTACGCATACTGATGTTTGTCACCGTACAGATCACCGCGGCGGTCGGAGCGCTGGCCTTTGGTTTCATTCAAAGTCACCTGGGTGCTCGGCGCACGTATCTGATCACCCTGCTGCTTTGGTTGGCCGCCATTTTGGCGATCTGGCAAACGCCATTACTGACCCGGCTTGCCGATACATGGCTTGGGGTTGAGTGGGAGGCACAGTATGTCTTCTTGTTTGCCGGCGTGCTTTCGGGCCTGAGCCTCGGTTCCTCCCAGTCGGCCGGTCGGGCTCTGGTCGGCATCCTGACCCCGAACGGCAAGTCTGCCGAGTTCTTCGGCTTCTGGGGGACAGCCTCAAAACTGGCAGCCGTTTTCGGCATCCTCGGACTAGGCATTCTCCAGGCCTTGTTCGGTCTGGCCACCGCAATTGTTTTCTGTCTGTTGCTCTTTGCGCTGGCGATTGTCTGCGTGTTACCCGTCAACGAGTCCCGTGGCAGCGCGCTTGCCGACAACTGGCATCGCATCAAGCCCTAAAATACTGGCACTTACTTAAGATTCTCTAACAGCATGTCCAAACCCCTGCATCGCGCGGAAGATGGCCCGAGCGTCGGTCTCGTCTCTCTTGGCTGCCCAAAGGCGCTGGTTGATTCTGAAGACATTGTTTCGCGTCTTCGCGCCGAAGGCTATCGCTTCGCGCCCAGCTACGAGCAGGCCGACCTGGTGGTTGTCAACACCTGTGGCTTTATCGACTCCGCCAAAGCCGAATCCCTGGAAACCATCGGGGAAGCTCTGAATGAGAACGGAAAGGTCCTGGTAACCGGTTGCCTGGGCGCCAATCCCGATGAGATCACTCGAGTCCACCCGAAAGTGCTGGGCGTTACCGGCCCTCACCAGGCCGACGCCGTGCTGGCCTCGGTCCACGAACACCTGCCCAGACCGCACGACCCAAAAATTGATCTGGTCCCACCCGGAGGTCTGAAACTCACGCCTCAGCACTATGCATACCTCAAGATTTCAGAGGGTTGTAACCACAAGTGCAGTTTTTGCATCATCCCAGACATGCGCGGAAAACTGCGCTCGCGGCCCATCGGTATGGTTCTGCGCGAGGCCGAGCAGCTCGCAGAGCGCGGGGTCAAGGAGTTGCTGGTCATTTCTCAGGACACCAGCGCCTACGGCGTTGATCTCGGCTATCAGACCGATTACTGGCGCGACCGGCAGATTGAAACCCGTCTGTTTGATCTGGCCGACGCGCTTGGGGAGCTAGGGATCTGGGTGCGGCTTCACTATGTTTATCCCTACCCTCACGTTGACCGGATCATTCCCTTGATGGCAGATGGCAGAATCCTGCCCTATCTGGATATCCCCTTTCAGCACGCGAGCACGAAGGTTCTCAAGGCCATGCGACGTCCGGCGGCAGCGGAGAATACGCTCAAGCGCATCGAGCAGTGGCGCAGTGAATGTCCTAGTCTGACGCTGCGCTCAACCTTTATTGTGGGCTTCCCGGGTGAGACGGAAGAAGACTTCGAAGAGCTTTTGATCTGGCTGGGTGAAGCAAAGCTGGATCGGGTGGGTTGCTTCACCTACTCAGCCGTTGAGGGCGCACGGGCCAATGCCCTGGAAAACCCGGTCCCGGAAGAGCTCAAACAGGAGCGCTGGGAGCGGTTCATGGAAGCCCAGGCCGAAATCAGCGCACAACGGCTGCAGTCGCGAATCGGGGCCACTGAAACCGTTCTGGTCGACACCGTTGAATCCGACCATGCTATCGCCCGCAGCCGCTCCGACGCACCCGAGATTGATGGCCAGGTCATCATTGACGACGGTGGGGAATTGGCACCCGGCGATTGGGCAGAAATCACCATCCATGGTGCTGATCAATACGATCTTTTTGCCCGGATTGCCACAAATGGGGAACTGTCCGGCGATCCGTCTCTCTAACGACCGTATTTTTCTCATCATCCTGCACAAAATCCGGAGTTTGAAGCAGTGAAGAAAGCATTGATTATGTTGTTTGCCGTCACGTTTTTGAGCGCCTGTGGCTCCGAGCCCGAGGAGGCTACGGTCTCTGAACCCAGTCAGGAAACGCAGACAGAATCCGTCAGTGACCGGGTCACACGCATGCGTTCCGAGGCCGGGGAGGTTGCGGAAGCCCCCGCACAGCCGCTGGGCGATCCTGAGAAGGAACTCCCACGTTTGCAAGGACAGTTCGCTGAGGAAGGCATGGGTCTGGCCAACCTGGTTGACGGCACCTCTCCTCAGGCGTTTGCCGAAAGCCTGCAGCGCATTGCCACTGAAACCTCTCAGGAACAGTACCGCGAGCTGGACTCGTCGCTGCGCTATCTGCGCATGTACTCCTCTGCCGCCTGGGGCGGGTTGCCGGGGCTGTATGAAAGTCTGGACAACATGACGGGTGAGGAGATCATCGCTCACGCTCGTCGACTGCAGGCTGAGCGTCGCGGCGGAAATTAGACCGCGCAGCACCGCCAAACAAAAAACCCGCCGGCCGGCGGGTTTTTTGTGCCTTATTCGTTGGCCACCCCGTGGGGAACATGCCCGGTCGCTACCTCCTGGCTCGCGGTCGAGCAATGCATTTGTTGATCGTCAAAAAAGATATCGGCTCCAAAGGCGCGAAGAAACGGCGCCTTCGGGCGTCCGCCGAGAAACATCGCCTCATCAATCCGGATCCCCCACGCACGCAGAGTCAGGATCACCCGCTTGTGTGCCGGTGCTGAGCGGGCGGTCACCAGCGCGGTACGAATCGGATTGTTCTCCATCGGGTAAGCCGACTGGATTCGGTGAATGCCTTCGAGCACGCGCTTGAACGGCCCCGCCGCCAGCGGCTCCAGCGCCGCCCGTCGCTCGCTGTCGGAAAACGCTTCCAGGCCGCGCTCCTTGTAGACCCGCTCGGCCTCATCGGAAAAGATCACCGCATCGCCATCAAACGCGATCCGAAGCTGGCTGGAGCGATTCTCGCGGGCAGCTGACGGAAGGATGGTGGCAGCGGCGTAGCCTGCCATCAGAACCCGGCGGACATCTTCCTCGTTGGAGGACAAGAAAAGCTGTGCGCCGGAGGGTTCGATGTAGAGGGCAGGCGAAGCGCCGCTAGTGAACATCGCCCGCTGGATGTCCAGGCCGTGATGTTCAATCGAGTTGAAGATGCGCAAGCCAATATCGGCGTTGTTGCGCGACAGCAGAATGACCTCAACACCAGGGTGATCCATCTCACCGTCATTGAGCGCGAGCAGTTTCTTCACCAGACCGAAAGCAACGCCAGGCTGCAGCAGTTCGTCCTCGCGTGCCAACTGGTAATCCATGTAGGCTTCGAGCCCGCCCTCCTCGTAGACGCGATGACTGCTATCGAGATCAAACAGCGCGCGCGAGGAAATGCCGACCTTCAGTGGACCCTGATCTTCGGAATGATGGGTGTAGTCGCTCATGACAGCGGCAAGATAGCACAACAGCAGTCAGCCAAACGCATGCCGAAGCCGTCAGGCATCGGGCATCAGGAACTGCTCTTTGAGGATTCTTTCCTCCAGCGAATGCTCCGGGTCGAACAGGAGCCTCGGCCCAATGTTTCGATCCAGTTTCACGGTCACCCGCCGGACATCGCGCACCTCGTCGTAATCGGCGGTTGCGGAAACCGGACGACGTCGGGTCTCAAGCACTTCCAGCTCGATTTCAGCCTTTGCAGGCAAAATCGCGCCCTGCCAGCGACGCGGGCGAAACGGGCTGATCGGCGTCAGCACAACCGCCTCCGTACCCAACGGCAGAATGGGGCCATGCGCCGAAAGATTGTAGGCGGTTGATCCGGCAGCCGTAGCCACCAACACACCATCGGCGACCAGCTTGGCCAGCCGCTCATGCCCGTTGATCAGGATACGAATATGGGCATCCTGATTGATCTGGCGCAGGAGGGAGACTTCGTTGAAGGCCAGCGCTTCAATTTGCTCACCACTCGCCGTCTCGCATCGCATCTGC
>JAZBPR010000223.1:0-6700 GCA_036351735.1 Wenzhouxiangella sp. | reverse complement strand
TGGATAAACCGTCATGCCCCAGTCGTTTTCGACAAAGTGCAGGTCGGTGTGGCAGATGCCGCAGTAGGCGATATCGATGACGACGTCGTCAGGCCGGGGTTCCCGCCGATCGATGGCGAAAGGCGCAAGGCCTGAGGTTTCCGAATGGGCGGCGTAGCTTTTGGTTGTCATGGATCGACTCCGAGCGTGGGTATTAGGGTGCAGTCTATCAGTTCGGTCGGGCTGCTCAGGCGGCGCGCCGTTGGCCGCCTTGAGACGCATTCCTGCCACCACGTCGGCGGCCGGATTTGTTCTTGGCATGGCTCGGTTTGCCTGCGCGCGACTTGTCTGGCTTTGTCGCTGATTTCGCGGGTTGTTCAATCGGGTCAAAACCTTCGATGATGCGGGTTGGAATCGTGACCTTGACCAGCTTGCGGATGTCTTCGAATAAATGGTGTTCGGCACCGGAGACCAGCGAAAGTGCCAAGCCTTCACGCCCGGCCCGGCCGGTCCGGCCGATCCGGTGGACGTAATCTTCCGGCACGTTCGGGATCTCGAAATTGACGACATGAGGGAGTTGGTCAATATCGAGCCCTCTAGCAGCAATATCGGTTGCCACCAATACGCGGACCTTGCCTTTCTTGAACTCAGCTAGCGCCTTGGTTCTTGCGCCCTGGCTTTTGTTGCCGTGGATGGCGGCAGCGCTTAGGCCATCAGATTCAAGTTGCTTGGCCAGTCGATTGGCACCATGTTTGGTGCGGGTAAATACCAGCACCTGACGCCAGTTTTCCGAGCCGATCATCCATGACAGCAACTCACGCTTTCGGTTCTGGTCGACCTTGATGGCTGTCTGGTCAATCGCTTCGACGGTTGAATTGGGTGGTGCGGTTTCGATGCGCAGCGGGTCGGTCAGAAACTGTTGTGACAGCGCAGTAATCTCCTTGGAGAAGGTCGCTGAAAAAAGCAGGGTCTGGCGTTGTTTTGGCAAGTGTTTGAGGATGCGGTTGATCGCCGGTCTGAAACCCATGTCCAGCATGCGGTCGGCCTCATCCAGGACCAGCACTTCGATGTCCTTCAGTTGGACGGTTCCGCGTTCGATGTGATCGATCAAACGTCCCGGTGTGGCGATCAGCACGTCGATGCCTCGCCGGAGCTTATCCATCTGCGGGTTGATGTTGACGCCGCCAAAGACTTCCAGCGACTTGAGATTCAGATGGCGACCATACGCGCGCAGGTTTTCATGCACCTGGGCAGCCAGTTCGCGGGTGGGAGTCAGGATCAGGGCGCGCAGCTTGCGCGGGCCTGACTGGTCGCTGAGTTTCTGCAGCAGTGGCAGCGTGAAAGCCGCCGTCTTGCCGGTGCCCGTCTGGGCACTGGCCATGAGATCACGGCCGGCCAGCACGGCCGGTATGGCCTTATCCTGAATCGGGGTCGGTTGGGTATAGCCCTGCTCGCCAACGGCGCGCAGCAATTCGGCCTTCAGGCCGAGGGAATCAAATGACATGGTGTTTCCTTGTTGACCAAGGCTTGGAAAGCGCGCTGTTGCTTTCAGACGTCAAGCGCGCGAGACAAATCGGGGAAAGGCCTTGGAAAACATTCAATCCGCGAGAGGACCGGACGACTTCAAACAGGTTTGCTTGAGTCCGGATGGTGCTCAGAATACCATGAATGCTGAAGTGCCGCGCTGGAGCGCGGCCAAGTGCTGCTGAAGGATCTAGCCAACATGACCGTGGACCAACCGATTGAACCTCGCCGTCAGCCACCATTGAAAGCACTCTGCGCCGCTGGTTTTTGGATCAGTATGGCCCTGGTCTTGACTGCCTGCGCTGGGACGCGCGTTGAACCGCTGATGCCCACGCCGGTGATCTTTACCGAGCTCGACGTCGGGCCGCTTGACCATATCCCTGAAGGTCAGCGCTGGAAGCCGAGGCGCGTTTATTACGCGACAACCCGCGCTCGAGAATCCAGCCTTCAGCGTATCGACTACAGCAACGCCGAAAGCGATCGGGTGTCAGTTGGCATGGCGCTGATCGGTTTTGGCGGATCGCAAATCTCCTGGTCGGACCTCAACGACTATTCGCGCCGTGAGGAACGGCCAGAGACGGTTGATCTTTCGATTGCCGGGCTGGTCGAAGC
The DNA here is from genome assembly GCA_036351735.1 of Wenzhouxiangella sp. Taxonomy (GTDB): domain Bacteria; phylum Pseudomonadota; class Gammaproteobacteria; order Xanthomonadales; family Wenzhouxiangellaceae; genus Wenzhouxiangella. The sequence continues at coordinate 4,585 of JAZBPR010000223.1, read as the reverse complement.
CGGTTATTTTCGCCATGACGATCAAGGCCGAATCGAGGATGTTTCGGGCGCGGCTGCGTGGTTAATGACGGATCTCAACAACGCCATTGAATCGGCCCGTGACCGTGACCTGATGATTTATGTGCACGGGGCCAAGGTCAACTTTTACAACGCCAACGCGTTTGCCGCCCAATTGGATCACTTTATGGGCCGAGACATGACCTCAATGGCTTTCTCCTGGCCGACGCGGCAGAACATCTTTGCCTATGGCACGGGAGGTGACGTCCGCCGAGCGTATCGAGCAGCGCCCTCGCTGGCCACCTTGCTGGAATTACTGGCCGAAGAATCGGTCGCCAGACGAATTCACGTGGTCTGCTGGAGCGCCGGCGGAAGGGTGGTGACAGAGGCCTTGCGCCAACTGCATGAGCGCCATGCAGACGCCCCAGAGACTTTGCGCCTCGGCACGGTTTACTTTGCAGCAGCCGACGTGCCTGAAGAAGAGTTCATCGCGGCACTGCCCGGGATGAATGCTTTGGCCAATCGGGTCGTTGTGACTTCTTCGTCACGCGATGATGCCCTGCGCATGGCCGGAATCTTCATGGGCGGCGGCACCCGCATCGGGCAGCACAATCGTGATTTGAGCGAGGAGGATCTGGATGTCGTCCTGTCTGCAGACAGCCTGGAGGTTGTGGACGTTTCCTACGACTGGGAGCAACGCGGATTCGACATTACGGGACACCGCTACTGGTTCAATCATCCCTGGGCCAGCAGCGATCTGATTCTGGCTGTTCGCAGCGACCTGGCACCGGAAGACCGCGCTCTGCAGTCAACCAACGTCAAAGTGCTTTGGGGCGTGCCGCCGGACTATCCTGCGCGCCTACGTGAAAGCCTGACGCGCGAAGACTTGATCATCAGAGAATAGAGATAAATCAGGAGCCCTTCTGCTGCCAAGGATCGATCATGAAGACTTGTGGGGCGTTTGCCTTTTGGCAAGCTTAGAATACCGCGTTGAATTTCGGCGAAGGTAAGGGTTGTGACGGCCAAGTCGAGGGGGGGGCTGTTGGGCTAATCATGACGTTACCCCGGTATGTGGCGTGGGTCGCATGATTTCGGAAATCACGTTGGTGTCCAGAACGATCGTGGATTTCTGCTTCTGAGGCTATCCGAAATCAGCCGGTTGGCGCCGAGTCGAACGCTCGGGCAGATCCAGTTCCACACCGTGTTTCTTACCGAAGAACTTCTCAGCCTGCTCCAGTAGAGATTTCGGCTCGCTGTCATTGTCCATTGAAGCCCTCTGCAGTGCGCGCCGAGCATAGGCTTCCAGAGACATGCCTTCCTTTGCTGCACGCACTCTCAGTGCAGCTTTGGTTTGGTGCGACAGACCTCGCACATTGATATTCGCCACTAAAGTCTCGCAGCTCGAAGTAATGGACTCATTGTCGTTATTGGGTGCAATGAGGTCAATTATGGTGCCGTCGGGTTTCAATGACCCAAAAGGCGTGCGCGCTGTGGAAAACGCTCGACCAGCCGCCGATCCGCACTGTAAAGCGGGACATCGAGATAGGCGGCGAGGGTGATAAATTCACAGTCATAGGCCGAACAGCCGGATTCGGCGGCCTGGCGCAGCACCTCGGCAGAGTCGACGGAAAATTCTCGCCCCAGCATTAGCTGCTCTGCCTCGGTCTGGATCGATTGCGCGCCGTCCAGCTCCATCCGCCCGGCCCGAATCTGCGTGGCCAGCACATTTCGCATTTCGCTACGCCACAGCAAGGGTGCCGACCACTCTGGATCCTCTCGAAACAGCGCTTCGGCCGCTGCTGTGCGGTCGCCCGGCAGATAAAGGTAGGCGATCACATTGGTGTCGACAACAATCATTCTCGATCCCGCTCGATGGCACGGGAGATCTCCTGCAGCTCCAGCGCCGGACCGGTAAAGCGGCCGCGAAGCCTGCGCGCCTGATCCAGTCGCGCTTCGATATCGACAGGTCGAGGTGCCAGTGCCTGCTCCAGGCAGGCGATGATCTCGTTGTTCATGCTGCGGTGGTGGCGCTTCGCTGCCTGCTTGATGCGCTGGTAGATCGGGTCCGGGATGTTTTTAAGGGTGATGGATGTACTCATGACGATATGCCAGTGAAACCGTTATGGTTCCAAAATGGTATACGACGATGCGAGCACGATCAAGCGTGTTGGACCGTGCGTGATTCTTCTTGGCCCGACTCTCGTCAGTGACCAATGCGACCTTACCGGTCAGTTCCAAATGCATGATCGTTAGCCCTGATTGGTTGGCGGTCAGAACTGTCCGTTATTGACGTCATTCAGGAACTGAATCAGACCCGGGAAAAAGTGCTGCGGGTCGTCGTATTGGCATAGATGGCTGCCGTTGGGGCAGTGCAGATAACGGCCGCGCTGGACCTGGTCGGCCATCCATTCCATGTGCTTCGGGTCCATGGTGTCGTGAGCCGCACCGACCGTCAGAGTTGGCACATCAATCTTGCCAAGGTCGCCAGAGCGGTTCCAGTGGCCCAGGGTTGCATTCGGCGTCATGCCGAATTCGCTGTGGCCCTGCATGTGCACGTAGAGGTCCTTGTTGAGATGCTTGAAAGTGCGCATGATCGAATCCGGCCACTGCTCCAGCGGCATGCGCAGGACGTGTTCGGTGTAGTGGTGCTGCATCAGTAGTTCCTCGTAGCGCGGGTTGTCGTAATCTTCCGCATCTTCAAGGGCGAGGATCTCGGCGTAAACCGCCGGGTCCATCTTCGGGCCCAGTACCTCGCGCGCATAGCGGTTGTAGCCGTGGACGTCGGAGACCATGTTCGAGATGATCAGACCTTTCAGATGCTGCTGGTGCGCCAAGGCATACTCAAGCGCCAGCATCCCGCCCCAGGACTGACCGTACAGAAAGAAGTTTTCCCGGTTCAGCCCCAGCGCCTGCCGCACTTGCTCGACCTCGTCCACGAAATGCTTGATGGTCCACAGTTCAGGATCATCGGGCTGGTCGCTGTAGTACGAACCGAGTTGGTCGTAGTAGATGTATTCGATGCCCTCGACCGGGAGGTAGCCGTCGAAGCATTCATACAACTCATGGGTGGCGCCCGGGCCACCGTGCAGCAGCAACAGACGGATCTTTGGATTGTTGCCGACGCGCTTGGTCCAGACCGAGAAATCGCCTTTCGAGGTCTTGATCGGAATGCGGCGGATCCCGCCAGTCAATTGATCTGGCTGATCAGAATAGTCGAGATATTCGGACAGGCTGGTCATTTTGCTGGCTCCAGCTTGACCAGCGCGTTCCCCAGTCCTGCCAGGTAGATCGGGCCGCCTTCGGTAGTCAGGATCATGCCGGTAAACAGACCCGGTAGCGGTGACCACATATCAGGACCGATCAACTCCAGCCTGGGCTCGCCGCTGTGCGTGCGACGCTGCCATTCGGCGAAAAGGGCCTGATGTTCGGGGGTTTCCGGATAGTAGGCTGTCGCCCAGTAGCCGGATTCAGGATCGACGACCAACAAGGCGTTGGCGATGGGGGAGGCGACCCATAGTCGGCCTGAGGCGTCGAGTTCGATATTGTCAGGGGTCGGCAGTTCGGCGACCACCCGGCCTTCGGACATCGCTCCGGTCGCCACGTCCATCCGGTAGCCGATGATGCGATCGCCCATGACTTCGGCCACGTAGATCTGGCCCCGCGCCTCGTCGATCGCCAGCCCATTGCCAAAAGCAAGGCCGGAGAGCTTGAGTTCTGCCGCCGGTCGCAATCCATCGATACCTGGTGGCGGCACCCGGAACAGCGCGCCATCCAGCGACCGCATATCGACCGCCGCGAACATCCGCGCTTCGGAATCCGGGCCGCTGTTTTCCGTAGACTGGGTAAACCAGATCGCGCCGCTGCTATCGCTGCGCGCCGCGTTGGCGCCAAATTCGTGCTGATAGGCCAACTCCACGTGCTCGCTTTCGGTATTCACGCGATAGATGGCGCCGGTAAAAATATCGGCGACCAGCACGTGGATGCCGTCCGGTTCCATGGCCACGCCGTTCGGGCCGGCACTGCGATCAGGAGGCGCATGGATATAGCCGGCCGACGCAAAATCACCGAATGGCCGCTTGGCCCCATTTGGATCAAGTGCCACCAGGCCGTGCACCTGGTCGGCGACCAGCAGCGTACCGTCGGCCAGCATGACGCCATCTTCGGGACGCACCAGCGAGCCCTCGGCTGGAAACAGGGCGACCTGTCGATAAGCGTTTTCATACTCGTCCACGGCGCGGCCTTCTGTCGTAGCAGAACTATCGGCATGGACGGACAAGCCCAAAGCAAGGGCGAACAGAGCGAGACAATGGTGTTTCATGATGCTGGTCCTTGGATGATTGTTTTTGGAGCTCAAATCGTCAGCGTAAAGCCACCGTCAGGGGTCAACGTGGTGCCGGTGATATAGCTGGCTTCATCCGAGCACAGAAATACGATCGCCCGAGCAATCTCTTGCGGTTGCCCGGCGCGCTTTAGATGCACGCTGGGCAGTGCCTGGTCGTAGACTTCGTCGCCGATGTCTTTGCGCAGGCGCTGGTGCATCGGTGTGTCGATGATGCCCGGGCATACCAGGTTGACCCGGATGCCCTGC
>JAZBPR010000222.1:0-7437 GCA_036351735.1 Wenzhouxiangella sp. | reverse complement strand
GCGGTGACTGATTCCGACACGGTTGTCACGGTGACGGTTGATTTCGGTGGGGCGTACCTGCAAACAGAACAGCTGGCCCTTGCATTATCAGAACCCACGGGTTTGTGGGCTCAGGGCACTAACGCCGATGGTATTGACTGGACCGGTGGTGCCAGCACCGTCGAGGGTCTTGTGCACAGCAACGGGGATATCAACATAAGGGGCGCCAAGAAGACGGTCAACGGTCCTACGCGATATGTTGGCAAGCTGTCGGTGAAGGGCAACAGCCACACGTTTTCGAGCACGCCAGAACAGGTCGAACCAGCTGCTTGGCCTTTTGCCTTCGACTCGGCCAGCTATGCGCCGGGCGGCAGCCTGGCCGTGGCGTTGGGTGGCCAGTACTTTGACATGAGCAAGGTCTGTGATGCCGACGGCAACTGGTCGCTGGAAAGAAATATGGCGCCTGGTGTCTACTGGGTCCCCTGTGAAGTCCGGACCAAGGGCTCAGGAATTGAAGCCAGTGTCACAGTGGTCTCGACAGACAAGATCAGAGTCAACGGGGCGAGGCATGAGATCACCCCGTTCGTGGACGGTCTGGCCTTCATAACGACGTCAAATGACAAAAATGCCATCCGGATTTCTTCGTCCAGATCCGATATCGGTGGTTTCGTAGTCGCACGCCAAGGAGGCATCGTACTGTCGGGTTCCAGACAGAACATTGGCTGCGGCGTGGCTGCCAACGAGCTGACGCTGAGAGGGTCTAATCACACAGTGGGCGAGGACTGTCCCGCTAGCCCTCGGCCCGACTCCGCCGACACGATCTCCACTATTGAACCGCTTGCGCTAGAGGCTTCGACAGAGGTCATTTCTGTTGGCGAGCCCGTTACTGTTACTGGCCGTGTCACCAACCTTGATGAATTCACCGAATCGGCCACCATTGACTGGGGCGACGGCACCGTAGAAACCTTGCAACTGGTCGAGGAAAATGACCATTGGGCGTTCGCTGCCACACATGAATATGCAGAGGCCAGGGCCTTTACAGTGTTGGTTGTGACGGTTGATTTCGGTGGTACTTATCAACAGACGGAAAAGCTTGAGTTCGCGGTTTCAGGCCCAACGGGTTTGTGGGCTCAGGGCAGCACAGCTGGCGGAATTGAGTGGACTGGTGGTGCCAATACTGTTGATGGCCTGGTCCACAGCAACAGCGATATCGACATCAAGGGAGCTCGTAAGACGGTGAATGGCTTGACGCGATACGCGGGGCACCTGTCGGTAAAAGGCAGCGGCCACACGTTCGCAAGCCCGCCGGAACAGATGGCACCAGCGGTTTGGCCGTTTGCCTTCGAGCCTGCCAGCTACGCTCCGGATAGCGACCTGGCTGTAGCCTTGGATGATCAGTACTTTGACATGAGCGAAGCGTGCGATGCTGATGGCCGCTGGGAGCTGGACAGGAATACCGCGCCGGGGCTGTACTGGGTACCGTGTGAGGTGCGCACCAAAGGCTCAAGAATCGTAGCCAATGTCACGGTGGTGTCCACAGAAGCGATCAACCTGACGGGCTCAAGACATGAGATCACCCCGTTTGTTGACGGGCTGGCCTTCCTGACGCAGTTCGATGACCGCGGAGCCATCCAGGTCTCGTCTTCTAATTCGGACTTCAAAGGGTTCCTTGTCGCCCGCAATGGAGAGATTGCCGTTTCATCCTCGGGACAGAACTTTGGCTGCGGTCTGGCGGCCAAGGAAATCAAACTGAGCGGGGCCAATCGCACAGTAGGCCAGAACTGCGTTGTTTCTACGGAGTGACTGGCGCCGGGGTGATGCTTTTGTCCACTTGAATATGCGCGCCGGCAGTGCTTCTGAGGAATTTGGCATTTACGCGTTTTACGGTAAGCTAGATGCTGGATTTGTCGGTGGCTGTCCGGCCGCCCGGGGACAAAATCGCAGGTGACATTTCTTCAGAAACTCAAGCAGCGGAATGTCATCCGCGTAGCCATTGGCTACGTGGTGGCTGGCTGGGCTTTGGTAGAAGCGGCCAACCTGCTGCTGGATACCTTTTCCGGCCCTGACTGGGCCATGCGGGCCGTCGTGCTGACCCTGATCGGTGGCCTTCCGATCGCCCTGATCGTTGCCTGGATGTTTGAGTTGACTCCTGAAGGGCTCAAGCGCGAAGACGGTGTGGATACTTCGGAGGAAGTGCGCTTCAAGACCCGCACTGGCCGTAAGGTGGACCTCATCATTATGGGTGTGCTGACGCTCGTGGTCAGCTACTTTGTGCTGGAGAGAATCTGGCAGTCTGATGCTATTCGTGGTGAGCACTTGCGGGCGATCGCCGTGCTGCCGTTTGCCGACATGAGCGCTCGTCGAGATCAGGAATACTTTGCCGAAGGCTTGACCGTTGAACTCCTGAACCTACTGTCCCGCAATACCGATCTGAAGGTCACCGGCCGAACGTCTGCGTTCCAGTTCAAAGATCATGAGGGAGACTTCAGCGCCATCGGCAAGACCTTGGGAGTTGGCACTATCCTGGAGGGTACGGTGCGCGCGGTGGACGATAACATCAGGATCAGCACCAACCTGATTGACGCCGACCGCGGTCAGACCCTCTGGTCGGCCAACTACGATCGCAAGCTCACCAACATTCTGCAAGTGCAGGACGAAATTGCCAGAGCTGTCGTTGAAGAGTTGGAGGGACAACTGCTCGATCAGGAAGCAGAACCAGAGCAGCGGGAAGTGGTTGCCGAGGCCTATCGTGCTTTCCAGCAGGGCAACTATCTTCAGGGTCTCGTGACTGCAGAAAGCCAGAAACAGGCTATCGAGTATTTCAACGAAGCGCGCGCAGCAGACCCCGAGTACGCCGAACCGCTGGTGGGTCTGGCTAATGCCAACCTGATGTTGGGGCTCAACCTGGCCTCGCGGGATCGCGAGCTCGCCGTCGACCGTTCCACAGCCCTGGTGGAGGAAGCGCTGGCTATTGATGATGAACTGGCCGACGCCTACGTCGCCCGGGCGCTGATCAGACAGGTTGTTGCCCGAGACTACACGGGAGCGGAGATTGACCTCAAGCGAGCGTTGGATCTGTTCCCCAACCACACTACCGCACTGCGCAGACTCGGCACCATTTACGGGCGTTTTGGCCGCTTTGACGAGGCCATGGAATCGTTTCAGCGCATCCTCGACCGGGACCCCCTGAATCACAAGACCTACTCCAATTACAGTCTCAACGCACTAGCCGCCGGCGACGTGGCTCTGGCCGATGAGATGATCCGCAAGGTGATCGAGTTCAAGCCGGATTCCGCCTTTGCCCATTACCAGCTTGCCAAGGTGTTGGTAGCGCAGGACAACGTCTCTGAGGCTCAGGAGGCCATAGAAAAAGAGACCTCGCCTATCTGGAAGACCATTGGATATGGCATGGTTGCCTGTGCGGCCGGCGAGACCGAAAAGGCCTACGAAATTGCTGGAGAGCTGATTGCGCAACGTGAGGTATTCAACGCGGCCGAAATCTATGGGCTGTGTGGCGATACGGAGAAAGTCTTTGAGCTGCTCAACCAGGCTGCCGAAGCCCGTGATCCGGCACTGATTGAGATGAAGCTCAGCTGGCAGCTTGCCTATCTGCGCGACGATCCGCGCTGGCACGCGGTGCTTGAGAAAGTGGGTCTGCCCATCTGACAGACTGTTCAGCCGGCTCAATCCCGGGCGCCTCGGACGAGCAGGGCAGAATAAGCGATGTTGATCCTGATTCCCAGCGCATTTGAGACAGTACACGACCGCCAAGGCAGTGATTCAGACTCCATGCAATGTGACCTTGGATAGCTGAGCAATTCCGGTTAGAGTGACGGCTGTTATTCGACACGTATCGTCCGCGTTGGTCAGGAGTAAGCAATGCCTACGAATTCAGGCGACGAGGCACGCAACCGAGACCGCGGCAAATACGCAGAGGTTTCTGGGATTTCCCGCAGACCGAAGGGCGCAGCACCCCCGATAGTTCGTAGTTGGATCCTGCCCATGGTGGCTGTCATCATCGTGGCAGTGCTCTTTTGCACGGCGTTCTACGTGATCGACTCGGTCATCTTCGGCAGCGGCCCGCCCAGCATTTTGGGCATAGTCAATCACTACCTGGCGTTCGACCCGGCGCTCATTACTGACGCCCTGCCGGCACTTGGAATGACCATCGTTGCGGTGCTTGGCATTGTCTTGACGGTTGTGGCGATCATCGTGCAGCTCTCGTCCGAGCGCTATACGGGTGTGGCTATCATGTTTTTGCGTGAGCCGACTCATATCGCAGTCATCAGCTTCTACATCGTTGCCAGTCTTTGCGCTGTTTGGCTCAGCGTGACTCTACGCCCGGACTTTGTGCCGACCAGTTTGCTATTGCTCGTCATGGTGCTGACCAGTATGGGTCTCGCTCTAATGCTTCCTTACTTTGCTTACACCTTCTGGTTTCTGGAACCGAGCAATATCATCAATCGCCTGCGTCTTCATACCACAGGCTTGGCCGAACGCGGTCTGGCAAGCAGCTCTGAGGAGGAAATCGGACGCTTGCAGGGACGCGTACTGCAGCAGATGGGAGAGATTACGGATATTGCCAATAATTCGATTGAAGGGCGCGACAAGATCATCGCCGTGAGTGCTATCGACGCCTTATGCGATTTTGGTGTGCACTACATCTCAGACAGGTCCGATACAACCCATCCCTGGTACAGATTCGGGGAAGAGGTGAGGTTTAATCCGGACTTTGTCGCGATGGATTCCGAACTACTGGCCGAGCTTGAGAATCGGGGATTATGGGTGGAGTGGAAGACGATGCATGAGCTGCTGCGCGTCTACCAGGAGGCACTCGGAACAATGAGCGACATCAACTCCCAGGTTGCCATTGATACGCGTTACCTAGGGGAAGCGGCGGCGGCCGCTCGCCAGACTGATCTGGTTCGCATGGTGTTCCGTTTCTTCAACTGCTACCTGCAGGCTGCGATCGATCAGCGCATCGAGCAAACCGCTGATGCAGTGTTGCTGCAGTATCGGATGCTGCTGGAAGATCTGCTACGTCGCGACCTGTCCGTCGAAGCCTGCGAGGGCGTTCGTTTCATGCGCTTTTATGGCTATCTTGCTTTCGAGGAAGAGCTCCCCGCGATCACCGAGATCTCGGCGTACGATATCGCGAGCCTTTGCCGCTATGCGTATACCCAGTGTCTTGGTTGCGACCGGACAATGCTTGCCCAGTTGTTATCGCTTGACGCTGAGGAGGCGGTTCAAACGCATCGACACTATCGCGGGCTTTCTGGCGTTCGCAAAGCGCAAATTCGCCTCGGGATCTACTATCTTTCGATGGGTGAAGATGATAGTGCTCAGCTGATTGCTGACGATATGTCCGACATGACGGAGGAAGCTAGAGTCGAGTTGCACAATGAGCTACTGAACCAGTCGCCGCCTCATGTCTGGGAAATCCTTGATCGGGGCCGCAATCTCCATTACCTCGCAGAGTCCGAGCGCGCTTATTCCGACCGCTTCCTCGCGATGGCCGCCAACCGTTCGGATTAGCTGCTGCTCTCGTCGCATCGAATTGACAGTGCCTAGCATGATCCAGGTCTGTGATTCCGGAAAAGCGCAGTTGGATCTTCCTTTTCGGTCCAGACGGAAGTCAATCGTTTGCTTTTTTGAGGTAGTGATTAGGGCAGAGGGCTCCTGAGGCGACAGAGCCAACATTTATCAGGGGTCTGCCCGCGCTTTCGCCAACGATGTGGTTGCACTTGTCCTGGCTCAGGAGGCCATTGCGCAAGAATTCGACCAAAACCTTCCGCCATGGAAAAGAGCGTTTCTCTAAATGCCTTACATGCATTCCGAGTCGCCGGAAATACATCGTCAGGCCATGAAGCTATTCGATCAACCCGATTTGGAACACAACCTTGAGTTTGAAATCAAGCAAGGTGATTGTCGACCGCTTTGGTCGCTATCTACACAGGAATGAGCTACTCGGCCGGGAATCTACTGATGAAGAACTTCAGTTTCTTAAAGAACCGAACTCCTCTTTCTGAACCCCCAGCATAGTCCGATCAAACAGACGGCCAAGGTTCGTCTGGAAGCGATCCTGGAAAATGAAGTTTTCAATTGGCACTGACGAGCCGCGCACGGTAAGTACTACCGGAATTTCCACGTTGCCCGAAGCGCTGCTGAAGCTCAGGGTTGCCTGATGGACGCCGTTGGGCAGTCCATCGCTGACTGCTGTCACACTAATGGTATCCGGCGTCGTGCCTGCGGAGCGCAGCGGTATGAGCCAATCGCGGTTGCTGCTCACCGTCCACTGCGCCCCTGATCTGCTGGCAATCTGCAGACGGCTGTGCGGGTTTAGCGTGCCCAGAGTGCGGTCATGGAATAGCTGGACAGACGTCGGCGCGACGCTGAGCGCGTCCAGCGGCAGCGTGAAGTCACGGTCCAGTGGATCCAAGCCTGCGGCAATGTCTTCGGCATCGCTTCGGCCGCTGCCGCTTGTGTCTGCCACGTCGGGGTCGGTCCCCCAGCGCGCCTCCATTAGGAACGGCAGGTTGTCTCCATCAGCGTCGCTCCAGGCATCATGGAGAAGCAAGGGGTTCAAACCCAGCCCGAATTCGTCCTCGTCGGCCACCCCATCCCCATCATAGTCGCCTCGGATTGTGACCGTAATGGAAGCGAGATCGCTCAAGCCCGCAGCATTGGTCGCCTCCAGGGTCAGCTGATGGGTGCCTACACTCAGCAACGCGTCAAGCACGGCGCCGTACCCGAGCTCGCCATCGCGACTGCTGCTCCAGCGCAGTCCTATGGGATCAAAGTCTAGCGTTTCGGCATCCCAAGCACCGCCTGACAGCCGAACGAGTTCGCCTTCGAGATAGTCCACGGTGTCGTCCGGTGAGCCGATGTAGGCGACCGGCGGTTGATTGGCCACGGTGAAGGCGGACGAAATGGTCACGGTGGACTGGAATCCATCGCTGACCGTCAGCCGCAGCCGGGCTTGGCTGCTGCCGGCCAAAATTGCGGCGGAGAGGTTGACCGTGCCGTTATTTCCTTCGCCGTAACCCACCGGCAGCCAACTGCTGCCATTGTCAGCTGAGTACTCGATCGTTATCGTGAGGGGGTCGCCGTCTGGATCACTGGCGCTCCATCTCACCGGCACTGAGCCACTGGCGTAATTATCGCCCGGCCCGGGGCTTGAGATGCTGACTGAGGGAACGCCTGGTCCAGCGGTGAAGACGTCGAGCACCGTGTCCTGGTAGCTCAGTTCTATCTCAGCAACGCCTTCTGCACCCAACAAGGTAGCTGCAAAAAAGCCCAAGTTGGACTCTCGAGTGCCACTATCGCTGCTGCGGCTACCTGCACCGTCGCGGTAATGTCTGGTTTGTCGAGCCCGCTTCGAGTCATCTGGCGCGCTGCTGTTCATGCTGAAGCTTGGCAAACGCAGGGTCGTTCACCGCTCATACAGAAAATAATGTG
>JAZBPR010000221.1:0-5834 GCA_036351735.1 Wenzhouxiangella sp. | reverse complement strand
GCCGGGTGATTCGCGATCGCGTCCAGGCTATCCGCACGGCACTGCGCGAGGCACAGCCGGGCGATCTGGTGCTGATTGCCGGCAAGGGTCATGAGACAACCCAGACAGTTGGATCACAGGTGCATCGGCATTCAGACGCTGCGGTCGTGCGTGAGAGTCTGGTGGAGGCAGCCTGATGCGCTTGATGCTCCGGGAAATTGCTGCCGTAACCACAGGTCAGTTGCACGGGCCTGACGTTGAGATTTGCGGGCTATGCCATGACAGCCGGCAGATCAGGAGCGGTGATCTGTTTGTCGCGTTGTCAGGCGAGCACAGTGACGGGCATGAGTTTGCCCGCCAAGCAGTTGACGCTGGCGCTTCGGCCGTCTTGGCTGAACGCGCACTGGATGCCGACATTGCCCATGTTCAGGTCGAGGATACCCAGCGGGCCATGGGCCAGATTGCCGCGCACTGGCGCAAGCAACTCGATGGGCTGAAGGTGGTTGGCATTACCGGGAGCAACGGCAAGACCACGGTCAAGGAGATGACCGCGGCCATGCTGTCTGTGGCTGGTCCAACCGCTGCCACGCCCGGCAATTTCAACAACGAAATCGGTGTCCCACTCACGCTTTCCCGGCTATCCGCAGACCATGCCTATGCCGCCGTGGAAATGGGCGAGGCGCGTTCAGGGGATATCCGATACCTGTCCGAGATGGCGCGCCCGCAAGTTGGGGTGATCACCAATGCTGGCCCGGCGCATCTGGCGACCATGGGCAGCCTGGAAGGGGTCGCCGAGGTGACCGGTGAGTTGCTCGCCGCGTTGCCTGCAGATGGAACGGCGGTGATCAATGCCGATGACCGATTTGCCGACTTCTGGTCCCGAATCGCTGCCCCCCGGCGGGTCATCACCTTTGGTATTGAGAATGCAGCAGACGTTCGAGGCGTGCCCGAACACGGGAAGCTTCGTATCGTCATCGGACATGAGGAGCTGATGTTTAGACCGGCTCTTCCGGGGCATCACAATCTGCTCAACGCGCTCGCTGCAGTTGCCGTGAGCTGCGCGCTGGACGTGCCGCTGGCTCCAGCGATCGAGGCACTTGAGCGGATGACCGGTGTGCCGGGTCGCCTGCAGATCCGCCATCATAAGAACGGCTGGGCCGTGGTCGATGACACCTACAACGCGAACCCGGCCTCGCTATACGCCGGATTGCAAGTGCTCGATGAACTGGGCGGTGAGCGCTGGCTTGTACTGGGAGACATGGCAGAGCTGGGGCAGGATACCGAGAAGCTCCACGCTGAAATGGGCCAGGCGGCGGCAGATCTTGGCGTCCGGCGCCTGTTTTGCCTAGGGCCGATCAGCCGCCACAGTTGCGAAGCTTTCGGTGCGGGTGCCGTGCACTACCGGTCGCACGGTGAGCTGCTGAAAGCCCTGTCAGAAGAAATCCACGCGGGCGTGAACTGTCTGGTCAAAGGCTCCCGATCCATGGCGATGGAGCAAACCGTCGCCGGCCTGATGGGAGGCGCTGACTGATGCTGGTCTGGTTCTTCGAGCAGGTTCTGGCGCTGGATGTCGCGTTGTTCGGCTTCATTACCTTTCGAACCATCATGGCCGCCATGACCGCCATGGTGGTGTCTCTTGCCATCGGGCCGTTTTTCATTAGGCACATGATCGAACGCCAATACGGTCAGCCGATTCGCGAGCTTGGACCCGATACTCACCACCTGAAAGCGGGCACGCCCACCATGGGCGGAGCGATGATTCTGATCGCCATCGTGGTCAGCACGCTGTTGTGGTCGGATCTGGGTAATCGCTACGTCTGGACTGTTTTGTTCGTCACGGTCGCCTTCGGGCTGATCGGTTTTGTTGATGACTACCGCAAGCTCAAGCTCAAGGACAGCGCGGGTCTGCCGGCCCGCTGGAAATATCTTTTTCAGTCTCTGGCAGCGCTTGCTGTCGGGGTCTTTCTCTACCTGAGTGCCGATGTTCCGGCCAATACGCAGCTGTTTGTTCCGTTTTTCAAGGATGTTGCGATTCCGTTGGGTTTGGGTTTTGTTGTCCTGACTTATTTCGTCATCGTGGGCTCTTCCAACGCCGTGAACCTCACCGATGGTCTGGATGGCCTGGCCATCATGCCTGCGGTGTTCGTGGCCACGGGTCTTGGCATTTTTGCCTATGCGACAGGCAATACCGTGTTCAGCGATTACCTGCAGATTGCCTATGTTCCCGGGGTCGGCGAATTGGCTATTTTCTGCGCGGCCCTGGCGGGTGCCGGCCTGGGTTTTCTCTGGTTCAACACCTATCCGGCTTCGGTTTTCATGGGCGACATCGGTGCGCTGGCCGTGGGCGCCGCGCTGGGACTGGTGGCCGTGGCGGTTCGTCAGGAAATCGTCTTTGTGATCATGGCCGGCATCTTCGTCATCGAGACCTTGTCGGTCATTCTTCAGGTCGCATCGTTCAAGCTCACGGGCAAGCGGATTTTCCGCATGGCGCCGATCCATCACCACTTTGAGCTCAAGGGCTGGCCTGAGCCCAAGGTCATCGTGCGCTTCTGGATCATTTCGGTGATGCTGGTCCTGGCCAGCCTGGCGACGTTGAAGATCAGGTGATGGGACGATGAGCAACCGACGTCAAGCCCATCGCTGGAAGGATGCGCCGCGCAAGGCCGGCCTGGACCCGGTTCTGCTGGTGTGTGCAAGCGTGCTACTGGCGATCGGGATTGTCATGGTGGCCTCAACCTCGATTGCGATCGCTGAAGGCTATTCGGTCTCGATCTGGCATTTCGTGACCCGGCATGTCATCTATATCGTTTTGGGTCTGACGCTGGCAATCAGCTTGCGCTGGATTGGCACGCGTCAGATTGAGGTGCTGGCGCCTTATTGCCTGGTTGCTGCTGTGGTCGTTCTGCTCCTGCCATTCATTCCGGGATTGGGGATCGAGCGCAATGGATCAACACGCTGGATCAATCTCGGCGTGGCGGGCTTTCAGGTTGTCGAGGCAGCCAAGCTGCTCATGATTCTGTTCGTGGCCTTTTACCTTGCCCGGCGCCCGGAACTCAACCGTCGCGGCTTTCTTGAAACCCTGAAGCCGCTGCTGGCAGCAGGATTGCTGGGCGTGATACTGCTCAAGCAGCCGGACATGGGTTCAGCCGTGGTAATCGTCGCAATTGTTGGCGGCATGGTCTGGTTGGCCGGTGCGGCTTGGCGCCATTTGTTCGTTCTGGGGCTGACCAGCGTGCCGCTGATCACGGTTGCCGCGCTCGAGCCTTATCGGCTTAGGCGGGTCATGAGCTTCGTGGACCCCTGGGCAGATCCTTTCAACGCCGGATTCCAGCTGACCCAGGCACTGATCGCGGTGGGTCGTGGCCAGATCACCGGTGTGGGTCTGGGGGCCAGCGTACAAAAGCTTTACTACCTCCCCGAGGCGCATACTGACTTCATCTTTGCGGTGCTGGCGGAGGAGTTCGGGCTGGTTGGGATTGCGCTGGTCCTGACATTGTTTGGTTTGCTGATCGGCCGGATTCTGCAGGTGGGTTTGCGCGCACAAGCCATGGATCGGACGTTCCAGGCTTTTCTGTGCTGGGGTGTGGCGCTGTGGATCGGACTTCAGGCCCTGGTCAGCATGGGCGTGAATCTGGGTCTGCTCCCGACCAAGGGGTTGACCCTACCGTTGATTTCCTCGGGTGGTTCGAGCCTGATCATGACCATTCTGGCCATTGCTCTGGTCGTCCGGGTGCAGTGGGAACTGCAGCGCGAGCAGCTGACGCGACCGCGGCGCGGAGGGCACTGGAAGGTATGAGTGCACCCCGAGTGACCATCATGGCAGCCGGAACCGGTGGACATATCTTTCCCGGACTGGCGGTTGCGCGTTGTCTCGAACAACGTGGGGCCGAGGTCTCCTGGTTGGGCACTCCGGGCGGTCTTGAGAACCGGCTGGTGCCGGCTGCGGGGCTGCCGCTGGCACGGATCAGCATTACTGGACTTCGCGGAAAGGGTCTGGCTGGCTGGCTACAGGCCCCTTTTCGGGTGCTGAAGGCGATGCTTCAGGCTCGGCGGACTTTTCAGCTTCAGCGTCCGGGCTGTGTTTTGAGCATGGGGGGTTATGTGGCCGGGCCGGGTGGACTGATGGCCCGACTGATGGGGATTCCCCTGCTGATTCATGAACAAAACGCCATCCCTGGCCTGACCAACCGCTTGTTGAGGCCGCTGGCGAGACGGGTGTTTGGCGGCTTTCCTGGCGGGTTGAAAGGCGCTTGTCACAGTGGCAACCCGGTTCGCGGCGATATTTTGGCCCTGCAGCCGCCGGCTGAGCGAAGCCAATCGCGCTCGGGTGCTCTGCGCGTGCTCGTTGTGGGCGGCAGCCAAGGCTCGGCGGCCCTGGGACAAGTGGTTCCCAAAGCGCTGTCCCTGATCCCAGAGGCTGAACGTCCTCAGGTCACCCACCAGGCCGGCCGGCAGCTGGATGCGACACGGGCCAGTTACTCCGAAAGCGGTGTTGCCGCTGAGGTCGTTGAATTCATTGACGACATGGCCTCGGCCTGGGCCGCTGCAGATCTTGCGATCTGCCGTTCCGGGGCTTTGACTGTGGCCGAGTTGTGTGCAGCCGGCGTGCCTGCCATCCTTGTGCCTTTTCCTTTTGCGGTCGACGACCATCAAACCGCCAACGCGCGATTCCTTGTGGACGCGGGTGCCGCCTGGCTGATGCCAGAAGCTGATTTGAGTCCGCAGGAGTTGGCCGACTGTCTTGTACGCGTCGATCGCCTGACATTGGCTGCCATGGGTGAAAAGGCTCATGAACTGGCTCGCCCCGACGCCGCCGACATCGTAGCGGAAGCCTGTCTGGAGGTGGTTCAGTGAGCAGACCGCAACGCCCGGCACCGAGCCTCATGCACAGGATCCGCCAGATTCATCTGGTGGGCATCGGCGGTGCCGGCATGAGTGGAATCGCCGAGGTGCTGGTGAATCTGGGCTTTGCAGTGAGCGGCTCTGACCTGGTTGAATCTGATGCGGTTCGTCGTCTTCGAGATCTTGGTGTCATCGTGTCTATCGGACACGACGCCAGCCATCTTGGCGAGGCCGATGTCCTGGTCGTTTCGGGTGCGGTCAGCGAAAGCAACGCCGAACTCTGCGCCGCCAAAGAACGCCGTATTCCGGTCGTTGCCCGCGCTGAAATGTTGGGCGAGCTGATGCGTTTCCGCCAGGGTATTGCGGTGGCTGGCACGCATGGCAAGACCACGACAACGTCCCTTGTGGCCGGGATTCTGGCGCATGCAGGACTGGACCCGACGTTCATCATCGGCGGCTTGGTCAACGCCTTCGGCTCCCATGCGCGATTGGGTGAAGGCCGTTACCTGGTGGCCGAGGCGGATGAAAGTGACGCTTCATTCCTGCAGCTTCAGCCGGTCATTTCGGTCGTGACCAACATTGATCGCGACCACCTGGACGCCTATCAGGGAAGCTTTGACCGGCTCCAGCAGTCTTTCCTTGACTTTCTTCATCACCTGCCTTTTTTTGGAGTGGCGGTGTTGTGTATTGATGATCCCCACGTGGCTCAGCTGGTGCCCGATGTCGGCCGAAGCGTGGTGACATACGGCTTCGACGAGGCCGCCGACGTTCGCGCTTCTGACCTGAGTCAGGAAGGCCGCAGCATGGCTTTTACCTTATGGCTGCCGGACAGCAGCGAAGGGATCAGGGTCCATCTAGCACAGCCGGGCCGCCACAACGTTCAGAATGCTCTGGGTGCCGCGGCGGTGGCCTGGGAGCTGGGGCTGGATGCCGAGACAATCGCCGCCGGACTGGGTGCCTTTGACGGCATCGGGCGTCGGTTTGCCGCCCTGGGCGAGTTGTCGTTTGCCGAT
>JAZBPR010000220.1:0-4407 GCA_036351735.1 Wenzhouxiangella sp. | reverse complement strand
GTGTGGCACAGCTTCCGCCGTCAGGCCCTGCATGCAGCAAGTCTTTCGCTGGACCACCCCGACAGCGCTGAAACCATCAGCGTGGCCGCCGACTTGCCCCAGGATTTCGCTGCCTTGATCGCCGCTTTGCAGCCATGCGCCTGATTCGCCCCGCCTGGTCGGTGCCCGGTGTGCAGGCCTTCAGCACAACTCGAACAGGCGGCGTGAGCTCGGGGCCATGGACCAGTTTCAATCTGGGTTTGGCCTGTGGTGACAATCCGGATGCAGTCAGGGAGAATCGGCGCCGGCTCCAGACCAAGCTTCCCTCGCCACCCCTCTGGCTAAAGCAGGTTCACGGCGCGCGGGTCATTCACGCCGATGAGTGGCGGTCGAAGATTGAGGCCGATGCCGTCTGGACGGACAGAGCGCAGCAGGTTCTGACCATACAAACGGCCGATTGCCTGCCCATCCTTCTGGCAGCAGAAGATGGCCGCGTGATCGGTGCGGCCCATGCTGGCTGGCGAGGTCTGGTGGCCGATATTCCCGGGGCGCTGGTCGAGGCGTTGCCAGTCTCCCCCACCACACTAATGGCCTGGATCGGACCGGGCATCGGGGCTGAACATTACGCTGTCGGCGAGTCGGTCCGCGAAGAGTTTCTGGGGCTGAGTCAGTGTCTGGATATGGCTTTTTCCACCGGTGTGGACGGCACTTTGTACTGTGATCTCAAGGAGATCGCCCGGTATTTGCTCACGCGAGCAGGCGTTTCAGAAATTCAGGACTGCGGACTTTGCACCGCCTCGGACGCCGAGCGGTTTTTTTCCTATCGGAGAGACGGCGACTGCGGGCGCATGGTCAGCTGCATCTGGAAGACCTGATCAGGCAGAAATCGCTGACGCCGGAGAGGGCCAGCCGGGCTTTTCGGTTAGAATGTGATCCCGGTCCTCTTCTGTGCAGGAATCTCCGGGCATGACCTCTTTGATTTTCGTTACCGGCGGCGTGGTTTCCTCGCTGGGGAAAGGTATTGCCGCTGCCTCGCTCGGCTCGATTCTGGAGGCTCGGGGACTGCGCGTCACCCTCCTCAAACTCGATCCCTACATCAACGTGGATCCGGGCACGATGAGCCCGTTCCAGCACGGCGAAGTCTTCGTCACCGAGGATGGTGCGGAGACCGATCTTGATCTGGGGCATTACGAGCGCTTCGTGCGCACCCGGATGACCCAGCGCAACAATTTCACCACCGGCCGCATCTACGCCAATGTCATCGCCAAGGAACGTCGCGGCGATTATCTGGGCTCGACCGTTCAGGTCATCCCGCACATTACCGATGAGATCAAGGATTCGGTCAACCGGGCGGTGGAGGGTTACGATGTCGCCCTGGTGGAAATTGGCGGCACGGTGGGTGATATTGAGTCGCTGCCGTTTCTGGAGGCGATTCGACAGCTGGGGACCGAATACGGTCGGCAGGCGTTGTTTATGCACCTGACGTTGGTCCCCTATCTGAAGGCGGCCAATGAAATCAAGACCAAGCCGACCCAGCATTCGGTCAAGGAGTTGAGATCGATCGGCATCCAACCCGATGTATTGCTGTGCCGCTGTGAGCGCATGATTTCTGATGAGGAGCGCAAGAAGATTGCGTTGTTTACCAACGTCTCGGCCGAGGCTGTGATCTCGGCGGTGGACGTGGACAACATTTACAAGATTCCGCTGTTCTATCACCGCCAGGGTCTGGACCGGATCGTGCTCGATCGCCTCGGCATCAAGGCCTCGCCGCCGGACTTGTCGGATTGGGAAGACGTCGTGGAGCGCCGTGCCCGTCCGGACCACGAAGTCACCATCGCCATGGTGGGCAAGTACGTTGAGCATGCCGATGCGTACAAGTCACTGAATGAAGCTCTGCTGGCCGGTGGGTTGGCCGACCGGGTAGCGGTCAGGATCAAGCCGGTGGAGTCTGAGGAAATTGAAGAAAGCGGTGTCGGAATGCTCTCTGGGGTCGACGCCATTCTGGTCCCCGGCGGGTTCGGAGAGCGCGGCTTTGAGGGCAAGATTGCGGCAATCCGATACGCCCGCGAGTCGGGCCTGCCGTATCTTGGCATTTGCCTGGGCTTGCAGACCGCGGTCGTGGAATTTGCGCGACATGTGTGCGGTCTCAAGGACGCCAATTCAACGGAAATCGATCCGGATACACCCGATCCGGTCATTGGGCTGATCACCGAGTGGATGGACGAAAAGGGCCGCAAAGAGCTGCGCGACGAACACTGCGACCTGGGTGGCACCATGCGCCTGGGCGCCCAGCGTTGCAGCCTGGTCAGCGACACGCTGGCGCGCAAACTCTACGGCAAGGATGAGGTATTGGAGCGTCACCGGCACCGTTATGAGTTCAACAACCACTATCGCGATGTGATCATCGAGCACGGGATGAAACTGTCCGGCCTTTCGGCTGACGGTACCTTGGTCGAGATGATCGAGTTGCCTGACCACCCGTGGTTTGTCGCCTGCCAGTTCCACCCGGAATTCACCTCTACACCCCGCGATGGGCACCCGCTATTTACCGGCTTCATCCGCGCCGCGCTGGCCCGGCGTCTGGCCGGCGTTGAGGTGGGCTCATGAAACTGTGTGGATTTGAGGTGGGTCTGGACCAGCCGCTGTTTCTGATCGCCGGGCCGGACACGCTGGAGTCAGAGCAGCTTTGTCTGGACGTGGCCGGCCATCTGCGTGAAGTGACCGCAGAGCTCGGAATCCCGTACATTTTCAAAGGCTCTTTTGACAAGGCCAACCGGACTTCGGTCAAGAGCTACCGGGGCCCAGGACTGGACGATGGCCTGAAAATACTCAAGGCTGTGCAGGATCAGGTGGGCGTGCCGGTCCTGACCGATGTGCATGAAGACACCCCGATTGATGAAGTTGCATCGGTGGCTGATGTTCTTCAGACGCCGGCCTTCCTGTGCCGGCAGACCAACTTCATTCAGAACGTGGCGCGAGCCGGCCGGCCGGTCAATATCAAGAAGGGTCAGTTCCTGTCTCCGTGGGAGATGAGCCGGGTGGTCGAGAAGGCCCGGGCGACCGGGAATGAGCAACTGATGGTTTGTGAACGCGGCTATATGTTCGGTTACAACAATCTGGTCACCGATATGCGCAGCCTGGCCATCATGCGCGACACGAACTGCCCGGTCGTTTTCGACGCCACGCACTCGGTTCAGCTGCCGGGCGGGCAGGGTGAGTCGTCCGGTGGGGCCCGTGAGTTCATCCCGGTTCTGGCTCGTGCAGCCGTGGCTGTCGGCGTGGCCGGCGTGTTCTGCGAAACTCACCCCGAGCCCGACAAGGCCCTGTGCGACGGCCCGAATTCCATGTTCCTGAAAGACATGAGGGGACTGCTCGAAACGCTGGTCGATATCGATCGGGTTGTCAAAAAATAAGCGCCGGCGAATTCGACCCTGCTCCCAATCCAAGGCAAAGCCAATAGTCCGAGTAATGACCATGAAAATCAATAAGATCCATGCGCTGGAAATCCTCGATTCGCGCGGTAATCCAACCCTGGAAGCAGAAGTCGTGCTGGATGATGGCAGCGTAGGTCGGGCGGCCGTCCCGTCCGGCGCCTCGACCGGGCAGCGTGAGGCTGTTGAACTGCGCGACGATCACGCTCGACGCTATTTGGGCAAAGGGGTGTTGCGTGCCGTGGCTGCGGTCAATGAACGAATCGCACCAGCCTTGAAAGGAATGGCGGCGGATGATCAGGCGGCCATCGATGCGCGCCTGATTGAACTGGACGGGAGCGAGAACAAGGCCATTCTGGGGGCTAACGCGTTGCTGGGTGTCTCTTTGGCGGCGGCTCACGCTGCGGCGCGCTCACGCGGTCAGTGGCTGTATGAGTATCTGCTGGCCAGCGGGGGGCACACCCCCAGCCTGCCGGTGCCTATGATGAATATCCTCAACGGCGGAGCCCACGCGGACAACCAGGTCGATATTCAGGAATTCATGATCATGCCAGTGGGCGTGGCCGATTTCCCGGCCGCGCTGCAGGCGGGCACGGAGATCTTTCATGCGCTGAAGGCCATTCTTCGGGAGCGCGGGCTCAACACCGCAGTAGGCGATGAAGGCGGGTTTGCGCCTGACCTGGGTTCGAACGAAGAGGCGCTGACCCTATTGATGGGCGCGATCGAGCAGGCCGGATACCGACCGGGAAAGGAGATTGCGCTGGCGCTGGACGTCGCCTCCAGCGAGTTTTTCAGCGACGGGCAGTATCGCCTGGAATCCGAGGGCCGTGAATTCGACAGTGCTGGGTTTGTCGGCTATCTCGCGGATCTGGTTGATCGCTACCCCATTATCTCCATCGAAGATGGCATGGATGAGAACGACTGGGACGGGTGGAAGTTGTTGACCGACCGTCTGGGCAAGCAAATTCAGCTGGTGGGTGATGATCTGTTCGTGACC
>JAZBPR010000219.1:0-3439 GCA_036351735.1 Wenzhouxiangella sp. | reverse complement strand
AGCCTGTGCTTCCAGTGCTCGGCCAAGTGCGGCCTGACCGGTCTGGTCAAGACCGATGCGCCGGCTGACGGCAAAAATTTCGTCATTTTTGGAAATCAGAATCCTGAGCATCCGCAGCGCGGCATGTGCGGACGTGGCGCAAGCGCGCCGCAGACCTGGAATAGCCCGCTGCGCTTGAAAAAGCCGCTGAAACTCGTGGGAGAGCGGGGTTCCGGAGAGTTCCAGGAGATCAGCTGGAATCAGGCCTTTGATGAGATTGCTGCAAAAATGCAGACCATCATTGATGAGTCTGGTGCCGAAGCGCTGGCCTTTGTGCGCCATTCACTGGGCGATCAGGCCTCCTGGTTCCAGGCACTGGGCACGCCCAATTTGATTGGACAGGCCAGCAGCTGCAATACCGCAGGCGTTGTGGCTCGTAAGTGGGTCGTCGGGTCAGACAACAACCACCATGCAAAGCTTGATCCGGACTACGACAACGCGCGTTTCGTCCTGCTGCCGGGCCGCACGCTCGCAGCACCAGCGGGTGTCCAGCAACGTCTGGCAAGAATGCGCGCCAAGGGTGGCGAAGTCGCTTACCTGAACCCGGCCCACCCTGCAGCCGCTTATGGCGGTAGCGAGTGGATCTCCTGCAAGCCGGCAACCGATGCTGCATTCATGCTGGGTCTGGCTCATATCCTCGTCAACGAAAATCGCTACGACGAAGAATGGGTGCGTCGATACAGCAACCTGCCCTACCTGATCAAGGCGGACGGTCAGCCGCTCAGCCAGGCGGATCTGGAGGAAGGTGGCGATGAGAACCTGTTCAAGGTTTCCGACGGCACCAATGTTGTGGACCACAATCAGGAAGGACTCCTGCCGGTCCTGTCGTTCAGCGGCAACGTGACTCTGGCCGATGGCTCTGAAGTGATGGTGCGCTCTGCATGGGACCTCTATCTGGAGTATTTGGCCGACTACACGCCTCAGCGAGTTGCCAATATCACCGAAGTGCCGGTTGAAACCATCGTTCGTATTGCTCGCAAGCTGCACAGCATGCAAGGGGTGGTCGAAGACACTTGGTACAACACCCGCAACGGTAACGATACCGACGCCGTCATGGCACTGCTGGCTGTCAACGCCTTGCTGGGCAACTTCGACAAGCCGGGTGGCTTGTGCATCCGCCCGAGCACCGGTTTGCCGGGCGCTTCGCTTGGCAAGGGTGAAGGCACTCTGAAAACCCGCCACGGCTTTGAATATCCGGTTCCCTCCCCGACCGCAAAACGCGTCGACAAGGTTATGTATCCGGAAACTAACGCCACTTTCCATGCCGTGGTCGACTGTGTGCTGGGCCAGAACAATGCGCCGTACCCCATCCGCGCGCTGTGGAATGTGGATGCCACGATCTTCCACCGCGATTCCAATACAAAGATGATGGAAGACATGCTGCGCAAGCTGGATCTGGTGGTGACCACCGATATCCTGCATCAGGAAATCTGCGACTGGTCAGACTATGTTCTGCCGTCCGACATGTTCCTGGAGCGCCGCAACCTGAGCAACGTCAGTTGGGCGCACACCCCGACGGTCGCCATTCAGGAAGCCGTGACGCCTCCGCCGCCGGATGCCGATGTGCGGCCGATGGAATGGATCGCGTTTGAGGTCATCCGCCGAATCTATCCCGACCGCGCAGTGGGTCTGGGCTATGACGAGCGCTTCCACAACAATCCAAAGCTGTTTCAGGATGAGTACCTGCAGGGTATCGAAGACAAGCGAATCGCGGGTCTGGCCGACAAATGGGGCCGCAATCCTGTTGATCTGAAGGAAGAACTGGAGCGAGAAGGCTTCGTGACCTTCAAGGACCATGAATACGGCGTCGTGCCTTACAAAAAGCCGTTCAACACCATGACCCAAAAGCTGGAAGTCTATTCCTTCCATGTTGTTCGCAAGGGTTATCGTCCTCACGGTTTCGCGCGCCACATTGATCCACCGGCATTCACCACGCCGCAGGGCGGCCGGGAGTTCTATTTCATCAACGGGAAGTCGCCTTCCGGTTCTTCGGGCGTCACCGGCCTGAACTTCTCTAGCCAGTTCCTGGCTGATCCGTCCATCTGGATCAATCCTGCAGATGCCAAGCGTCTGGAGATCATGGACGGCGATCAGGTCGAAATCGAAGGCCTTGATACCGGCTGGGTAGCGACCGCGACCATGAAGGTTACGCCGCGGATTCATCCGGGCACCTTGTTCACCTACTCCTACTCCGGTGGCAATCGTCAGAAGGTTCTGCAAGAGCTGGACGGATTCCAGGGCCTGAGTCAGGGAGTCAATCCGCACTGGTTCACGACCGGATGGATCGATCCACATACCGGCAGTGCCTTCAACAATTCATCCGTGCGTATCCGCCGGGTGGTTTAACCAAGGTCTTCTAAAGGAGAAATATCATGCGTTTACGTAGAGGACAAAAACCCACCCGCCGGCTGGCCCACGTTTGGAACGAAGCCAACTGCACCGCCTGCGGGGCCTGCATCATCGCCTGTACGGCGACCAACCAGCCCGAAATGATGTATCGGAAAGAAAAAGGCTGGGATTCCGTTGCCTCCAACATTCGGCGGATTGAAGGACAGAACGCTCAGGGCCGTCCGACCCTGCTGCTGAACCAGTGTCAGCATTGCGAGGATGCCCCGTGCGTGCACACCTGCCCGTTTGGGGCCGTGTACTACAACGATGACGGTCTGGTCGCCATCGACGAGCGCCTGTGCATCGGTTGCAGCTACTGTGTCGCTGCCTGCCCGTACAACGTTCGCTGGATGCACCCCGACAGCGGTCTGCCCAAGAAGTGCATGGGCAACGCCTGTCTGGAACTGGTCGCGGCCGATCAGAAACCCGCTTGCGTTCAGGCCTGCCCGGCCAATGCCCGCGACTTCGGTGATCTGAACGACCCGAGCAGCACCGTCAGCCAAACCCTCAAGCGTCTGCCTAACCGCGTTCTGCTCGAGACGGCCGGCACGAAACCCAAGTACTTCATCGTGGAGAGCTCATCATGAATGTGACTGACCTTACCCTGCAAGCCGATGTCGCTCACTGGAGCTGGACCATCGCGCTGTTCCTCTGGTTTGTCGGCATCGCCGGCATGGGTTCTGTGGCTTACTACTTCAGCCGCAAGGCACCGCTGGCACTGACCATCATCGTGTCTCTGGTCGTCGGCCTGCTGTTTGTGGTCAGCCACTTGACACGCTGGTGGAATCTGCCCGGCACCATCTTCTATGCGATCACCGAGTTCTCATTCAACTTCGGCTCGTGGATGTTCTGGGGCTTTGCCATTCTGTCGGTGCATCTGGCGCTGGCAGCCGTGGTGGCGGCAGCGAATCTGCCGTTCCTGAAGAACATTCCTGTGGTGAACATCTTCGTTCCGCTGCTGAAAGCCTGTAACGAGAGCAATTTGTTCCTGGGATTGTTCGCCGTCGCCGGT
>JAZBPR010000218.1:0-10744 GCA_036351735.1 Wenzhouxiangella sp. | reverse complement strand
GCAATATACGCGGTCAGCAGGATTGCACCATCGTAGCGACTGATTCGGCCCTGGCCGCGCCGCCAGCCGTATCCGAATATAAACAGCGAAACCGTCAGCGCGGTCATAACGGGTAGATCGCGAGACAAAACGGCCGGTTCCACAGCCATGGGATGAATCGTACCGGCGATGCCGACGACCGCCAGGGTGTTGAACATGTTCGAGCCTACGATGCTGCCTAGCGCGATGTCGTGTTCACGCTTGCGAGCGGCCATCAAAGAGGATGCGAGCTCTGGCAGCGAGGTGCCTATGGCGATCACCGTCAGGCCGATCATCAGGTCGCTTACGCCAAAACCTTCGGCGATTTCAACCGCGCCCCAGACCAGCAGGCGGGAACTGGCGATCAGCACCAAGAGCCCGATCACCAGCCAGACCGCCGCCCTGGCCGGTGCCATGGCACGCTGGTTCAGTTCCTGTTCGAATTCGGCCCCCATGTTGTCCTCCGGAGTCCGAATTCCCTGCCATATCGACCAGCCCATCAAGCCCGCGAATAGCCCGAGCAGAACGACGCCATCGATGCGCGAGATCTTGCCGTCGAGCAACTGCCAGGCGGCGAACAGCGTGATGACCAGTAGCACTGGCAGTTCTTTTTTGAGGATGCCGGATTGCACCGCTATCGGACTGACCACTGCGGTGATGCCGATAATCAGCGCAATGTTCGTGATATTGGAGCCATAGGCATTGCCCAGCGCGATACCGGGATTACCTTGCAAGGAGGCCAGCGCAGAAACGAGCATTTCCGGCGCTGAGGTGCCGAAACCGACGATCACCATGCCAATCAATAAGGCCGGCACGCCGAAATGTCGCGCAACCGAAGCAGCACCCTCGACGAAACGGTCCGCCGACCAAAGCAGCAGAATGAGGCCAAAAATTACGGCAAGAATCGGGCTGGTCATAGGGCTCGGGTCGCTTGCATAAGGGGCCATGCTATCGCAGGACAGATTCGCTCGGTTTTCATCGTCCTGCAATCGGATTTAAGCCGCTTTTCCGGCGAGCACTTGATTTACTGCGCGCTGATCGCCGGCGCTCCCCCGGCCGACCCTTGGTTGAGAATGATAATGGTTCGTAGTACAATCTCGGCCGTCCAGTCGAGGTTGACCGGACGCGACCGGTCGCCGCAGCAAGGCCTCTCCGCTGGGCGACCGGCACAAAGTCCCCAGCGAATACTTTCATCGAAGGAGAACGTCATGCGCCTTTTCCTGCTTCAAGTCACGCTCCTTACTTCGGTCATGGCTGTCGCTATGCCGGTATTGGCCTATGAAGATTCGGAAGATGAAGCCATCGACTACTTGTTCGGCTGGCCCTTCGTCGATACCAGCAACATGGCGCCCCGCGGAGGCACGACCTCTGGCCCCATGCCTGAAATTGTCACCGAGCGCACAGAAAGCTGGAAGCGTCTTCGAGCTGACGGTCTTTCGAAGTTCGAGCGCGATCGTCAAGCCATCCTGGCGATGGCAGGGGCCTACCGGACAAGCTTTGAGTTTCTTGAGACGGTGGGCTTCGCGCCCGATTTCTCGCCCGCCAAGCCCTATCGATCCTGGGCGACTGAGTACGTCTACGTGCTCGCTGATGAACCGGAGTTCATCAGTCTGCAGCATATTCTGGTGATGCTGATCGAACAGGAAGACGGCAGCCTGAGCGATCCCATAGTGACCAAGCACTGGCGTCAGGATTGGACTTTTCAGGACACCGATCTGCATGAGTATGCGGGCCATGGCGTTTGGGCGCGCACCACTCCGACTGAACAAGAGGTGCTTGGCACTTGGAGTCAGGCGGTGTTCCAGGTTGACGATTCGCCACGCTACGAATCTCTTGGTCACTGGCAGCACTACCCGACGCATTCTGTTTGGGAAGGCCATGAGACGCGTCGTCCGCTGCCTCGCCGCGAGTTCAGCGTTCGCGACGACTACGATCTTTTGCTCGGTATCAACCGTCATACGATCCTGCCCACTGGATGGACGCACGAGCA
The DNA here is from genome assembly GCA_036351735.1 of Wenzhouxiangella sp. Classification (GTDB taxonomy): domain Bacteria; phylum Pseudomonadota; class Gammaproteobacteria; order Xanthomonadales; family Wenzhouxiangellaceae; genus Wenzhouxiangella. Next base: position 8,736 of record JAZBPR010000218.1, on the reverse strand, counting down.
GGACAATCTGAAAATGGTGGTCAACGAGGATGGATCGCCTGATCCGGTCACGCCGTTCCTGGCGCGCGAGATTGGCGTCAATCGCTATGACCGCATCGTTGGTTTCGACTTCAGTGCTGGCGACGCGTACTGGGAAGAAAGCGCTCCCTTCTGGTCAATCGTGCGCAAGAAGTGGTCCGAGACGTTCGACGCCCGGGATTCGGTGAAGTTTGAAGCGACGATCGACGGCGAATCGATGGTCATGACCTTGTTCGGCAAAGCCATGCAGATTGCCAGCAGCGGTGAATTTGATCCCGAGCAAGCCGAGTCAGAAATCAATGCGTTGTTCGAGCGGCATGTGACCGGTTTGGATACCGTAGACTAAGCCGCCTGGCCCACTAGCCTTCGATTATTCAGCCGGTGTCAGGTGGGGAAGATTGTCAATCGGCCTCTCGCGCCGCACCGGTTATCATCGGGCCGCCAGCAGGCCGTACCTGCCGGATACGGACAAACAATAGACCTCATCACTCAGGGAGACGGAATCATGCCTCGTTTCTTGATTGGCCTAAGTGCCCTTGCGATGTTTGCAAGCTCCGCCTTGGCGCAAGCCTTTTCGATCGATCGACTCGATCATCATATCCGCACGTTATCTGATGACAGCTTTGAGGGGCGCGCGCCCGGAACGGTCGGAGAACGCATGACCGTGGCCTACCTGTCCGGCGCATTTTCAGCCGTCGGCCTGGAGCCGGGCGGCGATCTGCGTGAGGACGGCACGCGCGCCTGGACCCAGGACGTGATCCTGAACCGCTCGACGATGACCGAAGCCCCCGCGCTTTTCCTCAACATCGACGGTGAGCGCGTACCCATGGTGCAGGATCAGGACCTTGCCGTCCGCGCTCCGGTTAACGGAAGCCAGCGCGTAGAGCTGGAGGATGTGCCGCTCATCTTCGTCGGCTACGGTGCGCATGCACCCGAGCGCAACTGGTCTGACTTCAAGGATATCGACGTTGCCGGCAAGGTCATCGTCGCGCTAGTCAATGATCCCGACTTTGAAACCGGCGAGGGGGTTTTCGGCGGTGAGGCGATGACTTATTACGGGCGCTGGACCTACAAGTATGAAGAAGCGGCCCGACGGGGCGCAGCGGGCGTGCTTGTCATCCACGAAACCGAGCCCGCCAGCTATCCGTGGGGCGTCATCGCCAACGGCAACGACACCACGCTCGATATCGTCCGGGACGATCCCGCAGCGGCCCACAGTGGCCTCCAGGGCTGGATGCACGTGGATATTGCGCGGCGATTGTTTGAAGCCGCGGGGACCACCTACGAAGATGCCAAGCGGATGGCACAGCAGCGAGACTTCCAGCCGATGGATCTCGGCGCAACCATGGATGCGAGATTGGTGACCCAAAAGGAGAGGATTACGGTCAAGAACGTCGTCGGCCTGCTGCCCGGATCCAGTCGCCCGGACGAGCATGTTGTTTTCACGGCTCATCATGATCACCTGGGCGTTGGTCAGCCCGACGAGACCGGCGATACCATCTACAACGGTGCCATCGACAACGCAACCGGACTGGCGCTGATGATCGAATTGGCGCGCTCGTTCGTCGAAGCCGGTGGAACCGAGCGCAGCCTGGTGTTTCTGGCCGTGGGGGCCGAGGAAAGCGGTCTCCTGGGCGCGCGGTATTATGCGGCCAATCCGCTGTATCGGCTGGAAAAAACGGCCGGTGTCATCAATATGGATGCGCCCGGTGTCCATGGGCCCACGCGCGACTTTTCGATCTCCGGCAGCGCGAAGCTTGGCTTGCTTGATCTGCTCATCGAAGAAGCCGAGGAGCAAGGCCGGGGTTACAGCTCCGACCCCAATCCCGCGGCGGGAAGCTTCTTTCGCTCCGATCATTTTCCCTTTGCCCAGGCCGGGGTGCCTGCGGTCAGTTTCCGATCGGGCAGGGATCTGGTTGAGGGTGGGACCGAGCGCGCGGCAGCGATTGCCGCGGCCTATTCGGCCGAGCACTATCACCAGCAAAGCGACGAATGGTCGCCTGACTGGGACCTGTCAGGACTCGTGGCTGACGCCAGCCTGATCTTCGCGGTGGCCAAGCGGCTCGGCAACAGCAGCGAGTGGCCCAACTGGGCCGAGGGTAGTGAGTTCAAGGCGTTGCGGGATGCCAGCGCGGCCGCTCGCTCTCCTGTGAGATAGCGCCAGGCACCTCCCGGTCCAAACGCTTAATCCATGGTGGCTATGCGGTTTTGCATGCACCATGTCGCTCGCCTGTGGCCGTCGACCGTGCCCTTCGGCACATGATCGGGTGCTGAGACTTTGCCAGAATGGCGTGGACCTTCTGTCCGGAGCCGAATCAATGCGTGCCCTCAAGATCCTGATCGCTGCGCTGCTTTTGCCGTGTTCGTCGCTCGTGCTCGCGACGACGCCGTTCGACGGGGAGTGGTTTGGCGCGATCGAAGTGCCCAATCAGCCGCTGGAGGTCGAAATTGAATTCTCCTCAGACAGCGAAGGCGGGCTCAGCGGATTGATCTCGATCCCTTCCCAGGGCCTGCTGAACGCGCCACTCGACGGTATCGAGCGCGATGGCGACAACATCCGCTTTGCCATTCCGGGTATTCCCGGTGGTCCGACCTTCGACGGGGCACGGGTCGATGATACGTCGATCACGGGTACGTTCTCGCAAGGCGGTGCTGAGCTTGCCTTCGCCCTGAAACGCGAGAACCCGGCCGACGCCGCGCGCGAAGCTCTCGGCGGGCTCGACGCTGAAATCGAGAAAGCGCTGGCAGACTTCAACGTACCAGGACTTGGTATCACCATCGTTGCGGGCGGTGAAGTGGTCTATGCCCGCGGCTTCGGTTATCGCGATCTTGACGAGGCGCTGCCGATGAACCCCGACACGCTGTTTGCGATCGGCTCAACGACCAAGGCGATGACCACTGCTGTGCTGGGCATGCTGACCGACGAGGGTCTGTTCAACTGGGACGAGCCTGTGCGCACTTACTTGCCGGCATTTGCGGTCGCCGATCCGTCGCTTTCCCAGCGCATTACGCCGCGCGACATGGTGACCCACCGCACCGGTATGCCTCGCCATGATCTGTCCTGGTACAACAACAACGAAGGCACGCGCGCCGAGCTGTTCGATCGGCTTGAGCACCTGGAACTGACCGCCGATCTGCGCCAACGCTTCCAGTACAACAACCTGATGTATGTAACCGCCGGCTACCTGACCGAGCAACTGACCGACTCAACCTGGGAAGCAGCCGTCCGGACCCGATTGTTCGAGCCGCTGGGCATGCGCCGCAGCAATTTCAGCGTGTCCGACTCGCTATCTGACGCGAATCACGCAAAACCCTATCGCGAGGTCGACGACGAACTGGAGGAGATTCCGTTTCGATCGATTGACCTGATCGGACCGGCCGGCTCGGTCAACTCCAGCGTCAATGAGATGGCGCGCTGGCTGCTGTTCAACCTTGAGGGCGGCGTCATCGACGGCCAACGCCTGATCCAGCGCGCCACGCTTGAAGACCTGCACAGTGCTCAGATCGCGGTGCCCTCATCCCAGACGCGCGATGGCATCGTGCCGGTCGGCTACGCAATGGGCTGGTTTGTCAACGTCTACAACGGACACCGGATGCTGAGCCACGGCGGTGGTATCGACGGCTTCATCACCTCGGTCATGCTTTTTCCCGAAGACGGTCTGGGCATCGTGGCGTTCACCAATAGCGCCTCGAGCCTGGGTAATCTTGTCGCCCGCGCGGCCGCTGACCGGATTCTTGGGTTGGATCGACAGGACCGCATCGGGCAAGCGCTGGCCCAGCGCGAGCGGGCTCGGGCGATTCAGGACGAAGCCGAGGAGCGTCGCGATGCGCAGCGTGTCGAGGGCACTACGCCGTCCCACGCACTGGCAGAGTATCCAGGCCTGTATTCGCATCCCGGCTACGGCGAGCTCACGATCGCGCGAGCTGACTCAGATTCGGCGAGCGGCCTGACTGTGACCTACAACGGCATCGAAGCGCCGCTCCAGCACTGGCACTACAACGTCTGGAGCGGGGCGGAGACAGTCGGTGACAAAACCTTCGAAAACATGAAGTTTGCTTTCCGGAGTAACTTCGAAGGCGTCATTGATTCCATCGTCGTCCCGATGGAGCCGACCGCCTCGCCCATCGAGTTTGAAAAGCAACCCGACCCGAAGCTTCGCGACCCCGAATACCTCCAGCGCTTCGTCGGCGTCTACGCCGACTCGGTCAGTGAACAAACTGAACGGGTCACGCTTTCGGGCAATCATCTGCAACTGGCTATTCCAGGACAGCCGGTCTATACGTTGGAGCCCCGGGTTGACGGCAGATTCTCGATTGGCGAGCTTCAGGGGTTTGCGGTTGGCTTCGATGTGGACGAGACGGGCGATGTGGTGTCGATCACTTTCTACCAGCCCAACGGGGTTTTCACTTCTGAGCGTATCGAGGATTGAGTCGGAGACCAACGCTTGGATTGATTATCGTCACAAAAACGCATCCAAGTAAACCTGTGGCATCGAACTCCCGCTGCAAGCGCAGTGTGACTTCTGGCTCTGGTGCAGGGTCAGGGTTATCGGGAGAATGCAGTTACGTACCGAATGCAGTTAACCTGAACGGAGGCAAAACATGAACAAAATCCTTCCTTTTATCGCGCTCGCTCTGGCTATTCCGGTTTTAAGCGGCTGCGTCGTTGCAGTGGGGGACGTCAAGTCTGACCGCGAGGCTGGCTGGCAGGAAATGGAGCGCGACAATCGCAGCGCCATCTCCCAGCTCGAGCCCGGCATGGCTATCGAGAACGTTCGGAGCCGTCTCGGCACGCCCGAGTTCTCTGAATCGATGGAGTTTGACGGCAACGCCTACCGCGTCCTCTTCTATCGCACGCAGCGCCGCGAGGCCGATGGAATGACTACGCGGGATGAAACCACACCGCTGATCTTCCGTGATGGCTTGCTGGTCGAGTGGGGTGAAGCCGCCTGGACCAACCTTACGGGCCAGCCTTTGGGCTGATCTGAGTGGGTCTGGGTCGAGTACAGCTTCAGTTCGATATCCTTTGAGCGCGGGTTGAATGGACTAGCTGACGGATGGAGTTCTGGGTTTGTTCAGCTTGAACAGTGACCGCTTCAAATTTGATCTCGATGGCGTTGCTTACGAGGTCGAACTCCGCGTCGAGGGCGAGGACTGGGTCTATGTCGTTGAGCGGGATGGCGTCGCCGTTTACGAAGAGAAGCGAGCCCTTCGCGCGTCCGAGTTCTATCTGCCTTATGGATTTGAAGTGCACTTGCCCGAGGGACGTCTGAGATTTGTTGCAGGCGCGATCAGTTCATTTTCTTTTGCCCTCGAGGTTTATCAAGAAGACAAGTTGTATTGGCGTTCTTCTGAGAAACCATTCAAGTCACCAACACGGGCGCAGGGACTGCTGGAATGGCTGGACCGTCAGAACGAGAAGTCTCATTCGGCCAAAACACCGGAGCAGCTGAGGCGTGAGGAGGATGCAAAGCGCCTTCGACCTGCTCTAGCGGTTGACATCGTTTTTGGTGTGTTGTTCTTTTTCGTGGCTCGCGAGTACGGGTTGGTCAGCGCCGCGGTCTTGGGGGCGTGCGCGACGTTTGCGCTCGTGATTGTGGATCGATTTGTAAAACCTGACCTCACCGGTGGTTTTGCCGTGTTCGGGGCGATTATGGCGCTGATCAGCGCCGGCCTTGCTTTGAGTTTGCAGGATGAGCTGGCAGTCAAGCTTCGTGGGTCAATCATGGGCTTGATTGGAGCGAGTTTCATGTTTGTCGATTGGCTCAATGATGGCCGTTACCTGGGGCGGAGGTTCGCGCGCTATTTCTACGCGTTCGGGGCCATCAATCCCAAGCGGGCCAGTTTGGCCGTCTGTGTTTCCGGCTTGCTTCTTGTCGCCATCGATACGCCGCTAGCCTTCACTCTGAGCACGGCCCAATGGATTTGGTACAACGCTTTCCTGGATTCGCTGATCGCGATCCCTATCGTGTTGGGCGCGATGTGGTTTGCGAAAGAGCGTTGAGATCCTATGATCCTGATCTGCATGGAATTCGTACCGGGATGAAAGTCTTCCTAGAGGGGTGAAAGATTCAACCCTGTTCGAGTAGGCGTCTTAATTCGATCACGGCGGCATTTGCCCGCGCGATGTAGCTGGCCATGACCAGCGAGTGGTTGGCGGTCAAACCAAAGCCGCTTCCGTTGAGGATCACCGGACTCCAGACAGGACGCTGGCTGGCTTCAAGTTCGCGGATGATCTGGGCAAATCCAGCTTGAGCATTCTTGTTCTCCAGTACCGCCGCGAAATCATGCTCGACGGCCTTGAGGAAGTGGATCAGCGCCCAGGTTGTGCCGCGGGCCTCGTAAAAGACGTTGTCGATTTGCAGCCAGCTCGTTTTGACTCGCACTTCCCGGCCGAGATTACCGCTTTGGTGCGCAACCGTATCCCCGGTCAGATCGGTGTTCAGGCGATTCTCGCCGATGCTGGCCGAAAGCCGCTGGCCGACGCTGCCCAGGCGCTTTTCAACCAGAGAGAGGTACTCACGCAGGTTGTCAGCCCGGTCAAAGAAGCGCGCGTCGCCGAGATCCGGATCGCCCAGCCGGCCCAGATAACTCTCCAGCAGGCGGATGCCTTTGCGGTACTCGCCCTCGGTGCTGGGCAGAATCCAGGAGCCATAGTCAAAACTGAACTGCGGATCGGCCCTGGCCAGGTCGGCATCTTCGGCAGACTGGGTCTGAGAGCGACTGAAGTCGTTTCTCAGCGCTCGGGCGAGGTCGCGGGCCTGGAAAATCACGCCGATTTCCCATGACGGGATATTGTCCATCAGAACGAAAGGCGGCAAAACATCGTTTTGCAGATACCCTCCGCGCTTGGTCAGCAGTGTGTCCATCACCTCGATCAGCGTTGAGGTGGTCACGTAACCGGTCCGGACTTCATGGTTATTGGCGGTGGCGCGGGCTTGAGCAACAGCAATAACGTCAAACTGCTCCGGTTCGTGATCGGCCCAGAACATCACCAAGCCACCGAGGATCAGGATCCCCAGTAAGCTCAATGTCACGATCCGGCGCCAGCCGGTGCCGATCAAACGGTTTATCCAGTGCATGTTCTCGTTCCCTGATGGGGGTCGGACGAATTCATATCGTAGCGCGGTATGGCTGAATACCCTAGCCAGTGTCGATAAAAGAGCCGCAAGTGTAGCGGGCCTTGGACAAAAGCGCGTAATAGGCGGTCATGAAAGGTAACCAGTGACCGCAGACTTCATGGTCGACCCAACTCTGAGTCGCCACCCGTCGGCCTCCAAGGGGAACAGCGATGGCCAGCCCATTGCGGCCGCCGCCGATCGGGGCGCGCGGGTTAGTCTGTCCGGGACGGCAACGCCAGCACAGCGCGTGAACCTTTTGGGCCGCCGAATCGTCGTTCGAACAAATCCAGAGCGATTTTTATGAACCAGGCCGAACACGACATGCTGGTGATTGATGCCCAAGACGGCAGTCGCCGGGCGTTCGACGCGCTCGTGCGCAACCACCATCAGAACTTGCTGCGTTTTGCCTACAGTCTGTGTCGCGATACGGGGTTGGCCCAGGATGCCGTGCAGGATGCGTGGATCAAGGTGGCTGGTCGGCTGAGAACGCTTGACGATCCGCGTGCTTTCCGCGGCTGGATCTACCACGCGGTGCGATGGCGGGTGGGTGATCTGCTGCGGCGTGCGCACCGCGCCGACCGGCCGCTGAGCGAACTCGAGCCAGGCAGAGACTCGATCGAAGCGCGCGACACGCGCATAGATCTGGCCGCCGCTATAGAGGCTCTGCCCGATATTGAGCGGCAGGCGCTGCAGTTGTTCTATGTCAGCGGCCTGACCATTCCTGAAATCGCAGTTGTGCTAGGCACGCCCGCTGGCACGATCAAGTCCCGCCTGCACCGTGCCCGAGGCTTACTCAAAGACCATTTCGAAGGAGACGACGATGACCATTGACCAAAAAATCCGCCGGGAACTGCAGCAGCAAGGCGCCCCGCTTGAAGATCTGAAGGCCCAAGAAACCGGCCTTTTCCCGATGCTGTTTCGGGTTTTCACCGGCGGCCTGGCGCGCTGGGCCAGCTTCGCCATGGCGCTGACTCTGCTGTGCTTCGGCGTGACGATCTGGACCGGTTATGAGTTCTTCACCGCTGGAAGCGTCGATGACCGAGTCTTCTGGGGTGTCCTCGTGCTGGTCGCCTTCCACGCTTTGAGCATGTTCAAACTCTGGTTTTTCATGGAGATGAACCGTCATTCAGTCACCCGCGAGGTCAAGCGCGTGGAAATCGCGCTGGCGCGGCTGGACGAGCAGGGCAGGGATAGTGCATGACGTGTTTAGGACCGGTATGGAGCGAAAGTTCGGTGCCATCAACATGGCATCAAAATGCCTCCGTTGTGCGGCCCCGGCCGGGCCGGCCGGTCATGAACCTGGCATGTCTATGAAAAGGAAGGGTTAATGGCGACCCTCTGCCTGCTGGGTAAGGCGTTTCTCGCGCATGGAGGATGGAACCTCTGGACGATCGGGCCCTAATTAGCCCCCATGCCCACTAGCGGCAAGGTCACGATCACCCGTGCACCTGAGGTCCAGTCCGGATCCAGCGAGAGATGGCCGCCGTGCGCCTCGGCAACCAGTCTGGCCAGGTACACGCCCAGGCCGGTTCCGCCGGTGCCTCTGGTTCGAGATGCGTCGCTGCGAAAGAATGGCTCGCCCAGCGACCGGGCCTGG
>JAZBPR010000217.1:0-42009 GCA_036351735.1 Wenzhouxiangella sp. | reverse complement strand
CCGCGGCGTTGCATCAGGTCTTCGGTGAGCATGGTGACCTTCAGCGGGGCACCAGCACACTTGACCGCGCCGGCACAGCGGGTAAACAGGCCCACGCCGCCCTCATCGGCGAAACGATCGATCATCTCCCAGGTCTTGCTGGCGTGATCAGTGTTGTCGTAAACACAACCGATGCCCTGAGTGCCGATGAGGTCAGGGCTCATGCCTTCAATATCGGGGAAGTTCAGGTACAGACCGGTGGTCACCATCAGGAAGTCGTATTCCACGACCTGACCCGAATCGGTGACTACCCGATTGGCTTCCGGGTCAAACTCGCTGACCATGCCCTTGATCCAGTTGATACCGGAGGGCATGTAGCGCTCATTGCGATCCAACACTTTCTTTTGGTTCCAGATGCCGGTGGCCACCAGGGTCAAACCGGGCTGGTAGGTGTGTTGTTCGCGTTTCTCGATGATGGTGATGTTGGCGCCAGTCAAGCCATTGGCCAGCCGGTTGGCCGCCGACAGGCCGGCGGCACCACCGCCGACGATCACGATGCGCGCAGAAGTCTGCACGGCGCGAGCCGGGGTTGGGCGTAATAGGGTGCCGCCCGCTGCAAGCCCGGCCACTCCGAGACCGGAAGCTTGCAGAATGCGGCGGCGTTGCAGGTTGGGCAGGTTGCCAGTTGTATTTTCGTCGAGCAGTTTCAGCAGTCGGTTTTTCATTGTGTTCCTCTCTCTGGCGCCCGCTCGGCGCTTCGCATGGAGTTGGGATTTGGCCCTGACAGCCTCTCCAGTCGCTGATCGAATCCCAGTGGCGAACTTTTTTAATTTTCAGAATGTTCGCTCATTCGGAAGAGTGATCGAAGCGGTCCTCTCCAAAGCGGGGTCAATTTTCCGTTAAAGCCGGGTACTCATATTTGACCTGCATCAAATCTGAGCAAATTTAAAGAATAAAAATTAGAAATATCGCGATTAAGGGCTCGAATTTGGTCGATGTTGGCTGGATTGTCTGCCGCTGCTCGCCTGTGGCACGAGTGCATCCCCTGCTATAGGGGAAGCGCGTTCAGCACCCTCTGGATTTCTGCTGGGGTGAGGGCGCGAGCGCCATGTCGCGTGGTTTGACCCCCATGTCCCGACAAGTCGGTAAACGCATCGGCAGGAAGCCCATCCTGTAAGTGTTCCTGATCGGGTTCAAACGACCACTGCGTACCGTCGTGCGACAGTTGGCCGCGCCCCAGCCCCAATGCCTGACTGGAACGGTGGCAGTCCTCACAGCTTCGCGCCTTGCCAACGGTGTGCGGGCTCAACGGTGCGAAATAGCGCCGAAACTGGGTCTCTGCCCAGTCCGGGTGGTCAATGGTCCGGATCATGCCGGGCACAAAGGTCACAATGCGGCCCTCGCTGTCCACACCCATGGGAGGCGCGTCGTTGAAAACGCCCCAGCGCTGGTCGGACCAGGAGCCCGGCGTGAATTCTCGGGCCACGTGATCGAACTGCATCTGGTCAGGGTCATAGTCCATGTGGCAGCCGTGGCACTGCGGCGCCCATTGCGTGTGGCAGGTCGAGCAGGTCAGTCGATCGTGATAACCGTTATCGGGGTGACTGGCTTGCGTCAGCGGCGGAATGGGAAGGCGTCCGCCGTTGACCTTGCGGTGCAGGATCTTGCTGCCGTCTGCCTTTAGTTCAATGTGCCAGAGCGGTGTCCCGCGGCGTGCGGTGGTCAGGAACTGTCGTTCGGCGCTAGGCGCAAACGGAAGCCGGCCGAGCTGGCCGCGCAGGTCATCAGGCCAATCAGTCTCTGTGATACGTTCGTTTTGATTGTCGTGGCAGTCGGCGCACTGAATATCAACGGCATCCGAGCCATGACTGAAATGTCCGGTCGGACCCATGACATCGCGGGTGGTGTGGCAATCGATGCATGACAGCCCGGCCTGGTGATGAATATCTGAGTGAATGGACTCGACCAGACGTCCGTCGGGGAGGTAACCCAACGGATTCGGATGGTTCTCGTCGAGGACGTGGGCATCGACCTCGGCCAGCCCAGCGTAGTTCAGGGCGATACGTCCGGATCTCGAATGACAGCCCGAGCAGCTCTGATCACTGACTGTGGCTGACAGCGCGATGTGGCCGGTTCCTCGCTGCGTCTCGTGGGGTGCGTGACAGGCCAGACAGCCGCCGCCGCGACTGCCGATCGGGTCTTCAGTGGTCATCTGGTGCTGAGGCTGGCCGAGATGACAGCTGGCACAGTGCTTACGGAGAATCGAGTCGGCCGGGCTGTGGCCAATGCTGTCCAGGCGACCGTTTCCCTGATCCGGCCGTTCCTGCTCTCCAAGCGTAAATCGCGTGACGTTGACCATGCCCTTGCCGCTATGCATCAGGCCCTGCATAACGTGCTCGGTTTCAGTGGCGTGGCAGGTTCCGCAGGTTTGCTCGGCATTGTTCAGCCAACCGGGGTGGACCACCAGACCGTCGTGAGCCTGTTCCGGAGCCGTTGCCTCAGGGTTGCCGAGATGGCAGGTTTGACACTGGCTAGCTAGAAATGCGTGGGGGTCACTCTCGTCCAGTTGATGCGGCTGGTGACAATCCACACAGGTTGCCCATGCCGATGGGGCCACCATCAGCACGAAAAAGCCGGCCCAGAGGACCGGCTGGATTCTCGATGAAGACTTGCGTCTCAAAATAGGTGGGCTTAGCAGCCCTCGCCGATGATCAAGCGACGCGGTGCAGCGGGTTCTTCTTCCTTCTCTTCCTCAGCGGGTGGAGCCAAACCGAGTGCTGCTGCAGCACCGGCAGTGCCCGTTGTCGGCTCCGGCTCGGCCGGTGGGGGTGCCAGGCCTAGTGCGGCAGCTGCGCCACCCAAGGCCGGCGTGACCGCCGGGGTGTGGGCCGGGGTAATCGGTCCACCGTGGAAGAACTGGGCGAAGGCCTGACGGTCGCTGTCGCTGACGGCTTCGTCCACGATCGCGACGTCCGCGGCCGGGTTGCTGGTGAAATCAAACCAGTCCTGGAAATCGCCCGCCATCGCCAGTGCGTTAAAACCTGCAACCTGCAGCAGGGCGCTGGCCTGACTGGCGTCGACCGCTGTGTCGCTGTACAGCACGATCTGCTTGCCACCAGCCACTTCGCGGGCCTTTTCCGGGCGAACGATTTCCATCGCACTCATGTTGACCGCGCCGGGAATATGAAATTCTTCAAAAGCGCCAGCGTCTCGTAGGTCGACGAGGACGAAATCACCGTGGTCTTCGACCACTTTATGGGAGAGGGCGGGAATGGAGATCTGTGCTTCGCCGCGAGCGATGGCTGAGCCGACGCGCTCGATCTCTCCGTCCAAAGGCGCGTTGCCCTGGCCACATGCCGTGGTCAGGGCAACCGTTGCGGCTATCAGGGCAGCGGTGCCCCAAGACTTCCTAGCCGATGCATGCATGGGATAAACCTCTTCATTAGTCAGGACTAATGCGGGAGTTTATCCGAAATGAATCATTAATGCATGCGAAGTAGATCTATTAATGCCGGGTTGTAAGTGTTGATGTAGTCGATATATCCCGACAACTGGCCCAGATCGACAAACAACTGCCGCAGCATATAGGCGCCGTACAACACCAGTACCGGGCTGATCGCCATCCAGGCCGAGCGTTTTCCGCGCAGGCCGAAGGCTTCAATCAGCAAAGGCAGCAGCAGACCGGGGATGAAGAAGATGACCCAGAACAGTTGGGTATATTCACCGCCAAAGACCATTTGTACCGCTTCGATCTGAACTTTCGAACCGCTTGCCAGGTTGACCAGGGTCAGGGCCAGCAGCAGGATCTTGAACGCAATCAGGCCGAACAGGGTGTAGGAAAAGATTCGCCGTTCCTGCTCACCTTTTGACCCGAGCAGCACCACAGCCGCCGCGGTCGCCAGACCGGAGGTCAGGAACAACGGTGCCATCAGACCGCTGTTGGCAAAGGGCCGCGCATCCAGCGAGGTCATCAAGGTGCCGGTGTAAAAGGCGATGATGACGCCCATGACAACGCTCAGCCAGGCGACGGGCCGCTTGATCTTTTCAGCCAGATCCAGCGCCCACTTGCCGATGCCGAACTTGTCGACAGGACCGGAGAGCATGGGGAAGCCTTGACGCAAGCCCTGCAGCGCCAGCAGCAGGATGGAAAGGATCACGACCTGCAGCAAGTAGGCACCCCACGACATGACCGATGTGGGGACAAAGGCCAGAAAGAAGCTGTAGAACACGGGCTTATGGGTGAGTTTCAGGAACAGAAAACTCATGGCCATGCCGATCGATATCAGTCCGATCAAGGGCAGCCGTTTCGCCGTGAAAGCGAAAACATCTTCTTTACGGCCAAGGATGACGAGTGCTGTAAAGATCAGCGCACCCGCAGTCAGCCCGACGAGGAACAGATCGGCGATGACCTGCCAGCCCCAGGCATGGACCGTTGGATCGATCTTGTAGTTGTTTCTAACGGTAATAAGGATTTCTTCACGCATTGGATTGCTTCCTGCTCAAGGGCATCAGGTCAGGTAATAGACTTGCGGCTCGTTACCCGTCTCTTCGTGCATCGCTTTGTGCTCCCGGGTTGCAAGCAGTCGGCTGACGGTCGAATTGGGATCGTCGAGCACGCCAAAGTGCATGCACTTGGTTGGGCACGAGGACACACATGCCGGGTCCAGTCCCTTCTCGACGCGGTGATGGCAGAAGGTGCACTTGCTGATATAGCCTTCGGTCATTACCAGTCGGGCGTCATACGGGCAGGCCGCAATGCAGGCACCGCAGCCGGTGCACCGGTCCGGGTCGACCAGCACAATGTTGGTGTCTTCCCAGGTGTAGGTTGCTGCGGTCGGGCAGGCGTACAGACACGTTGGCTTGGTGCAGTGGTTGCAGCGTTCGGACCGGAACTCGGTTTCGAGATTCGGATACGTTCCCGTGGTTGCCTCGACAACCCAGTCGCGGTTCAAACCTGCCGGCACCTTGTTTTCGGTCTTGCAGGCGACAACGCAGTCGCCGCAGCCGATGCAAAGTTTGGTATCAATGACCATCGCATAGCGGATCATGCGCTTGCCTCCTCAGGAATCAGGGTTACAAAGTTGCCGCGCATGCCGGTGCCTCCCATGATGGGGTCGACCAGAATGCGGGTAATCAGTCCTTGGTCATCCGCACCTCGTCCGTTGGCCAGACTTAAGTCGGCGGAGTTGTGACCAAAACCATGGGCCATGAACAGCGAGTCGGGACGGATGCGTTCAGTCACACGGACGCGCACTGAATTGCTTTCTGCACCATCCTGATTCTTCAGGCGCACGTATTGGCCATTGCTGACTTGGAACGTGCTGGCCGCCGTCGGGTGAATCCAGACCGTGTTTTCCGGCATCAATTCAAACAACAGCGGGTTGTTGATGGTCCGCCCGAAGGTGTGGGCGGGTGCCCGGCCGTAGTTCAGGTGCAGATAATTGCCTTCCGGTTTTTCCGGCGGTGGCGTGTACTTGGGCAGCGGATCATGACCGAAGTCCGCCAGCATCTGCGAATACAGCTCGATCTTGCCGGTGCCTGTCCGGAAAGTCCGGTTTTCGCCTGGAGCGAAGTACTTCGGCGTCAGGCGCGGGAATTTCTTCACGCCAACCTTTGCCATTTCCTCGAACGAGCTGCCGATCTGGCGCAGTTGCCAGTCCAGTTCTTCGCTGTAGTCGTCCCACGGGAACCAGGCGCCCAGGCCGAGGCGTTCGGCGATCTGCTTGGAGATCCACCAGCCGGGCTTGGAGTCGTACTTGGGCTCGAAGGCTGGAACCGATACGGCAAGAGACGGCTCGCGTTCTGCCATGTTCCGCATGGGGTCCAGGCGCTCCAGATAGGTGCATTCCGGCAAGATGACGTCGGCGTAGCCGGTAATGCCATACGGCATCGTGTCGATCACGACAAACAAGTCGAGATCCTGCGAAGCCTGCGCCAGTTTTTCCTTGACCCCGGGGACGGTGTGGCCCAGGTTGCTGCTGTACACAAACCAGCCCTTGAAGTAAGCGTTTTCGCCAATGGAGGCGTCGATGAACTTCTGGGCGATGCCCTGTGGTGCAAGCGGGAAATCACTTTGAACCGCGTCCTTGTAGCTGCTTTTTGGTTTGGGCGGTTCAGGCAGAGGAAAGCTCGGTATCGAGACGTTTTCCTGATAGTAGTAGCCGCCCGGGCGTCCCCACGCGCCCAGCAGCGCGCTGAGGATGGCGATAGCGCGTGAGCGCTGGGTGTCATCGCCGTACCATGTGACGTGCCGGCCCGGATGGATCAGCGTGGCCGGTGCGGCCATGGCCATTTCTCGGGCCGTGGTCCGGATGACGTCAGGGCGGATGCCGGTGACGCCGTAGGCCCACTCCGGGGTGTAGGGCTGAACGTGCTGTCTCAGCTGATCGAAGCCTGATGCGTAACGAGCGATGTAGTCGGCGTCATACAGATTTTCGTTGATCAGAACATTCATCCACGCCAGCATCAGCGCGATATCGGTGCCCGGCTTGATCGGCAACCAGTGCTTGGATTTGCCGGCTGCCACCGAGAATCTCGGATCTACAGTGATAACGGTTGCGCCTTTGCGCAGCGCTTCGATCCAGGTCTGGACCTGCCCGTTATGCAGGTTTTCACCCAGATGTGAACCGATCAGCACGATGCAGCGCGAATTTTCCATATCGGTGCGGTCGGGTGAGCCGACGCCTTCACCGTAGGTCAGTGCAAAGCCGACCTCGCGCGGTCCGCGGCACTGGGCAAAAGAGGGGGCCGTGTAGGCCGGCGAGCCAAAGGCCCGCAATGTGCGGCGGAAGAAGCTACCGCCAGCACCATGGGAGAACAGGGCCAGACGATCTTCGCCGTGTTCTTCCTTGATCTTGTTCATTTTCTCGGCAATGTAGTCGAGCGCTTCATCCCAGGAGACGGGCTTGAAGCGTTGCTGGCCATTCTCGGTAACGCGCAACATCGGCTGCTTGAGACGGTCCGGATCCTGGTACATGCCGATGCCGGCATCGCCGCGAACGCAGAGGCGTCCGTTAGAGTGCAGATCATCGGGATTGCCCTCAATTTTCCAGGGTTGGCCGTTTTCTTTCGCGACCTTGCCGGCGCAGCGCCAGAAGCAGACGTTGCAAAGGACAGGCGTTTCTACGACCTCGCCGGTACCAGGCAGTGGGCGAGCCTTGCAACCGGTCAGCGTCAACGGCGCCATCGTCGCAACACCGGCGGTGGCAGATAGCTGGATGAATTCGCGTCTTTTCATGGGAGCTCTCGGTAAAAACTGATGGTCAAAAAGTTCGACGGGGCCGTTTGGCCCCGTCGATTGGATGGTCGGCTACAGGATTGCGTAGTTACCGTCCGCGTCGACTTCGACGGTTTCGTTCAGGAAGCTGACGTCAAAGCCTTCGTCCTTCAGAATCAGGTAAGCCATCTGAGCACGAACGCCGGTGGAGCAATGAATCACGAGGGGCTTGCTCTTGTCGAGTTGGCCCATTTCGGCTTCGAGATTGTCCAGACCGATGTGGACCGCACCCGGGATCATGCCGGCAGCGGCTTCGTTGTCAGAACGGACGTCCAGAATCTGAACGCTGTCGCTCGGGAAGCTCATGGCTGCAAATTCAGCAGGCTTGATGGCACCCGGGGCCAGTTGACGTTCATAGACGATGGTGTCAGCCAGCGAGGCGCTTGCGGTCGGCAGACCGGCAGCCGTCCAGCCATTGAAGCCGTCACGAATGACGCTAACGCCGCTGTAACCCCAGCTGCGAACCTCATTGAATGCGGTTAGCAATTCAGGATCAACGTGGGTATTGGCGTACATGATGATCGGGGCTTTCTTGTCAGCAACGCCGGGCAGCATGGCGGCCTTCTGCTCATTGATGAAGGTCTCGGTCATTGCCTGGAAGTCTGAAGCCTGCATGGCCACTGCGGTCGGGATGTGGTTTGCTGCGGCGGTCGCCGGATCGCGAACGTCGATGACAACGTGGCCCGGGTTCAAACGCTCTGCCAACCACTGGGGGTCGGTGTGCATCGGCAGCTGCTTTTTCTTCCATGCCGGTGCGCCGGCCTGGTAGCCCTTGACGTTGGTGTAGCCAGCTTCCATCGCGATATCGATGGACTGTCCGGTGTACGGACAGGTCGGGCCACCGCAGTAGAAGATCACCATTGCTGATTTGTCTTCCGGCAGAACGCCCAGCACGGCTTCAGCACCGTCGCCAGGATAGGCGTTTACGGAAGTCGGGATGGTGGCGGCCAGGAAACGACGCGCGGGGCGTGCGTCAACCAGCGTGTACGGTGCGGTGCCGGTCATCAGAGCCAGCAGCTCGTCGGTACCGATTTCAACACCTTCGGGCAGGCCGAAGACAACTTTCTCGATAGAGGCAGCTGCGCTACCCGGGACAAAGGTGACTTCCAGCAGTTCGTTGCCGCCGATGTCGCCGATGCCTTCGGCACCGATGAATTGCGTGGTATCGCCGTACTTGACGACCACCGGATCCTGGCCCTTGACGTCGAGCTGGATGGTTGAGGTCTTCTTGGCGATGTTCATGACCCGGCCCTTGACGGTTTCAGCGTCTTGAGCAAGGACGGTCAGTGGTGCTACGAACGCAACGAGAAGGCCGATACGACCAACGGTGCGCAATGTCTTGGAAAAAATGGACTTCATGGTTCAGGTTCTCCTGATGTTTAACAAAAGTGGTTACCCGCTTGGCCTGCAGCCGACCTGCAGCCCCTGCATGAGCCTGACGGGTGGCTTCACCCTCAATCTCATGTGGGCATCCTAGTGGTGTTGACGAGGCAAGTAATTGACCTGTATCAAAGCAGGCTTAATTAGCGAACTCTTTTATGAAAGTGCATAAAAAATGCCGCTATTTGCGGAAAAGAAGGCATTACCATGAGAGCCTCAAACGAGAATATCGGAGTAATCAACGGTGAACGATTCTCTTGGCCAGCTCGACCTGGCCCATTTGTTTCACCCCTGCACCGACCTGGCCACCCACGCCAAGAGTGACCCGACCATCTGGTCCCGCGGCGAGGGGGTGTATGTCTATGACAACCATGGCAACCGTTATCTGGAAGGAATGGCCGGGCTCTGGTGCACAGCGCTGGGTTACGGTGAAAAGGAGTTGGCGCGTGCGGCGGCCGAGCAGATGGAAACCTTCTGTTATGGGCCATTGTTTGCCGGCAAGAGTAATGAGCCATCGATCCGCCTGGCGGCCAAGCTGGCCGAATGGGTGCCGATTGACGGGGCGCGTTTTCTGTTTGGCTGCTCAGGCTCTGACGCCAACGATGCCCAGGTCAAGCTGGCCCGCTACTATTTTCATGCGATTGGAAAGCCATCTAAACGCAAGATAATCTCGCGCGGCAACGCCTATCACGGTGTGACTGTGGCGACCGCAGCCCTGACCGGGCTTCCGGCCTTCCACAAGCATTTCGGGCTGGCGATGGACGACGTCATTCATCTGACTTCGCCGCATTTCTATCGTCAGGGGAAACCCGGAGAGAGCGAAGCCGACTTCGTCGAGCGGTTGGGACAGGAACTGGAGGAAGTGATCGCACGCGAGGGTGCCGACAACATTGCAGCGATGTTTGCCGAACCCTTGATGGGCGCCGGTGGCGTGATTCTCCCGCCAGCCGGGTATTTCGAGCGAATTCAGCCCGTTCTCGAACAGCATGAGATTTTGCTGATCGACGACGAAGTGGTTTGCGCGTTTGGCCGCACCGGACAGCCCTTTGGTTGCCAGACCTACGATATGCGTCCGGCAACCATGACCATGGCCAAGGCGCTGTCGTCGGCTTACCTCCCGATCTCAGCGGTTGCAGTGCCGCCGTTCATGTACGAGCCGATTGAAAAAGCCTCGGGCGAAGTAGGAATTTTCGCGCATGGTTTGACTTATTCCGGACATCCGGTGTCGGCCGCGGTAGCGGTCCGTAACCTGGAATTGATGGAAGAGAGGGGGCTGATGGCGCACGCTGCCGCCATGGCGCCGCGCTTTCAGAAGGCTTTGCAAGCGCTAGGTGAACATCCGCTGGTGGGCAATCAGCGGGGGATTGGACTGATCGGCGGTCTGGAGTTGGTGGCCGACAAAACGTCCTGCCAGTCTTTCCCTCCCGCGGAAAAGATGGCGTTCAAGGTTGCGGCTGCCTGCCTGGAGGAGGGGCTGGTCGTCAGGGCCTTGCCCGGCGATATCGTTGCGGTCTGCCCGCCGCTGATCATCAGCGAGGCCGAAGTGGATGAACTGGCCGACAAGCTGAGACGGGGTCTGGACCGCGTCTATGCGGCTACTCAGGGGAGCAGATCCGCGTAATCCGGATGCCGGTCAATCCACCTGGCCACGTAAGGACAGGTGGGTTGAACGCTCAGCCCTTGGGAACGCGCCCAGTCCAGCGCGTGGCGGGTCAGCTTCCCGGCAAGACCACGCCCGCCGACGGCTTTGGGCACCTGCACGCTGTCGAAGCTCACGCCATTCTGGCGTTCTGAGTAATCCAGGGTGCAGAGGTGGCCGTCAACGCGCATTTCGAAGCGTTTGGAAACGGTTTGATGGGTGATTGGATCGCTCATTGATCGGCTGCTTTGTGGATTCAGAAAGCTGTCAGTAGAGAAAACGGGTCCGGATAGTGGCCGGGATCTCATCAAGCTCCCTGACCAGTGCAGGGGCATCATCGGTTTCCAGATCCATCACCACGTAACCGACATCGGGCAGCGTCTGCAGGTATTGCGCGGCGATGTTGATGGAAGCCTTGGAGATCACGCTGTTGACCGCCTGTAAAACGCCGGGCTCGTTACGGTGGATGTGCATGATGCGTCGGGCGCTGGCGTGATCCGGCAGGCTGACCTCGGGGAAGTTCACCGCACCCATGGTCGAGCCGTTGTCCGAATAGCGAGCCAGCTTGGTCGCCACGTCCAGCGCAATGTTTTCCTGGGCTTCCTCAGTGCTGCCCCCGATGTGCGGTGTCAGCAACACGTTGTCCATGCCGCGCAGTTCGGAGACGAATTCCTCGTCGTTGCCCTTGGGCTCGATCGGGAATACATCAATCGCGGCGCCTGCCAGGTGTCCCGTACGCAATGCTTCGGCCAGGGCGGGAATATCGACGATCTTGCCGCGGGCGGCGTTGATCAGGTAGGACCCAGGCTTCATCTGGGCCAGAACCTCGGCATCGATCAGGTCGCGCGTCAGTTCAGTGTCGGGAACGTGGACGCTGACCACATCGGCCCGCTCCAGCACCTCGGGCAGCGTCGGCAGGGATTCAGCATTGCCGAGTGGCAGTTTGGCCGCGATGTCATGGTAGACAACGCGCAGGCCCAGACCTTCGGCCAGAATGCCCAGCTGGGAGCCGATGTGCCCGTAACCGATGATCGCGAGGGTTTTGCCGCGCACCTCATGCGAGCCGCGCGCGCTTTTCATCCATTCACCGCGGTGCGCTGCGGCGTTGCGCGCGGGGATGCCACGCATCAGCATGATGATTTCAGCCAGAACCAGTTCGGCCACCGAGCGGGTGTTGGCATAGGGCGCGTTGAATACCGGTATTCCACGCTTCCGGGCCGCCTCCAGATCGACCTGATCGGTTCCTATGCAGAAACAGCCAATCGCCGTGAGCTTGCTCGCGCGGTCGAGAATATCGCTGGTGACCTTGGTTCTGGAGCGGATACCGAGGAAATGGACGTCACCGATCATCTCCATCAGCGTCTCGGGCGGCGGTGTCTTGGGCTGAGCGTCGATCGAGTTGTAGCCTTGCCGGCGAAGTTCATCCAGTCCTCGCGCATGAATGCCTTCGAGCATGAGAAACTTGATCTTGTTCTTGGCCAGCGAATGATGTCTGGTCGTCATCAATGCGTCCTGTAGGGTCAGGGGATAGGAAATCCTGTGTCCCTGCCGATTATGCAGGATCACGAAAGCAGCTTTCGAAACAATGAGCGTATTCCCCGATATCGAAACCTTGAGTGATGCGGAGAGCCTGAGCTTCTACGGGCAGGACTGGACCCGCTTCTGGACTCCTGCACCGGAGCGGGTTGTTTTCCCTCGGTCTACCGAAGATGTTGTGGCGCTGGTGCGCTGGGCGCGCAGCAGCGGCGCGCGTCTGGTGCCTAGCGGTGGCCGAACGGGGCTTTCCGGCGGGGCTGTGGCCAGGGATGGGGAGGTCGTGGTCGCCTTGGACAAGATGCGTCGGGTGCTTGACCTTGATGTCGTGGAACCGAGTATCACGGTACAGGCCGGACTGAGTGTCGGTGAGGTGCAGCGGATCGCAAAAGAGGCCGGGCTTTTCTACCCGGTGGACTGGTCGGCATCAGGCTCCAGCCAGGTCGGAGGCAGTATCGCGACCAATGCCGGCGGGATCCGGGTTCTCCGCTACGGCATGACCCGGCAGTGGGTACGTGGCTTGGAGGTGGTTGATGGCCGCGGTGAAGTGCTTCGTTTGAACCGGGGCTTGATCAAGAACAACGCGGGGCCGGACCTGACGCAGGTGATGATCGGAGGGGAAGGGGTCTTCGGTATCATCACGGAGGCGATATTGGGCTTGACCGAGTTGCCAGAGGCGCAGTCAGTCCTGCTGGTTGCGTTTACCAGCATCGAGGCGGTCATGCCAGCCTTTGCCGCCTTGCGTAGCGCTTTGAAGTTGTCGGCCTTTGAGTTGTTTGACCGTCGGTGTGTCGCAGAGGTGGCCTCACATACCGGTTTGTCTTTTCCGTTAACCGACGACGCCCCTTACTTTGGGGTGGTTGAATTTGATAATCCAGACGGAGTCCAGGAAGAGGCGGCACTGAAGATCTTCGAGGATCTGGTCGAAGCGGGCCAAGTCAGTGATGGCGTACTCAGCCAGTCAGACGCGCAAGCCGCTGAGCTTTGGCGCTGGAGAGAGGACATCAGCGAAGCCATTACGCCGCGCACCCCCTACAAGAACGACTTGTCGGTGCGGATTTCCCGAGCGCCGGTTTTTCTGGAAGCTTTGGACCGGCTGGTCAAGGAGCGCTATCCCTCGTTTGAGGTGCTGTGGTTCGGCCATATCGGAGACGGCAATCTGCACATGAATGTCCTTCGCCCTGAAGGTATGGCGATTGATGAGTTCCGGCAGGCTGGAGAACGCTTGAGTCCGGCCGTCTTTCAACTGGTTCAACAGCATGGCGGAAGCATTTCAGCTGAACACGGCGTCGGCTTGCTCAAGCGTGACTATCTGCAATTCTGCCGCTCGGAGATCGAGATCGAAACGCTGCGGCAATTGAAAAAAGTCTTTGACCCCGACGGCATCATGAATCCGGGCAAGATGCTGAAGTGATCTGCTAAGGTTGGCGAGTTATACGTGTAAGGGTTTTCAATGTTTCTGGAGGAGAGTGTCTTGATGAGGGTGGAGAAGAGAAGTTTGATCGCCGTGCTGTTCGGTCTGGCGATGCCTGTGCTGGCGATCGCCGATGCCGGAATGAGCCTCGAGCAGATTGCCAGACTCGAGCAAGTGGGTCAGATCGCAATCAGCCCCGACGGCGGCTCAATAGCGTACACAAAGTCTGTGCCGCGCCGCCCTGGTGTGGACGAGGACGGGCCGGCCTGGTCTGAGCTCCACGTTGCGGACGCGCAAGGAAATAATCGCGCGTTCATTGGCGGCGAGGTCAATATCGGCCAACTGGGCTGGCTGCCGGACGGTTCAGCGATCACCTTCGTTGCCCGACGCGGCGATGATGAGCACTCGGCGCTTTACCAGATCGCGGTTGGCGGCGGCGAGGCGCAGCGGCTGCTGTCGGTGGGAACCGGCGTTGCCAACTACAGCCTTTCCCCCGATGGGCAGCAAGTGGCTGTGGTGTCCACCGAGCCGCTTGATGCCTCGCTTCAGGATCTGCGCGACAAGGGCTTTGACCAGATCATATTTGAAGAAGACTGGAGACCGCGCAGACTCTGGATTGGGGATCTGCAGGGCGAGTCCATGGAGCAGATTGATCTGGATGGATCCGTGCAAAGGGTTCAGTGGTCGCCGGACGGCAGCCGGCTGGCGGTGGTGGTGACGCCACGGCAGCTGGTTGATGACACCCTGATGTTTCAGCGCATCCGGATGATCACTCCCGACGGCGATGAAATTGGGCGGATCGAGAACCCGGGCAAGCTTGGACGCAGTGCATGGAGCCCAGACGGTCAGTATTTCGCCTTTATCGCGACCGATGTGCAGCGCGACACACGCGAAGGCCGCTTGATGGTCGCCGGTCGCGATGGCGGGGAGTTCAAGAACCTGTTGCCGGACCTGCTCGGTCATGTCTGGTACGTGGACTGGGCGAGTCCAGATCAGGTTCTGTTCATCAGCTACGAGGGCGTGGAGTCGCGCGTGGGCGGTATCTCGCCGGACGGGCGTGATGAGGCTACCTTGGTGGCGGCGGAAGGGCTGATTTTCAATGATCTGTCGGCAACGTCTTCCGGTCGTATGGCGCTGCGGGCCCACACTTCTGGACATCCTGCCGAGCTGTTCGTGGCCGACATCAATGGCGATGCGCTGACGCGCTTGAGTTTCAGCAACGACTGGCTGGATGAGGTGAAGCTTGGCGAGCAGACGGTGGTTCGCTACCCGGCGGCCGATGGGCTGGAAATTGAAGGCTTGCTGATCTGGCCGCTGGACTATCGTGAAGGTCGTCGGTACCCCCTCATTGTCGCGGCGCACGGTGGGCCCGAGGCCCATTACTCGAACGGCTGGTTGACGTCTTACAACCTGCCGGCGCACCATGCCGCGGCCGAAGGTTACTTCATGTTTTACCCGAACTACCGCGGTAGCACGGGCCGCGGTGTGGAGTTTGCGCTGACGTCTCAAGGCCGACCGGCCAAGGAAGAGTTCAGTGACATCGTGGACGGTGTCGACTATCTGATCGAGCGTGGTCTTGTGGATAAAGACCGGGTGGGTATTACCGGTGGTTCCTATGGCGGATATGCGTCTGCCTGGGCGGCGACCTACTACACCGACCGATTCGCCGCTTCCGTCATGAACGTGGGGCTGTCGGACAAGATTGCCATGCTGGGCACCTCGGACATCCCGCAGGAGTTGTACCTTCTTCACTATCGGACCTGGCCATGGGAGGACTGGGATCTTTACCGCAAGGCCAGCCCGATCTATTACGCCAGTCAGGCCAATACACCGATCCTGATTCTTCACGGCGATGCGGATCCGAGGGTTGATCCTACCCAGTCTCGGATTCTGTATCGTTTCCTGGTTCTTCAGGAGGATCCGCCGCCGGTGCGGCTGGTGTTGTACCGAGGCGAAGGGCACGGCAATCGGCGTGCGGCATCCAGATGGGACTATAGTCTGCGCCTCATGCGCTGGATGGATCATTACCTGAAAGGTGACGGTGGAGATCCACCCCCTTACCAACTGGACTACCGACTGGATTGAACAGCGTGAAAAGAGCAGAGCAAGCCCCCAGCGTCAACGTCCTCGGAGACACCTTGGTTGAGTGCGGTCGAGATCCTGTAACTGGCTTTTATCGTGATGGCTGCTGCAATACCGGGGTATCGGATGCCGGCAGCCACACCGTGTGTGCCGTGATGACAGGGGAGTTTCTGGAATTCAGCGCCAGCCGCGGTAATGACTTGTCGACACCCCGCCCGGAATTCGGATTTCCCGGTCTTAAGCCCGGAGATCAGTGGTGCCTGTGCGCCGCACGGTGGCGTGAGGCATTTCAGGCCGGTTGTGCGCCGCGTGTTGTGCTTGAGGCAACACACGAGGCGGCATTGAGCTATGTGAGCCTGGATCAGCTTAGGGCGCATGCAGTGAATCGTCTGCACTAGCCATATAGCCCCTTATCCAAAAGAAAACGCCCCGGATCGCCGGGGCGTATTATTTTTAACGAATCCAGTTTCAATCAGGGTACTGGTGTCACGCTGATTCGAACCCGCATCTGGTCTCCGGGGTGATCGCGTAGCGTTGTTTGATGAACATCGCCCTGATAGAGATAAGAGACGCGATAGCCGCTGATCACATTGCGCTCTTCAAATTCCCTCTGGATCGAGCAGCGTTCTTCGGTCACGGGTTGGTAACGATCCCGGCGATTGTCCCGGGCGGCATCGCGGCCAATGGAGCCACCCAGAGCCGCGCCGGCGACCGTTGCTGCTTTCTTGCCGCTACCACCCCCGAACTGATTGCCGATCACCCCACCGATAATGGCACCGACCAATGTGGGTGTGGTTGAACTCCGTGATCGATGGGTGCGTTCGTAATAGGTCTCTTCCCAACACACAGTGCGATCAACCGGTGTTCGGCTCACGCTGTAAATCGGTTCGACGTCAACCACGGGAACCGTCTGGAAGTGGGTGCCGCTGGCCTGGGCAAGACTGGCGGCAAGGAGAAGCAGGCTAAGCGCTAAGGTTCTGGTGATCATTTTGGTCTCCTTTGTCGAACCTGAAAGGTCGTCATAAAAGTTCAATCCAAGTGCGCCGGATTCGTTAAGCTTGGGTAGTGATAGGTCCAGCGTCAGCTTTACGGTAGACCGGGTTGCCTGAATTCCGGCTGAACCGTCGCTTGGGGGCTGGAGGGAGTTTCTTTAAGAGAAAGTAATTTCAACAACGGAGCAATCATGGCCGCCCACACGACAGAACAGATCAGAAACCTCGCGCTATTTGGACACGCTGGCGCGGGCAAGACCACTTTGCTGGACATGCTGATGGTGAAAGCCGGCATGCTGGGTGAAGTCGGGAGCCTGGAACGAGGCACGATGACCACCGACTATGACCCCCTGGAACGGAAATACCAGTATTCGCTGGTTTCCGGGCTGGTGACGATTCCCTACCAGGATGCGCTCCTCAACGTCATTGACACTCCGGGCGATCCGGATTTTCGCGGGCAGGCCCTCTCTGCGATGAGCGCTGTCGAAACCGCGGTGATCGTCATCAACGCTAACGCCGGTATCGAGATGTCCACCCGCAGCATGATGCGCCGAGCCAAGCAGCGCAAGTTGGGTCGCATGATTGTCATCAATCGAATTGACGCCGATGATGTGGACCTGCCGGAGCTGATCGAACAGATTCGCGAAGAGTTTGGAGCGCAGTGTTTGCCCATCAATTTACCGGCGGAAAACTTCACGACCGTCCGGGATTGCTTTTATCGAACCGAAGGAGAAACCGATATTCTTTCGGTGGCCGATGCGCATACCGAGATCGTCGATCAGGTCGTCGAGGTCGACGAGGATCTGATGGCCGCGTACTTGGAGGGCGCCGAAATCAGTCCTGAGAAGCTGCATGATGCCTTCGAGGTTGCACTCCGCCAGGGACACCTGGTGCCGATTTGTTTTACCTCTGCGGTGACCGGGGCGGGTTGTGAGCACTTTCTCAAACTCGCCCAGCGCTTGCTGCCTAATCCATCAGAGGGCAATCCGCCGCCGTTCCGCAAGGGACCCGAACGGGAGCGTGTGACTGCATCGCCGGATCCGGACGCCCACGTGCTGGCGCATGTTTTCAAGATTGCCAACGACCCTTATGCAGGAAAGCTGGGCATTTTCCGTGTTTATCAGGGCACCATCCGGCCAGACACACAGTTGTTGATCGGCGACGCCCGCAAACCCTTCAAGGTGTCGCATCTGTATCGGATGCACGGCAAGGAGCATCGGGAAATCGATGTGGCCATCCCGGGCGATCTATGTGCCGTGGCCAAGGTGGATGACATCAGCTACGACGCGATCCTGCACGACTCGCACGACGAAGATCATTACTTCCTCAAGCCAGTCGACTTTCCGCAGCCCATGTTCGGGGTGGCGGTTTCCGCCAAGACCCGTGGACAGGAGCAGAAGCTAGCCGCATCTCTCGAGCGGCTCAGTGAGGAGGATCCATGCTTCATCATCGACCATAACCAGGAGCTCAATGAAACGGTGGTTCGTGGTTTGGGCGAAATGCATCTTCGGGTGATGCTGGAGCGCCTGGAAACGCGCTACGGCGTTGAGGTGGAAACCCGTCCACCCAAAATCGCCTATCGTGAAACCATTACCCGTCCTGCCGAGGGCCACCACCGCCATAAGAAACAGACCGGCGGCGCGGGGCAGTTCGGTGAGGTGTTCTTGCGGATCGCACCCAAAGGGCGTGGTGAAGGTTTCGATTTCCGCAGTGAGGTTGTGGGTGGGGCAATTCCGACCAGCCTGATTCCGGCGGTGGAAAAAGGGGTCCGCCAGGTTCTGGACGAGGGAGCGATCGCTGGTTTCCCGCTACAGGATGTTGAGGTCGCGGTCTATGACGGCAAGTTCCACGCGGTGGACTCTAAGGAAATCGCCTTTGTGGTCGCTGGGCGGAAAGCCTTCCTGGATGCCATCGCCAACGCCGGTCCGCAGATTCTGGAGCCCATTGTTGAACTGGAGGTCACGGTGCCGGATGCGGTCATGGGAGACGTGACGGGTGCACTAGCCTCCAAGCGGGCCAGAATTCAGGGCACGGACAGCCACAGCGGTACGACCACCACGATCAAGGCGGCGGTTCCCTTGTCGGTCCTTAGCGATTTTCCAACGGAACTGAAGAGCCTGACGGGGGGGCAGGGACGCTACACCATGTCGTTCTCGCACTACGAAGCTGTGCCGGGTGACATCCAGAAGCAGCTGGTTGAAGCGCATCGCTCGTCCGACGAGGAGGAGGACTAGTCTGGCCTGGCCTTTGTTCGAAAATGGTGGATCAGATCTTCGTGAAGGCGCGCGGTTTTGCGCCTGAGTTCCTGTTGTGAACCGGTATTGGTGAGAACGATATCTGCCCGGGCCAGTCGTTGATCCCGACTGGCCTGGGCTTTCAGCATCTGGCTGATCGTTTCGTCTGACAACCCATCGCGGGACTTGAGCCGTTGGCGTTGTGTTTCTTCCGGAACATCGACTGTCACGACGAGGTCTGCGTCGGGGAAAAGACCGGTCTCAACAAGCAGTGGGACAACCACCAGGCAGTAAGGAACGCTGTCCAGGGAGTTGATCTGCTGACGTGTGTTGCGTTCTATCAGGGGGTGGAGGATGGCCTCCAGCCGTCTTCTAGCAGCGTCATCCGCAAAAACAAGACGGCCAAGCGCCTTTCGATCCAGAGCGCCATCGGCCATCTGGATGCCGGTTCCGAACGCCTGAATCAGCGCCTTTAGGCCTTCGGTTCCCGGGGCAACGACGTCTCTGGCAATTCGATCGGTGTCGATGACTGGAGTACCGAGTTCTGCCAATTGATCAGACACCGAGGTCTTGCCGGAGGCAATGCCTCCGGTCAAGACAACGACAGGCACCGATTGGGTAGCGCTTGCCTGCATTTAACCGGCTGGAGAAATCCGGTAAACGGCTCCGCTGGGCGAATCGGTTGCCACATAGATGTTGCCGTCCGGGCCTACCCTGATGTCGCGAACCCGGCCCATCTTGCCGCGCAGCAGCTCCTCCTGGTAAACGGGCTCGCCATTCTCAAAGACCACGCGTCGAATCTGCTCGGTTCGCAAGCCGCCGGCGAGGAAGTTCCCTTGCCAGGCTGGAAAATGATCGTCGACCAGTACGGCCAGTCCGGAGGCTGCGAGGCTTGGCGTCCAGTCAATGACCGGTTCAACCATGTCCGGATGCGAGCGCACGCTGTCACCGAATTGCTCCTCGGTCCGGTAGTCCCGGCCCCGGCTGACGACGGGCCAACCATAATTGGCTCCTGCCGTCATCAGGTTCAGTTCATCTCCTCCGCGCGGACCATGTTCGCTGGACCAGATTTGGCCGGTTTCAGGGTGGACCATCAAGCCCTGGATATTGCGGTTGCCCAGGGTGAAGATTTCAGGCAGCACGTCATCGCGGCCAACGAAGGGGTTATCGGGCGGAACGCTCCCATCTTCGGTCAGTCGCAACAGCTTCCCCGCACTATCGTTCATCGCCTGGGCGCGAGGCGGCTCACTACCCCGATCACCAATGCTCATCAGCAGTGTGCCGTCGGGCAGCCATGCCAGCTTGGAACCGTAATGACGGCCTGGGTCAGAAAAACGCTCCTGCACATAGATGTCTTGAACGTCAACAAGACGGTCTCCGTCCAGTCGTCCCCGAGCCAGAGCTGTTGCTGTCATGCCGGATGCGTCGGCCTTGGCATAAGTCAGATAGACCCAGCCATTGTCTTCAAAGTTTGGGTGGACAAGGACTTCAAGCAAACCGCCCTGACGTTGTGCCGCAACCTCTGGCGTGCCGTCGATCACGGTGATAGAGCCGTCAGAGTCAATCAGGTTGAGTTGACCGGTCCGTTCGGTGACAAGCATCCGTCCGTCGGGCAGGAAGTCGATCGACCAGGGGTGCGCAAGATTCTCGGCCACGGTTTGAATTCTGACTGGCTGATATTCGGTGCGATGCACTTCAACTTGCGCCAGTCCGTTCCCGGCGACTAAAACACACAGCAATAGAACGAGACTGTGCACGTTGCCTAGCTTGTTCATGGAGTTGCTCCTCGAAATAAACCCGCGAAGTCTAGCGTATCGACTGACTGGTCACGGTCAACGCCCATAACCGGGCAGAAGTCTTCGCAAAATGGCTTTTCAGGCTGATGAATTTACGGTAATTTAGTCGACGGGCATACGCAGATAGGGTTGTCGATGATCAAGTTGATGATCGTTGAAGATCATGAGTTGTTTCGTACTGGAATCGCCAATATTCTGGCGCCAATTGCAGATATCGACGTTGTCGCAGAAATAGCAAGCGGTGAAGAGGCCATCCGCCTGGCGCGACAACTTGAACCGGACGTCATCTTGATGGACGTTGGTCTACCGGGCTTGTCTGGGCTTGAGTCTACTGAGCGCATTCTCAAAACCCAGCCGAAAATCAAGGTCATTGTGCTGACCGCACACTCTGAGCCTCCGCTCCCGGCACGCCTGCTCGACGTGGGTGCCAGTGGCTATATCACTAAAGGGGCGAGCGCTGCGGAGTTGCTTTCAGCGATCCGTGCCGTCCACCGCGGCGAACGCTATATCGGGTCGGAAATCGCACAAAAACTGGCTTTATCGCTGCTGCCGGGGACGCCTTCGTCACCGTTTCAGGATCTGACAAGTCGTGAGATGGAAGTCACAATGATGCTCATCAGGGGTCGAAATGCAAACGACATCGGTCACCTGCTGAAGCTGAGCCCAAAAACGGTCGCCACCCACAAATACCGAATCTATGACAAGGTGGGCGTCCGCAATGAGGTCGACCTGCTGCATTTGGCCTTGCGTTACGGGGTATACAGTCCAGAACCCTGACGCCGATAGTCCGGCGTCAGGATCTGGCAGACAGGACATTTCGGGTTTCTCAGTTGCCCGATTTGTCGTCCTTGTTTTCGCTGGGAAGCCGATAAATCCCATCCTCGCCTTGAACGGGTGCTGGTTTGGCGCTTTCAATATCGGATGCTTTCGGAGCATCACTATCCCGGGCGCGTGGACCGGCGGGCTGCTCTTTTGCGCCTGATGTCGCGCCGGCCTCGCTCCGAGCCTTGTCGTCGGCCCGAGATCCATCCGCTGAGCTTTCCTGAGAACTCGTGGGCTTGCCATCATCATGGCTCAGCCGGCGTGGCTGCGGCTTCATCTCTCTTGGCTCTGCAGATGCAGGTTTGTCCGTCTGCTCGTCTGGCCTGTTAGGGGCAGAGTGCACTGGATCTGAAACGTTCTCCGGAGTGTCAGTCCGCGGTTGTTCGTTCTGGGCCGGCGCATTTTCTTTCTTGCTGCGACGCTTCTTTCCGCCGCGCCGGCGGCGCTTCTTGCGTGGTTGTTCCGGATTGCCTGATTCTTCAGTTTGCGACTGGTCTACAGGCTGAGCGCTGTTTGCGCTCGCGCCGCCTTTTTGGCCGCCGGTCTTTTTCTTCTTGCGTTTCTTTCGGTTGCCGGTTGCGCCGGATTGATGGTCCGAGGCTCCACCAGACTTCTGAGGGCTGTCCGCGTGATTGCCGCTGCCCGAGCGATTGCGCGACCGACTCTTGGCTTGAGGCTGACTCTGCCGGCCGCTGCCACGACGCTGGGTTCTCGGCTTTTCCTTGCCCTCGCCGCCGCCGAACATTTCGGCGAGTCTGGTCATCAGCGTCTTCCAGAAAGTTGCGAGGCCGCCAGGCTTTTGCGTCCTCTCCGGTGCGGGCGTCGCGGGGCGTACTCCGCTGACGGCGGCCTCTGGAGCTGCTGCCGTCTTGGTCTCCTGGCTTGCTGCCGTAATGGTCTCTGATTCGCTGCCCTTTGGAATCGAATAGCTGGGTTCATCAACACTTTCGTTGCCACGCAGGCGCTGAATCTCGAAGCGGGGAGTCTCCATCCACCGATTCGCGACAATTGTGACCGGCAGTTTGTTACGGCGCTCCAGGTCCGCCATGACATCCCGCTTTTCGTTAAGCAGGAAATTGGCAACCTGAATGGGTGCCTGAACGATCACCCGCGAGGTGTGATCCTTCATGGCTTCTTCTTCGGCTAACCGGAGGATCGCCAGGGCGAGCGACTCCACCGAGCGGATAGACCCGTAACCATCGCAGCGAGGGCAGGTGATGTGGCTGGACTCACCCAGTGAAGGTCTAAGCCGTTGCCGGGACATTTCGAGTAGTCCAAAACGCGAAATGCGGCCAATCTGAACTCGGGCCTTGTCCATGCGCATGGCTTCGCGTAGCCGGTTCTCGACCTCGCGCTGTGCGTCCTTGCTAAGCATGTC
Organism: Wenzhouxiangella sp.; assembly: GCA_036351735.1. Classification (GTDB taxonomy): domain Bacteria; phylum Pseudomonadota; class Gammaproteobacteria; order Xanthomonadales; family Wenzhouxiangellaceae; genus Wenzhouxiangella. Next base: position 19,484 of record JAZBPR010000217.1, on the reverse strand, counting down.
GATAAAGTCGATCACGATCAGTCCGCCCAGATCACGAATGCGGAGTTGGCGGCCTATTTCGTCGGCTGCCTCCAGGTTGGTCTGTAGCGCGGTTTCCTCGATATCCGAGCCCTTGGTCGCTCGGGCCGAGTTGATATCGATCGATAGCAGTGCTTCTGTGTGGTCGATCACCAGCGCCCCGCCGGAAGGAAGGCGAACCTCGCGGGAGAAGGCCGATTCAATCTGACTTTCGATCTGGTATCGCGAAAATAAAGGCGTTTCGTCCTTGTAGGCCTTGAGTTTTCGTAGGTTGTGCGGCATGACCTGCTGCATGAATTCCCGGGCATCTTCAAAAACCCGGTCTTCGTCAATCAATATCTCGCCGATATCCTCGCGCAGGTAATCCCGCAGCGCGCGAATGATCAAATTGCTTTCCTGGTAAATCAGGAAGGGGGCGGGACGTGTTTTCGCTGCCGCCTGAATCGCAGTCCACAGCTGCAGCAGGTAGTCGAGGTCCCACTGCAATTCCTGCTGCTCGCGACCCACGCCCGCGGTCCGGACGATCAGGCCCATGCCCTCGGGAATCTCGACTTGCTTCAATGTGTCGAGAATTTCCTTGCGTTCATCCCGGGAGATCTGCCGCGATACGCCGCCTGCACGCGGATTATTCGGCATGAGGACCATGTAGCGCCCCGCCAGACTGATGAACGTTGTCAAGGCAGCGCCCTTGGTGCCGCGTTCTTCTTTATCGACCTGGACGATGACTTCCTGCCCGGCGCGGACCGCGTCTTTGATGTCGACTCGATTGCCTTCATCCAGCGACTTCTGTGCGGCCTCCGAAAAATACTCGCGGGCAATTTCTTTCATGGATAGAAAGCCGTGGCGTTCCGATCCGAACTCGACAAAGCAGGCATCCAGACTCGGCTCGACCCGGGTGATGCGGCCTTTGTAGATGTTCGATTTTTTCTGCTCTTGAGCGGGGACTTCGATGTCCAGGTCGAGCAAGGCCTGACCATCGGCGATGGCTACGCGCAACTCTTCGGGTTGAGTTGCGTTAATCAGCATTCTTTTCATTGTTTTGTTCCTTCGCCGTTCCAGCCGATCTTGCAGGTCAGGAACCGGTGATGGAGACTCTGGCTGTGCGCGAAGAGGACGCCTTCAGCTTGGCGCCGTTCTCAAACGCGAGTCTGGTGGTCGGACAGAGCTGGAAAAGCCCGATCAGATCACCGTCTTGCTGTTAGGGCGATCAGCCCGTCTGGCTTCGCCTCGCAAACCACATCGTCGACGAACAGCTTTGATTCTCATCGCGACGTCCAGGTGTCTTTTTCACCAATCCCGACCCGATGGGTAGTTTCTCCAATCGGCCGGGAACAGCTTAATGTTCTTGGTTATGGCGGCACGTGTGCCAGCCTCGCATATCACGTTCGCGCTTCGTTGATTTGAAGCGCTGCCGGGCCGCGTTCGACGACGGCACGACCAAATCACTTGCTGGAAGAGGTGCGCAATTCACTAGAGCTTGCGCGGGGTAGACCCTAAGGAGGTCTCCGGTGCCCTCAAAAACAGGAGCGCACAACACGTCTTCTCAACCCTGCTATGTTACCACCTAATCTGGCCCGGAGAAATCCACGGCAATGCCTTTCATCTTTGAGTTCCGGTACTTATGAGCCCGAAAGAGCGCGGTCATCAGGTTCGGCATGTCAGCGTTTCTGCCGACCGGGATGGCCAGAGGCTGGATAATTTCTTGGTCGGACAGTTGCCGGGTGTCCCGAGGAGTCTTGTTTATCGTCTTGTGCGAACCGGGCAAGTCAGGGTCAACGGTGGGCGCTGCAAACCCATGAAAAAGCTTAGGGCCGGGGACGATGTTCGGATTCCGCCGGTGACCACTGACACTTCGCAGCCTGGCCGTGTTCCCTCTGGCCTTGTGGCTGATATCGAGTCAAGAATAATCTCTCAAAATGATGATTTTATTATCATTGATAAGCCGTCTGGACTCGCGGTTCATGGCGGATCCGGTTTGAAGTTCGGCTTGATGGACGTCCTGAGCACATGGTCGGAGGATATCCGTCCGGTTCATCGTCTTGACCGCGCAACCAGCGGGTTATGGATGCTCGCCTGCAATCATCAGGCTCTGGTGCGACTCCAGCGACTGTTTTCGGAGCGCCGGATGGAAAAGCGCTATTTGGCCCTGCTCAGCGGAGAAGTCAGAGAAGACCATCTGACCGTTGATCGTCCGCTCAAGAAGATTCGCGACCAGAGTGGCCAGCATCGGGTGATCGCGGCCGACGACGGTCTGACGGCCTGCTCGCACTTCCGTGTGCTTGAGCGACTGGGTGGGTATACCTATGTTGAGATTGAAATCGAAACCGGTCGTACTCACCAGATCCGCGCCCACGCAGCGGCGATCGGGCATCCGCTGGCCGGAGATGACCGCTACAATTCCGGGGCGGCGCCGACCGGTCTGAAGCGGTTGTTTCTGCATGCGCACTTTCTGCGCGTGCCTTGGTCGGAAGAACTGATCTTTAATGCACCTTTGCCGGAGGAGCTCAGTTCGGTCTTGACCGACTTGCGCCGGCCCCATGTTCAGGACTGATTGCGCTTCATGTATCAACCCTTATCGCTGTTTGTGGGTCTTCGCTATCTGCGCGCCAAGCGCAGAAACCACTTCATTTCCTTCATTTCGCTGATTTCCATGGCTGGCATTGCTCTGGGGGTCATGACCTTGATTACTGTCCTCAGTGTCATGAACGGCTTTGAGCGCGAATTGCGGGAGCGGATTCTGGGCATGGTTTCGCATGCCACGGTGCAGGGTTATGACGGTCGTTTTCCCGACTGGCGTGAGGTCGTTGACCTCGCAAGAGCCCAGCCGAACATCATCGGCGCCGCACCCTACGTCGAGCAGGAAACCATGCTCAGGGCTCGACGAACAGCTGGAGCGTTGATTCGTGGCATTGACCCGGTCTCGGAACCCGACGTGTCTGACATTCTGTCGATGATGCGTACGGGGAGTCTTGCATCGCTGGAGCCTGGGGCGTGGCAGGTGGTATTAGGCGTGGGTCTGGCCAGCCGTCTCGGGGTTGGGCTCGGTGACTCAGTGACGATCTTCGCGCCTGAGATACGGGCGACACCGGGCGGAGTGATTCCCCAGGTTCGGCGTTTTGTGGTCAGCGGCCTGTTCGAGGCAGGGGTGCACGAGTACGACACGGCCCTGGCGTTGATTCACTATGAAGATGCGCAGCGGCTTTTTCGACTTGGCGACGACATCAGTGGCGTGAGACTCAAGCTTGACGACATGATGCGTGCACGCCCGATTGCCCGAGACTTAAGCGCACAACTTCCGGGGCTTTACCAGGTGCGGGACTGGACCCAGCAACATGCCAATTTCTTTCGCGCCGTGCAGACAGAGAAAACCGTGATGTTCATCATCCTATCTCTAATCATTGCGGTGGCAGCGTTCAATATCATTTCGACTCTGGTCATGGTGGTGACCGACAAGCAGGCCGACATTGCCATCCTCAAGACCATGGGCCTGACGCCGCGCAAGATCATGGCGATTTTCATGATCCAGGGGTCATTGATCGGCGTGATCGGGACTCTGATCGGCGTGGTAGCCGGGATCGCGCTTGCGCTGAATGTCGAGACGGTCGTCGCCGGGATTGAAAACCTGATGAGTATCGAGTTTCTGTCGGCCGAGGTGTATTACATCAGCGATCTGCCGTCGGAATTGCGCGTCGGTGACGTGCTTCGTTTCAGCGGTCTGGCGCTGGTCTTGTCCTTGTTGTCGACCATTTACCCCGCCTGGCGGGCGGCTCGTACTCAGGCCGTTGAGGCGTTGCGCTATGAGTGACCAAGGCAGTGTGATCAGCTGCAGGAAGCTGGTCAAAACGTTCTCTGAAGGCCCAGCCGAGGTTCGTGTCCTCACCGGTGTTGATTTCGATGTAGCTCCGGGCGAGCGGCTGGCGATTGTTGGCGCGTCCGGTGTGGGCAAGAGCACCTTGCTCCACTTGCTTGGGGGGCTGGACCAACCCACATCTGGCAGTGTGTGGATCGCAGGGCATGACATGGCCAGGGCTGATGAGCACCAGCGCGCGATGATCCGCAATCACTCGCTGGGCTTTATCTACCAGTTTCACCATCTTCTGGCTGAATTCAGCGCGCTTGAGAACGTTGCCATGCCGCTGTTGATTCGAGGGGAGAAAGCGCCCAAGGCCAGTGATCTGGCCGCACAGTTGCTTGAGAGGGTCGGTCTAGGGCAGCGCCTGCATCACAAGCCGGGCGAATTGTCCGGTGGTGAGCGCCAGCGCGCTGCCGTCGCAAGAGCTTTGATTAACCGGCCGGCCTGCGTGCTCGGCGATGAACCGACCGGCAATCTTGATGAAGCCAATGCGGATCAAATCCATGACTTGATGCTGGAGCTGAACCGCGAGATGCAAACCAGCATCGTGCTGGTGACCCACGATCTGAAGCTTGCGCGGCGCATGGACCGAATGCTTGAGATGACCGGCGGCGGTCTGCGCCCCTTGCCCTAGCTTGGAGAGGCAGACCGTGGTCAACTGGCGCTTAGCGCTGGCGGCGGCCATTGGTGCTGTGTTCGGAGTGGCATTGCCGGCACTGCCGGGCTTGGGCTGGATTCTGGCTTTGGCGGTTAGTGCTGGTCTGGCGGCCAGTTTCGTCCCGAAAGCGCGATTTTTATCCGCCTTGGTGCTGGGGTTGTGCTGGTTTATGGTGCACGCCCAGCTCCAGCTCAATCAGTCCTGGCCCGAAAACCGGACTGGGGAGACTCTCACGGTGACCGGCACGGTTATCGGGCTCCCGGAGCGAGATGGGGAGCGTCTGCGATTTGTGCTCGCGCCTGATCGGCGGAAGGACGACGGGCTGCCGGATCGGATTCAGGTCAACTGGTTCCGCCCGCTTGAGTATCTTCGTCCGGGCGAGCGTTGGGAGATGCGTCTGAGGCTTGATCCGCCAACAGGCCGGCTTAATCCAGGAGGCTTCGACTTGCAGCGTCACTGGCTAGCCAACGGCATCGGAGCGACCGCCATTGTCCAGGGAGAGGCAACGCGAATTGGGGTAGGCGGCTGGCTGAGTGTGATCGATCGCCATCGTCAGTATCTGGCTGAGCGTTTACAGTCAGAGACCATAGACTTGAACCATGCCGCATTGATGCGGGCCCTTGCGCTGGCGGACAGGACGGCGCTCGAATCCGATTTACGCGAACTGCTGCAGCGGACCGGAACGGCCCACCTACTGGCCATTTCAGGTCTTCATATTGGCATGGTTGCGGCCTTGGCCGGTTTGATCGGCGGCTGGCTGCTTAGCCCACTCCTGCTGCTCCATGCTTCCCTGGATCGGCGAAGACTGGCCCTGCTGTCGGGCCTTTTGGCCGGTTTTGTCTACGCCTGGCTGGCAGGCTTTACTTTGCCAACCGTTCGGGCCCTGATCATGTTGAGCGTCGCTGCGGCTGCGTTGGGCGTGCGCCGCGGTATAGCGCCTGGGCATGCGCTGGTGCTGGCTTTGGTCACGGTTCTGGTGATTGATCCATTGGCTCCGTTGTCGATTGGATTTTGGCTGTCTTTCAGCGCCGTCGCCGTGCTGATCTGGGCTTTTGCCTGGCGCACCGGTCAAGGTTCGCCAGGCTGGTTCAGAAGCTTGTTGATTGCTCAGCTGGCGATCGCCGTTGGCATGTTGCCTCTGAATGTGGGTGTTTTTCAGCAGTGGATTCCCGGCGCGGTTGTCGCAAATCTGGCGGCCATTCCGCTGATCGGTTTGTGGGTGCTGCCCGGCCTTCTGATGGCGTTGCTGATGTGGACTCTGAGTCTGCCCGCAGACTGGCTGATTGCAATGACGGAATTCGGTCTGCAAGTCCTGTTGTCCCTGCTTGGTTGGGTGGACGCCCAGCCCTGGGGCCACCGGACCATGCCGGCCGCCACGACCCCGGCGATTCTGCTGGCCATGTTGGGTGCCCTTTGGCTGATTGCGCCTCCGGGATGGCCAGCCAGATGGCTGGGTGTGCTCCTGCTGCTGCCCTTGCTGTTTCCGGATCAGCCCTCGCGCGAGCCGTCCGGGCTGTATCTGACTGTTTTTGATGTCGGCGATGGTCAGGCCATCCTTGTGGAAAGTGCGGGGCGCCGAATCCTGTTGGGTGCGGGACCGGGTGACGGCGATGGCGGGGATGCGATTCGCAGACTCCTGTCAGGCCTCGACTCGCGTTTGCCCGACTTGCGTTTGGACGGTCTGGTGGTTGCGAGGCCGCATCGGGGTCATGCCGGTGGGTTGGACACGGCGGTGAGTTTGACTCATCCACTGCGGGTCCGGACCCATCCGGGGCTGGACTATCGTCGCTGCGTGGCCGGTGAACGGTGGAGCCTGGGTTTGTATGACTTACGGTTTCTGCATCCCTCGGCCGCGCTCCCCGACCTTGGAGATAACAGCAGCTGCGTCGTTCTCATCGAAGGTCCCGGCGGGAGCGTTCTCTTCGGTGGTGGCATTGACGCGGTTGTGGAGCGGCGAATCCTGCTTGAAAACCCGAACCTTCGAAGCGACGTGCTGGTCCTGTCGGCAGGCGGCCACCGTCGGGCGGCCAGCGCTGCGTTTCTTGATCAACTATCGCCGAATTTGGCGATCGCCTCAGTGGGCCGTCACGACCGCTTCGGTCGCCCCCATGCCGAGGTCGTCGATAGGCTGCAGGAGCGCGGCATCGATTTGCTGGAGACCGGACGCTGTGGCGCTATTCACTTAAGCCTGCATCCCGGGAAAGCAGCGGAGGTTGAAACCGAGCGAGGCGTCAGGCGGCAGTTCTGGCATCAGCCTGGTCGCTGCCCCTAAAAGCCTGACTTGTTTTGTTGGAGGGTGCGAAACCCCTAAAGCCGGTATTATGTGAATGCTGTAACAGGGACCGCGCGAATCAACCATGAGACGAAAACCAAGATGTTAGAAATCGTGATTGCCGGTGGCTGGCTCATGGCCCCGATCATTCTTTGCTCGATTCTCGCCGTCGCGATCATCCTGGAGCGTTTCCTGGCCCTGCGTCGTTCGCGCGTGGTGCCGCAGGGTTTGCCCGATCAGGTTCAGCGCTGGGCGGCACAGGAAGAGCTGGACAATCAGCATATTGAACAGCTGCGGCTGAGCTCTCCGCTGGGCGAGGTGCTGGCTGCAGCGCTTGAACATAGAGACCGGCGCCGGGAAGTCATCAAAGAAGCCGTGGAGGATACAGGTCGACAGGTGGTGCACAGTCTCGAGCGGTTCTTGAATACGCTGGGCACAATTGCAGGCGTGACGCCCTTGCTGGGCCTGCTGGGAACAGTCATCGGCATGATTCGGGTATTCAGTGCCATCATGCTTCACGGTGTTGGTGATCCGAACGAAATGGCAGGCGGTATCTCCGAGGCCTTGATCACGACAGCGGCAGGTCTGAGCGTCGCGATTCCGACTTACTTCTTCTACCGATATTTCCGCGGTCTGGTGCGTGATTACGTTCTCCAGATGGAGGCCCAGGCTCTGAAACTGCTGCAGGCCATCGAGCACGGCCAGATCAGCCGACAGAAATTCCACTCGCGCCCGGGTAACTGAGCGGAGGGTCCGAGATGCGTCTGCAGGACGAGGAACGCGAAGAGCCCGAGATCAATCTCACTTCATTGATCGACGTCGTTTTCCTGTTGTTGATCTTTTTCATGGTTTCCACAACTTTCGACCGGCAGGCATTGCTGCGCCTGGAACTGCCCGAAGCGACGACTTCGGAAGCCGACTCCGTGCCCCAGTTCATTGAGGTCACAGTGACCGATGATGGCCGCATCTTCATCGACGATGAACTCCTGACCGAAAATACCCAGGCGGCGGTCCGTGCTGTGCTGGCTGAGCGGCGCCGGCAAAATCCCGAAATTCCGCTTGTGGTCAGAGCGGATGAAAGTGCTGCTCACGGTCTGGTCGTGACTGTGCTGGATTCTGCTGCGGCTGAGGGTATGAACCGGGTGGGTATTGCGACCATTTCTGCCACAGAGGCGCAGGAGTGAGAACTGGCCGTTCCGAGGCGCCGAAGCTCTACCGGCGCCTGCTGAGCTACGTTGGCCGGCAGCGCGGCATCTTTGCGCTATCGGTTCTGGCTGTAGCGCTGGACGCAGCCGGACAAGGGTTGTTTTTCTACCTGCTTCGCCCCCTGATTGACGACACGATTGCCGCGCCCGATCCAACGCTCAGCCTTTGGCTGCCCGGACTGGTACTGGCGGCCGTTCTGCTGCGGATCCTCGGCAATTTCGGCGGTGTCTTCGGTATGGAGTGGGTAGGGCGACGCGTGATTGCAGACCTGCGCGGGGATTTGTTTTCCCGCTACCTGGAATTGCCGGCGGAGTATTTTGATCGTCATTCCTCAGGGCAGATGATCTCCCGAGTCACCTACAACGCCGAGCAGGTTGCTCAGGCAACGACAACCGCCTTGATCGGGGCTGTTCGAGATGTCTTGACCGTTACGGCGCTGGTGACCGTCATGCTGCTCCAGTCCTGGCGTTTGACCCTGACGATGCTGTTGCTGGTGCCGGTGATCGCGCTTGTGGTGACGGTGATCAGCCGCCGCTTTCGGAAAATTTCGACGCGAATCCAGGATTCCATGGGTGATGTCACTCACGTCACCGAAGAAGCGGTCAATGGGCATGAGGTCATCAAAGTATTCAGCGCCGGCAAAAGAGAAAATGCAAATTTTTCAGAGATTAATGAATACAATCGAAGACTGCATCTTAAGTTGACCGCGACCCAGCTTCTCTCCTCTTCGGCCATTCAGCTGGCGGCCGGCGCCGCTGTGATCCTGTTACTGGTCATCGCCGCGAGCGATTTCATGCGTGCCGAGGTAACCGCGGGTATCTTCATGTCGGTTCTGGCTGCGATGGTGGCCTGCATCCCCCCGTTGAAACGCTTGACCAAAATGCACGTGGTGATCGAAAAAGGTCTGGCTGCGGCAGAGAGCATCTTTGACGTTCTGGATACGCCCTCGGAGCCTGACAGCGGAACCATTGAGCCAACCCGAGTCATGGGCGAGATCGAATTCGATCAGGTCAGCTTCCAGTACCCGTCAGCTGACCTGGCCACACTGACCCAGATCGACCTTAGGGCCAAGCCCGGAACGGTCACCGCTCTGGTCGGGCGCTCCGGATCTGGCAAGACCACGCTGGTGAAGCTGCTTCCCCGCTTCTACCAGCCTGATGCCGGTGCTGTGCGTATTGACGGTGTGGATCTGAACGACTACACGCTGCAGGGCCTTCGCCGTCAAATCGCCATGGTTAGTCAGGATGTGGTGTTGTTCAATGATTCGATTGCCGCCAACATTGCCTACGGCAGCGCGGAGCCCCCATCACGCGAGGCCATCATCGAGGCGGCAGAAGCCGCGCACGCCATGGAGTTCATCGATCGCTTGCCGGGTGGACTGGATGCAGAGATTGGGGAAGGAGGAGCGCTTTTGTCGGGCGGGCAGCGTCAGCGCATTGCCATCGCCCGGGCGCTGCTGAAAGATGCGCCCATCCTGATTCTCGACGAGGCAACTTCAGCTTTGGATGCGGAATCCGAGCAGGCGGTGCAAGCAGCCCTTGAAGTGCTGATGGCCGGACGAACCACGCTGGTGATTGCCCATCGTCTGGCCACGGTCAAGAAAGCCGACCAGGTAATCGTGATTGACGGCGGTCGAATCGTCGAATCTGGCACGCATGAATCTCTGCTTGCGGATGCATCTGGGATCTATCACCATCTGCATCAACTCCAGCTGGTAGACCGCTAAGAGAGCACCAGATGATGCGGGCCGGGCTGGAGCGTTACGCCAATCGTCTGTGGTACCAGACCGAAACCCCGGCCTGGCCATGGCGAGTGCTGAGCCGAATCTACCGGCGAGCGCTTGGGCAGAAGTGGCACAGACCCGCGGCGAAACCCTCAGTGCCGGTCATCGTCGTGGGGAATCTGGCGGTCGGTGGCTGCGGCAAGACGCCAACGGTCATTGCTCTGGCCAGATATCTAACTGCGCAGGGGCTGTCAGTTGCCATCATCAGTAGAGGCTACGGTGGCGAGCAAAGTGCCATGGATTCACCCAGGAAAGTGGATGCCGGCGCTGATGTTCGCCAGCTTGGCGATGAGCCTGTTCTGATGCACAGGGAAACCGGTTTGCCGGTCTGGGTTTGTCGGGATCGGGCTTTGGCGTGTCAATCGGCGGTCGCTGAAGGCGCTGAAGTCGTTATCGCCGATGACGGATTGCAACACCAGGCCCTGGCTCGCAGTTTCGAAATTGTTCTCATCGATGGTGATCGGGGGCTGGGTAATGGCCGTCTCCTGCCCGCCGGCCCTCTCAGACAACCCGTTCAGCGACTGCAGGAAGTCGACGCGATCCTGTATCGGGGACAGCAAGCGCTTGGCCGTAATTGTTATCCGGGTTCGGTGTTTCGTGTGGTGCCCAAGGCGCTCAGACGGCTATCGAATGGAGAACAGGTGGAGCCAGAATCGCTTTCAGGGCGCCAGGTTAGCGCGGTCTGCGGGATCGCCAACCCCTCCCAGTTTGCTCGAAGCCTGAACGAGCTAGGCATGAAGGCTGACTTGCATGCTTTCCCCGATCATCATCCATTCAGCATCAAGGATTTGCGTCCGATACGACAGCCGATCGTCATGACGGCCAAAGACGCAGTGAAGATTATCGATACAGACAGCCTGGATTCGGAGATCTTCGTTCTTGAGGTGACCGCGGTTATGCCACCGGAGCTTCTGGAGACGGTCAGGGCACATGTGCAACAATTTGGGCGATGAGCGAACACTTTCACGTTCTGATACCGGCACGGCTCGGTTCCACGCGCCTCCCTGACAAGCCGCTCGCTGATTTGGGGGGCAGGCCCATGGTGGTCCGCGTGCTCGAGCGTGCCCTTAGCGCAGGTGCCGCCAGCGTTCACGTGGCCACTGATAGTCAAAGGGTTGCACAGGCCGTGCTCGCCGCAAGTGGGCAGGTCATCATGACTCGTTCAGATCATGCCTCTGGAACTGATCGCCTGGTCGAAGCCGTTGAGTCGCTGGGGTTCGACTCTGACGATGTGATCGTTAATCTGCAAGGCGACGAGCCCCTGATGCCGGCTTCAGCAATTCGTCGCGTGGTGGAGGTCTTGACCAGTGACCCGGCGGCCAATATGGCGACTCTTTACGAGCCCGTGATCTCTAAAGCCCAATGGCAAGATCCCAACGTGGTCAAGCTGGTGCTTGATGCAAAAAGCAGGGCGCTTTATTTCTCGCGGGCACCGATACCCTGGCCCCGAGGAAGCGCTTATCAGAGCGGGGATGCTCTCAGGCACGTTGGCCTGTACGCCTATAGGGTCAGTGCATTGAGAAACTGGCCCGAGTTGCCGCCGAGCCAGCTTGAACGACTGGAGTCGCTTGAGCAGTTACGGGCACTCAGTGCAGGCTGGACGGTCGCCTGTGGTGCAGCGCCCGACCCGATTCCGGCCGGCATCGACACGGCTGACGATCTTGAACGGATAAAGAAGATCTATTTGCAAGCAATGGGTGAGAGATGACGCGAATCCTCTTCGTCTGTCTGGGGAACATCTGTCGCAGCCCGACGGCTGAGGCGGTTTTCGATCATAAGCTGCGAGAGGCCGGGCTTTCGCTGGAGCTTGATTCGGCCGGGACTGGCGACTGGCACATCGGCCATCCACCCGATCCCCGGTCTCAAGCATTTGCGCGGTCCTGGGGCGTCGATATGAGCGGCCAACGGGCCCGGCAGGTGTGCCACGAGGATTTCCTCAAGTTTGACCGGATTTACGCCATGGATCGAGCCAACCTTGCGGAGTTGGAGCGCCGCGCCCCGGCTGAAGCATCGGCGAGCCTCGCCCTGGTGATGGATCTGGCGCCAGACTACGGGCTTGATGAGGTGCCTGATCCTTACTATGGCGGCGATGAAGGGTTCAAACGCGTCATCGACATGCTGGAGGCGGCAGCCGACTGCCTGATCGCGGAGTTGACAAGCTCACTCCGATGACAGAGTTTGACGGCGCGGCGTTTGCCCGCAGCCTGAAGACCGGGCCGGGCGTTTATCTGATGAAAGATGAGCACGGCAAGGTGCTCTACGTGGGCAAGGCTCGCAACCTGCGCCGTCGCGTGGGCAGCTATTTCGACCGGCGCGATAAAGGCTCCCGGATCAATCTCATGATTCGTAAGATCCGTGGGATGGAGGTCAGTCTGACCCGGACCGAAGCCGAGGCGCTGCTGCTCGAGAATGAGTGGATCAAGGCCTACAAGCCACGCTTCAACATCAACTTAAGGGACGACAAAAGCTATCCCTGGATTCGTCTGGATACCTCTCATCCATTTCCGAGGATTTCGTTCTACAGGGGTAGTCGAAAACCCTCAGGCGAATACTTTGGCCCGTATTCGAGCGCTGGAGCGGTTCGTGAATCCCTGAGCGAAATATACCGGCTGTTCGGCTTGCGGCAGTGCCGTGACAGCGTGTATTCCAACCGGACCCGACCTTGTCTGCAATACCAGATCGGGCGCTGCTCAGCGCCCTGTGTCGGCTATATCAGCGGCGAGGAGTATGGGCGTGATGTCGAGGCCGCACGTCGTCTGCTCAAGGGTGAGGATGCCGCCGCCATCGAACATCTGGCAACCCGCATGAAGGCTGCGAGTGCGTCTCTGGACTTCGAGAAGGCCGCTCGGCTGCGCGACCACATCCAGTCCCTGCAGCGGGTGCGATCAAGTCAGTTTGTCGCCGGGGGCTCTGAGAGCCTTGACGTACTGGGTCTGAGCATGAAATCTGGTCAGGCGGCCGTTCAGGTGGTTGAATTCCGGCAGGGCCGCAACACCGGTGGGCGGTGCTTCTTCCCCGGCAATCTGCACGATGAACTCCGGCCCGAAGAGGTCATGGCCGCTTTCATCGGCCAGTATTACGCAGAGCGCGTTCCACCCGCGGAGATTTTGCTGTCGCACCCGCTGCCCGAGCCGGCGTTATGGAGTGAGGCACTGGGCCGAAAGCGGTCAGGCAAGGTGAATCTGCGATGGCGGCTGAGGGCACAACGACTGCAATGGGTCAAGCTGGCGACGGCTAACGCGGAAGATGCTTTGCGCCGTCGGCAGGCTGAACGGGATCATGTGGGACGCGGCCTGATGGCCTTGGCCGAACTTATCGATCTGAATTCACCACCTGAGCGAGTCGAATGTTTCGACATCAGTCATATCTCCGGAACCGAGACCGTGGGCGCCTGTGTGGTCTTCGGTTCGGAAGGCGCGATGAAGAAACACTACAGGCATTACAACATCGAGGGCATTGAGCCTGGCGATGATTACGCGGCCATGGAACAAGCCTTGACGCGACGCTACCGTCGCGCTCTGGAGCAGGCAGATACGTTGCCCGACCTGATCCTGATTGACGGAGGCAAGGGACAACTCGGTCGCGCCCAGAGCGTCATGAATCAATTGGGGCTGGACGCGATCCGGCTGGTTGGGGTCGCCAAGGGAGCGGCGCGTAAAGCCGGGCATGAGCGACTCATCGTTGGTGAGCAGGAAGTGGTTCCCGGCCCTCATCATCCAGCGTCTCACCTGATTCAGCAGATCCGAGATGAAGCACACAGGTTTGCGATTACAGGGCACCGGCGCCGCCGCCAGAAGCGCGCACAGAGTTCGCCGCTGGAACAGATTCCGGGGGTAGGTCCGGCGCGGCGGCAGAAATTACTCAGCCATTTCGGTGGGCTTCAGGGCCTGAAGAAAGCCGGAGCGGAGGATTTAATGACCGTGCCCGGTATCCATCGCGCGCTTGCCGAAAGAATCGTCGAGCATCTGCGCGAAAAAGGAATCTGATCAACAAGTCTGACGTCAAGCACAAAGTGCGGGATAATTCCCCGGCCGCAACAGGATTTTTCCCAGTGCAGTTGACCATCCCGACGATATTGACTCTGCTCAGGATTCTGATGATTCCTGTGCTCGTGGTTGTCTTCTATCTGCCGGCGCCATGGGCCAATTTTGTGGCCCTGTTGATCTTTATCGGAGCGGCGCTGACCGACTGGCTGGATGGCTGGATCGCCAGACGTTTTGGGATGATGAGTGCCTTTGGCGCCTTTCTCGATCCGGTCGCCGACAAGTTGATGGTGGCAGTTGCCCTGGTACTGATTGTCCAGCGCAACCCCGAGCTATGGGTTGCACTATCGGCGGCGGTCATCATTGGCCGGGAAATTACGGTTTCTGCGCTGCGGGAGTGGATGGCGTCGGTGGGCGAGGGGGCTAGAGTCAAGGTCGCCTGGACCGGGAAGCTCAAGACCATTCTCCAGATGGTTGCGATTGGCTTTCTGCTGTACGCCGAAGACCTGATCGGACTTCCGATCCTGGAGATTGGTATCTGGCTGCTCGTTGCCGCTGCATTTCTTACGATCGTCTCCATGATCAGCTACCTGCGCGCGGCCTGGCCCGCGGTCAAGCAACAGAAGTAAACGCCAAAGAGTCCAAAGCATGCCCAAGAGATCTGCCCATCCAAAACCATCTCAGGCTGATTGCGCTGATCGGCACGTGCTCTATGAGGAAAGCGTCCAGGATCCGGAGTCGGAACTGGAATTTGTTGCCGAGACCTTCCGTTCGCTGACGGGACGCCCCCTGAAGAGGATTCGAGAAGACTTCTGCGGCACGGGAAATACGGCGTGCCACTGGGTTGGAATGAAGCGATCCCATGAAGCCATCGGCGTGGATCTGGATCCGGAGGTTCTGGCCTGGGGTCGCAGGCATCATCTGGAGGCTTTGAACAAGGACGCTCAGCGGCGGGTTGAACTGATCGAAAGCAATGTTCTGGACGTCCAATCCGATCCCGTCGACGCCATTCTGGCGATGAATTTCAGCTACTACCTGTTCACGCGGCGCGACTTGCTTCGCGCTTATTTTCAGCGCGCTCTGGCTGGACTGCGCGAAGATGGCGTGCTGTTTCTCGACGCCTTCGGGGGCTACGACGCCCATCGCGAGATCGAGGAGCGAACTGAATACGACGACTTCACCTATGTCTGGGATCAGGCGAGCTTCGACCCGATCCATCATCACATGACCTGCCGCATCCACTTTGAATTTCCCGATGGGTCCGAGTTGCAGAACGCATTTGAATATCACTGGCGCCTTTGGACCTTGCCCGAAATTCGCGAAATCCTTCTGGAGGCGGGGTTTGCCAAGGCCACGGTTTATTGGGAAGGCACCGATGAAGAGACGGGAGAGGGCGACGGTGAATACTCGCCGTCGGAAATCGGCGACGCGGATGCCGGCTGGATTGCCTACATCGTCGCCGAGAAGTCGCCTGCACAGTCAACCATGAGGGAGAAAGCATGAGTAATTTCCGTATTGAACGCGACAGCATGGGTGAGTTGAAAGTCCCCGAGGAGGCGCTTTGGGGTGCTCAGACTCAACGGGCGGTGGACAACTTTCCGGTCAGTCACAAGCCCATGCCCGCCTCGTTCATCCGCGCCCTGGGTTTGATCAAGGCGGCTTGCGCAGAAGCCAATGAAGGTTTGGGTCTGCTCGATCCGGAACGCGCGTCGGCTATTCGTGAGGCCGCTGAAAAAGTCGCTTCCAACGCTCTGGACGCCCACTTTCCGGTCGATGTCTACCAGACTGGCTCGGGCACCAGTTCCAACATGAACGCCAACGAGGTCATTGCTCGTCTGGCCAATGCTGACGGGGAGTTGTCGGTTCATCCCAATGATCACGTCAACATGGGACAGAGCTCCAACGACGTGATCCCGACTGCGATTCAGGTTTCCGCCTGTCTGGGGACCGCCCAGCACCTGCTGCCGGCGGTGGATCATTTGCACGATACTTTGCTCGCCCGGGCCGATGAGTTGAAGGATGTGGCCAAGACGGGTCGGACGCATCTGATGGATGCCATGCCGGTGACTCTCGGTCAGGAGCTGGCAGCCTGGGCGAAGCAGATGGACAGTGCCCGCGCCCGAATCAGGGACGCTCTTGCGAGAGCAAGCCATCTGCCTCAAGGCGGAACCGCGGTTGGCACGGGAATTAACGCGCATCCCGAATTCGGAGAGCGCGTCGCCAGGGCTCTGACCGCGGCAACCGACTTCGAATTTTCCTCGGCCGACAACAAGTTTGAAGGGATTGGCAGTCAGGACGCTGCCGTTGAGCTGTCTGGGCAGCTCAAGACCCTCGCGGTCTCGCTGATGAAGATGGCGAATGATTTGCGCTGGATGAATTCGGGCCCGCTGGCCGGTTTGGGTGAAATCGAGCTGCAAGCGCTGCAGCCGGGCAGTTCCATCATGCCCGGAAAGGTCAATCCGGTGATTCCCGAGGCGGCATGCATGGTCGCTGCGCGCGTGATCGGCAACGATATGACCATTACGGTTGCCGGTCAGTCAGGTAATTTTCAACTCAACGTCATGTTGCCGGTCGTGGCTGCCTCGTTGCTCGAAAGTATCGAGATTCTGGGGAATGTCATCCGCCTGATGGCGGACAAGGCCATTGCAAGCTTCACGGTTCGACACGACCAGCTGCAGGCGGCGCTGAGTCTAAACCCCATTTTGGTCACTGCGCTCAACTCGGTGATTGGCTACGAAAAAGGGGCAGCGGCGGCAAAGCAGGCCTATCGAGAGGGGAGACCGATCATCGATGTAGCGTTAGAGGTGACTGACCTTTCCCGCGAAGAGCTTGAAAGATTGCTGGATCCGCTCAAGCTGACCCGCGGCGGTCTTTAGCAACCAAAGGGAGTCGCTCGTTTGCGTTGGCGCCCGCCGGCCAAGGCCTCCAGCCCGTATATCACGGCTGAAGGCTGGCGGCGACTGCGCGACGAACTGGAGGCGCTGTGGCCCGCCCGTCGTGAAGTGGTGGCCGCTCTGAGCGCGGCGGCTGCCGAAGGCGATCGGTCGGAAAACGCTGAATACATTTATCGCAAGAAGCAGTTGCGTGAGATGGATCGGCGGATTCGCTATCTTCAAAAGCGACTTGATGTGGTCAAGCCGATCAGCGGCCCGCCTGCAGATGCAAGTCGGGTTTACTTTGGTGCTTGGGTGCGGGTCGAAGATGAATTCGGCAAGCAAAGCCTTTACCGCATTGTCGGCGCGGATGAAATTGGGCCCGAAGGTGGATCCATTTCTGTAGATTCTCCGGTTGCCCGGGCTTTACTCGGACGGGCCGAAGGCGATGAGGTTTCGGTATCCGTCCCCGAGGGTGATCGCATCATGGTGATCACTCAGATCAGTTATGGCCCTTGAAACTCTTCGAGGGCAATCCTATCTAAGGGTTTGAGAGCGCCGGAAGGGCTCTCATAGGATTCGGCCGGATTGGCTGGCGAATCCTGGTTTCAACCACAACTTAACTTATTGCTTCCTTAGGAGGATAAGAGTATGACCAATTTTGACCTAAGCCCCCTGTATCGCACCGCAATCGGTTTTGACCGTCTGGCCGACATGTTGTCGAACGCGTCCAGAGTCGAATCCGGAGGCTATCCCCCGTACAACATTGAATCGCTGGGTGAGGATCGGTACCGCATCACCATGGCGGTCGCCGGATTTTCCGAGAGCGAACTTGATATTGTGACTGAGCGCAGCACGCTGACAGTCTCCGGGAACAAGGCCGAAGACAATGAATCCAGCGAAGGCCAGCTGCTCTACCGGGGAATCGCCACGCGGTCGTTCGAGCGTCGCTTCCAACTGGCAGATCACGTTGAAGTTCACGGCGCCAGACTGGAGAACGGTCTGCTGCATATTGAACTGAAGCGCGAGCTCCCAGAGCAGATGAAGCCACGCAAGATCGAAATCGGCGGCAGTCGTCTGATCGACAGCGAGAAGCAGGTCAAAGCGGCCTGATCTTTCCGATCACTGACTTAAGCGCTGACGTAACAGGGGCACCCGAAATCGGGTGCCCCATTTTTATTGGATAATGGCGCAATGACTGCCGTAACCGCGTCCCCTGCGCTGCTCCGCCTTTACCCCTTTTGGAAATGGCTGGTTTTTTTGCCAGTGGCAGTCCTTGCAACCATGATCGGCGGTCTTCTGGCCGTGCCGGTCGCAATGATCTCACCGCGCGTGGCGAACCTGTATGTCGCAGTGACCTGGAGTCGAATTCTGACCAACATGACGCCGGCTAAGGTGATTGTTGAGGGTGCAGAAAACATTCAGCCCGGTCAGTCCTATGTGGTCGTCGCCAATCACCAGAGCCAGTTCGACATTCCATTGATCTACGGATATTGCGGACTGGATCTGCGTTGGGTCATGAAGGCCGAACTGAAGCATATTCCTTTTGTTGCTGCAGGTTGTAGAGCCATCGGACATATTTTCGTCGACCGATCCGACCCTGGGCAGGCCCGTGCCGCCATCAATCAAGCGGTTTCAAGGCTTGAGCCAGGCACCGGCATCCTCTTTTTTGCCGAAGGAACCCGAAGTCGAACGGGCGCTTTGCTACCGTTCAAGAAGGGTGCCTTCCGCGTTGCCATCGATCGGCAAATGCCGGTCTTGCCGATGACCGTGACCGGGACGCGGGAGGTCTTGCCCGCAGGGACTTTCAAGTTGCGTCCCGGGAGGGTGCTCTTGAAAATCCATCCGCCGGTTTCGGTGGATGGGATGGCGATGAACCAGGCAGACGAACTGCTCAATATCGTTCGGCAGAAAATCGTTTCAGGCTTGAAGGCTGGCTGAAGCGGATGCGGTTGCACATCCCGGATCCCAACTACACCACGTCAAAGCGGGCGAAATCCAGCTTCGTTCTCGCCATCAAGCTCGGCTTGATTTTTGTGGTGATTGTCTGGGCGTCCTTTTTTTTCCAGTTGCTCGTCGGCCCTGAAATGACCCAGCTGGGCTTGCGCCCGCGAAGTGCTGAAGGCCTTCTGGGGCTACTGACCACGCCGTTGTTGCACGGCAGTTTCGCGCACTTGCTGTCCAACAGCATGCCGCTTTTCATCGGGATCGTTGCGATTCTGTTCCTATATCCGAACTCAAGTCTCCGGGTGTTGCCCATCCTGTACCTGGGTTCGGCTGCGTTGGCCTGGGTATTTGCCCGATCCAGCGTTCATATCGGTGCCAGCGGGCTGGTCTATGGGTTGCTGACCTACGTCTTCCTGGCCGGACTGCTTCGCCGCGATCTGCGTTCGGTTGTCGTTTCGCTGATGGTCTGGTTCTTTTACGGCTCAATGGTCTGGGGGGTGCTGCCGTTGGCCGAACGCACCAGCTGGGAACTTCATGCGAGCGGTTTCCTGCTGGGTGTTTTGACGGCATGGGTTTATCGAGACTGGGACCGACCACCTGTCAAGAAATACGAATGGGAGTTTGAAGATGCTGACCCGGCTGAAGGTGATGGTCCGACCGATCGCAACTGGCCTGGCATGCATTAAGGGTCAGCAAGAGTGCTACTGAGACGGGTTTTTGCGATTCTGCTGGCTGCCGCGGTTCTCGTGGTGGTGCTCGGTTTCCTGCTGCCCGATAAAACGACGGTCGAACGTTCCGTGACCATCGAACGCGCACCTGAGGAGATTTTTGATGTGCTGGTGGACCTGCGCCAATTTCCGCATTGGGCGCCTTGGCTGGAAAATATCTCTT
>JAZBPR010000216.1:0-3845 GCA_036351735.1 Wenzhouxiangella sp. | reverse complement strand
TTTGGTTCAACGACAAAAGACGAGCGTAACTGCCTTTCAGGAATTCCCGTTTCATCTGCCGCTGTTTGCGGAAGAAAACCCCATAGCGCGAAGGGAATGGAAATAGCCAAACATCCTGACAACGCGCTCGGAGGTAAAGAATCCAGACCTCCGAAGTAAGCGACATTCAAGACCAGCACTGATCCACCAGCTCCCGCTCCCATCGCAAGCGCTCTGACCCAGGGATTCATTTGCCACCTCCTTGCAGCTTCTCATGGACTGAATGCGACCCTTTCGCCAAGTCTTCGCGGATCATGAGCCGCAGCTTTCGATCATATAAGTAGTCTCCCAAAAAGACACTACCGAGTAGGCCGAGCGTCCAGAAAAGAACATCAACTGGCAATGATGGTTCGGAGAGCAGTCTTGGAATTTGCGTGACGGCGACTCCGAGAAAGACAGTGAGAATCAACTGAACGGCAAGAGTTAACCTTTGATGTGGCTGTTTACGCAGTTGCTTCTTTGCGGCTTGCAGCAGCGACCACTGCTGCCCCTCGGGCAGATCGGCGTACTCGGGAAAGCGGTTTAACCAACTCATGATCAGGTTCGGCCAGACCTCGGGACGGTCTCTACATGAACCCAGAAGGTAGCAAAAAAGTGATGACGCAACCATAGGAAAGCTTTCAGCTTAAGGCTACCGAAATATCTTACTTGGCTTGCGCAATTTTCCGACCCTTTGCCTCCAAAGGCTCCGGCCGCTCTATGGCAGATTGATAGGGCACACCATGAGCTTGTTCGCCACTCGCACGGATGCTGTCGAGTTGACCTTCAATCCACTCGAGATTGGCTCAGTAAGTGAATTAGCCCGTCGGCGGGATCGTGGCAAAGTTGAACCGAGGAAAGAAAAGGAGCGCCTAGAATCGCCTGCACCCCTAACGGCTCAAGAGCCGATAGATCGCGTAACTCAAACGCAGCGGAGCGTTGCCAGTCGTCGAGTGTCACAGATAGAGTGCGTCCGGGAACCTGGCTCGTCAGGTGCTCGATCAGTATCGGTTTGCCAAGCGTGGCTGCATCGTCGAAGTGCCCGGAGTGCAACGCATTCAGCGGGCTACCGGTATCGATCAGAAAACGGACATTCTGACCTGCGAGGCTGCCATCCAGCATCAGGTAGCTGCTGGAGGGTACCCGAGGAAGGGACACATTTTGCCCCGCGGGGCATTCCCGGAGCCCCAGTTCGAAACGCGATGCTGCGTAATCAAGAACAAATCGGCGGCGTCCGAAGAAACCCCAGCCGACCACCGCCTGGAATGGCGTGCCCACTTGCTTGGCCACCGCATCAATTTCTCCTGGTGAAGACCCAAATTGAAGCGATTCGAACATTTCGCCTCCGATTTCGACCCGCGAAACTTGCCCTTCAAGCAAATCGAAGGTCGTGCCGTCGGCGTACATGGCCTTTTGTCCCGTCGACTCGACTGTAATGCCCTGGGTTTCGATAAACGACGTTGCCAGCTGCAGGACGTGCGGATCGCCAAAATCGATCATGGCGCGGACCGGCCGATCTTCGACGCTGATATCTGCGAACAGCAAACCATACGGGGTTTTCTCGAAGAACAACTGGTCAGCCCAGACCCCGGACGATAGTGTCAGAGCCAGAATCAAACAGATCATTTGAACAGTTCTCATTGGTCACCTCGATCTGTGAAAAGCGGAATCTCCTATCCAGACGCGCACGCAACTCAAAAGGTCGCAGCAAATTTCATCGATTGGTCGTCACCTGCGCGAGTTCAATATTTGATGGAATGGTGGGTCTTGCACCCATGGACAAGCATCAAGTACTCAAGTCAATTATCCAGAGTTGAGGGCAGCGTGGCGCCGAGCCGGCCAAACACGTGGACCGCGTTATAAGCCTCTTGGAATCGCCGCCAGCAAGTTGCGGGTATAGTCCTGTTGAGGGTCTCGATAGATTTGCTCAGCCGTGCCGTATTCGACCAGCTTCCCCTGGTTCATGACGCCGACATAGTCAGAAATGAAATTGACCACGCTCAGGTCGTGGGAGATGAAGAGATAGGTCAGGCCAAACTCTTGCTGCAGGTCCAGCAGCAGATTCAGGATCTGGGCCTGGACGGATACGTCGAGCGCCGAGACCGATTCGTCACAGACAACGAATTCCGGGTCAACGGCGAGTGCGCGGGCAATGCCAATGCGCTGACGCTGTCCGCCGGAAAACTCGTGGGGGTAACGACCCAGATGGCTTGAGCTCAAGCCCACCCTGTCCAGCAGTCCACCCGCCGTATCCCTGTGTTCCGAACGCGATGCTTTCGGGCGAACTTCGCGCAAGGCTTCAAGCAGGATGTCGGCCACGGTCATACGTGGGTTGAGCGATGAGTACGGATCCTGAAAAATAATCTGCATCCGTCGGCGGAGGTTTCTCAGAGAGGCCTCGTCTGCGGCTGTGACGTCCTCGCCGTCGAACACCACTTGGCCGGCCGTGGGTTCAGTTAAGCGCAACAGACTGCGGCCAAGGGTGGTCTTGCCGCAGCCAGACTCGCCGACCAGGCCGAAGGTCTGGCCCCGCCGGATGGTCAGCGAAACACCATCCACGGCGCGGACGTGGTCGACCACCTTGCCGAACAAGCCGCCACTGATCGGGTAATGCGTCTTCAGATTCTTGACTTCCAGCAACGCGGGCCCCGATTCAAGCTCACTGTTGGGCCGCTTGGACTGGGGAACGAGACGCTCCTCGGGCACTTCCAGACGCTCACCCTCGGGCGTCATGAAATCAGCTACCGTCAGAAGTCGGGCCGGATTGGACTCGAGCTTGGGGCGGCAGGAAATCAGTCCCCGCGTATATGGGTGCTCGGCACGATAGAACAGGTCGCGGGTCTCACCTTCCTCGACCTTGTGGCTGCGATACATCACGACCACGTGGCTGGCCACTTCCGCAATTACGCCAAGGTCGTGGGTGATAAACAGCAGGCTCATGCCATAGCGAGCCTGTAATTCACCCATCAGGTCCAGCACCTGTTTCTGGATGGTGACGTCCAGCGCGGTGGTCGGTTCATCGGCGATCAGCAGATCGGGCTCGCAGGACATGGCCTGGGCGATCATCACGCGTTGTTTCTGCCCGCCGGACAGCTGATGTGGGTAGGAATCGATCAGCTGTTTGGGACGCGGCAGACCGACCTGATCCAGCAACTCCAGCGTGCGATCACGAGCGGCCCTGCGCGATAGCCCGTCATGCTGGCGCAGCACTTCGGCCACCTGCTCACCTATCCGGTACACCGGGTTCAGGCTGGTCATCGGCTCCTGGAAGATCATGCCGATCCGCTTGCCGCGAATGCGACGCATCGCTGACTCCGACAGGCTCAGCAGATCCTGGCCGTCGAAGTCGATCGTGCCCGCGCTGATCTTGCCTGGCGGCGTTGGGATCAGGCGCATCAGCGTCATCGCGGTGACGCTTTTGCCCGAGCCGGACTCACCAACCAGCCCGACGGTGCCGCCTTTCGGAATGTTGAAACTCAGATCTTCGACCGCGCGCACGCGACCGTCTTCGGTCTGAAAATCGACCGTCAGCCCATCGATGCGAACCAGCGCTGGTGCACCGTCTTCGGCCTGTAGCGGCTTCTTCTGAACTTTGCTCTCCGACATCTCAGCGATCCTTGGGGTCGAGCGCATCGCGCAGACCATCGCCAAGGAAGTTCAGGCAAAACAGGGTCACGGCGAGAAAGGCAGCCGGGAAAAACAAACCCCAGGGCGCGAACTCCATGTCCTGTGCGCCGTTGTTGACCAAAGCACCCCACGATGTATTGGGTTCCTGAACGCCCAGACCGAGGAAGCTCAAGAAACTCTCAACCAGAATGACTTTGGGA
>JAZBPR010000215.1:0-14234 GCA_036351735.1 Wenzhouxiangella sp. | reverse complement strand
GCCGCCTTGCCCTCACGAAACCCGTGGATATAGCGCATCGGTCGGCGCTCCAATGGTTTCAGCCAGTTCGCGGAACAGCGCAAGAGACTCTTCGGCTTCCTTGACGTTGAGCTTGGTGATGGCATGGCCAACGTGGACGATGACATAGTCGCCGACCTCGACACCGTCGATCATGGCCAGCGAGATCTTGCTGCGAACGCCACCGACCTCGACCGTGGCCTGATCGAACTCGTGCAGTTCTTCAACTCTGGCGGGGATAGCTAGACACATGGGGCTCAAGGCTCCTTTCGCGGCCTCTGACTGAAAGATCAGCCAAGGGGCAGTAAAACAAAGAGAATTCGAATGTTCAAAATATACTAATCCAGCGCATCTTTTTTGCGCTGGATCAAACTTGGCGTCATTCAGGGTCAAAAATCAGGAAATTTCTGGCGTTGCCGGATTCACTTTCCCTCACCCAGTTGACGTTGCAGAGCCAGTTTTCTGGCTTTGCCAATCTCGTTCCAGTGCTGGCCGGTCAGTGCCCCCTCGAAAGAGTAAAGGTAGTAGCACACCGGCAAAATCTCATCCGGATACAAGGCCTTGATTCGACGATGCGCCTCAACGGCCCCCACCGCCCTAAGATCCTGCTCTGAGTGAACACCGGCCTCACCGAGCCGTGCTGCCAGCTTCTCACCGATGTTGACGAGTCGGGTCAGCGTTTGGGGCTTGGACTGTTCCATTCACTCGCCAAATCGGTTTCAGCCACATTCCCGATTATTCGAGTCCAACTCAAAGCAGTCAACCAGTCGGGGTAACCAGGTTCCACTGCACCCCTTCAGGTGCCAGTCTGCCATCCGGCTGATGTCTCCTGCATCCGGATTGACGTCCACGATTTTTGCCCCAGCCTCTCTAGCCACGGCAGGCAGGCTGGCAGCGGGCTGCACCACGCCGGCGGTGCCGGCGACGATCATCACGTCGCACTCGGCTGAAGACCGCATCGCCGCATCAAGCACTACCTCATTCAACATCTCTCCAAACCAGACCACATCCGGCCGCGCCAGACCCTGGGGATGATGCGGCGATGGCGGCGGCTCAGCGCTTTGGTCCCGTAGCCAGTCGTCCGGGATGAGCTGCCGAGTTTCCGAGCATATGGTCCGACCGATGTTGCCATGCAATTCCAGAACCTTGCTCGAGCCTGCCTGCTGATGCAAACCGTCAACGTTCTGGGTGATCACGACAAACTCGTTGACCAGTCTCTCCAGGCGTGCGAGCGCCAAATGCCCGGCGTTGGGTTGAGCTTCCGCAACGAGCTGTCGGCGCCACTGATACCAGCGCCAGACCAGTGCCGGATCACGATCAAATCCCTCAGGCGAGGCCAGCGTCATCGGATCGAACCTTGCCCACAGGCCGGTTTGTGCCTCCCGAAAGGTTGGAATGCCGGACTCCGCTGAAACACCAGCGCCGGTCAAAACAACGACCCGCCGCGCCTGCTGCAGGCAATGACAAAGGTCTTCAGGAGCCTTTTTATCAGATGAGTCGCTCACCCGAACACTCCGCCAGAGCCATTGATTCAGACCAAAGCATCTGCCAGCAATTCGGCCGGGTGTCTGGCCTGACGCGAAAGACCATCGTGGATCTGATGACGACAGGAAAAGCCATGGGCACAGACCGGGGTATCCGGCTGTTTGCGCAGACTGGGAAACAGTTTCTGTTCGGCAATCGCCATGGACATCTTGTACTTCTTTTTGTCGTAGCCAAAGCTGCCGGCCATGCCGCAGCAGCCGGTGGCCAGACTTTCGGGCCGATACCCGGCAAGCTCCAGACTCTTCAACAGTGCCGCCTCGCCGACCAATGCCTTGGCGTGGCAGTTACCGTGCACCATCACCGGCTGTGACCCAGCGTTGAAGAGTTCGGGCGGAATCCCATCGGCCTGACCGGCGATCAGTTCTTCAAACAGCTGGACGGATTCAGACAAGCGCTTTGCCTGTTGATGCTGATCGCCGTCGAAGAATTCCAGATACTCATCGCGCAGTGCCAGGGTTTCAGAAGGCTCCAACCCGACGATGCGATGTCCGGCTGCGACATGCGACTCCAACAGCTTCAGGTTGCGCCCAGCCAAAGTCCGCGCCTGTTCGAGCAAGCCGCGCGAAATCAAAGTGCGACCGGCAGCAAATGGCGCTTCGATCCTGACGGCAAAACCCAGCGCTTCCAGCACACGAATAGCCGCTTCGGCAATCTGCGGCTCGTGATAGTTGATGAAATAGTCCACCAGGAGAACGACAACCGGTCGATTGAGCGGGTCGCTGGACGACCTCGGGCGCTGGTGGAAGGGGCGAGCTGCAAACGGCGGAAGCCGCCGGGCAGGATGGATACCAATGAATCGATTGAGCGCCCACTTGCCCAGACGCGAGCGCATCCAGGCGTTGCTCAAGCCTGAAAAGCTTGATGCCAGTGGATACATCTTCATGGGCTGGCCATAGAAGCGGTCGGCCAGACTGGCGCCGTGCTCGCGAATCCAACCGTTGAGGAATTCGGACTTCAGTGCCGCCATATCTACGCTGGCTGGACACTCGGACTTGCACGCCTTGCAACCCAGGCAGAACTCGAGGGCTTCGCGTACCTCCGTCGACTTAAAGCCGGCCGGGTTTTTGCCAGTAAACATCTGGCGCAGCAGATTGGCCCGGCCGCGGGTCGTGTCTTTCTCATCCAGGCTAGCCCGATAGCTGGGGCACATGGCGCCACCGCTGAAATCCAGCTTACGGCAGGCTCCGGCGCCATTACAACGCTCGATGGCTTCGGCGAAACCATTGGACTGACGGAAGCGGAAAACAGTATCAACCTCAGCCGGACGCCACTCGGGGCTGTAGCGGAGATCCTTGTCCATCGGCGGGGCAAAGACGATCTTGCCGGGATTAAAGACTCCGTCTGGATCCCAGATCTGCTTGACCTGCTCCAGCAGCCGGACCATCTCCGGACCCAGCAGGGTCTCTAGAAACTGCGCCCTCACCCGACCGTCCCCGTGCTCGCCCGAGATGGAGCCGCGATACCGTCGAACCAGCTCCGCCACCTCCAAAGCCATGGTCTTCATGGTTGCCAGCCCCTCGGGACTGCGCAGGTCAAGGACTGGGCGAAGATGCAACTCGCCGGACGCCGCATGGCCGTAGAACACACAGTCGGTCCCATGACGCTGCATCAGGCCCTGGAAATCGCGCACGTAGTCCGGCAAATCGGCCACCCGAACGGCTGTGTCCTCGACAAAGCTGGGCGATTTTTCTTCCGAGACCCGACCCATGAGCAGCCCCAGACCGGCCTTGCGCACGTCCCAGACTCTGCGCATTTCATCGGCGTCACAGATGACCGGCGCAGCGGTCGCCGAGCTCAACGACGCGGCTGCCTGCTCGGCCCGCTCACGGGCAACCTCGGCATCATCATCCAGAAACTCGATGATCAGCAGACAGGCCGGATCGCCTTGCAGAAAGAAGCGGTTCTGCCGCTGGGTCAGATTGCTGCGTGTGGCTTTCAGAATATGACGGTCCACCAGCTCCACGGCCGCAGGCGACAGGGCCAGCACATCGACCGTCGCGCGCATGGCCGCATCCAGCGAATCGAAGTGCGGCACGACCAGCGCCCGATG
Source organism: Wenzhouxiangella sp. (assembly GCA_036351735.1). GTDB lineage: Bacteria > Pseudomonadota > Gammaproteobacteria > Xanthomonadales > Wenzhouxiangellaceae > Wenzhouxiangella. Next base: position 10,621 of record JAZBPR010000215.1, on the reverse strand, counting down.
AGCTTTGAGGGGTTCAAGATTGAGTTCAGCTTCAGTAATGGCCGCCAGCGTCCCCTCGCTGCCAGTCAGCAGGGCGGAAAGATTGAACGGCGGCCCACCGGCGGTGAAGGGCTCCATCCGGCATAGCAAGTCCAACGCATAACCACTGTTGCGCCGGGTAACCTCGGGGTGCGGAAAGGCCGCTTCGATGTCAGCCTTGTGTTCTTCGAGAAGGTCCAGCATTCCTCGGTAGATCTGACCTTCGCGCGTTGGCAGTTCGCGCTTGGCGCTCAATTCTTCAGGCGACAGGGGGCCGAAGCAGGCCAGACTGCCGTCATCCAGCACACAATCAAGAGAAACCACATGCTCGCGGGTGGTGCCGTACGCCGGTGAGTACGAGCCCGAGGCATTGTTGCCGATCATTCCGGCGATCATGCAGCGGTTGGTGGTCGAAGTATCCGGCCCGAACAACAGCCCATGTTCGGCTGCCGTCCGGTTGAGCTGGTCACGAATAACTCCCGGCTGGACCCGTGCCCGGCTTTGTTCAGGATCAAGATCGACGATCTCGGTCATGTGGCGGGAGATGTCGGCCACCACGCCACCGCCGGTGGTCTGGCCGGCCAGGCTGGTGCCGGCCGCGCGCAGCGTAATGCCCAGCCCCTCAGTCCTGGCCTGCTGAATCAGGTCGGCAAGTTCTTCAGAACTGGCAGGGAAGCACACGGCCGCCGGCACCTCCTGATACATGGAGGCATCGGCAGAATAGAGATGACGAGTTAGAGAATCACGATGTAAGGTCGGCATGGTTTAGGGCCTGAGCTTGGCGAATCAAGCCCCGGCCGACCTGTGCGTTCAGGCTTTAGCCGGCGAGGCTGCGCAAGGCCTTGAGCATGTCCAGCGTGCTGACGATTCCGACTACAGCGTCGTCTCGGGTCACCACCAGGCGATGAATCCTGCCCTGGATCATGGTGTCGGCCATGGTGGCAATATCGGTGTTCTCGTCGACCTTGTATATGACCGAGGTCAAAATATCGGCCACCGTCATGCCATCATCGTCATCGACGACGTGAAATGGCCGCAATTCAGTCTCGTCGAGTTCGTCTTCCCAGCCCTGCAGGAAAAAATCGCCAACGTGCTCACCGCCGCGGATGGAACTGCGCCGCCCGTCATTGGCAACGATGTCAGACAGTGACACCACGCCAACCAGCAAGCCATCGCGATCCAGCACGGGCGCTCCGGAGATCCCGTGTTCGGTCAACTTGGCAGCCAGTTCGTGAACCGACATGTCGGCATAGACCAGCACAACGTCCGGGTTCATGATGTCTTTGGCGGTCAATTTCTCAAGAGAGGTCATTGGGATACCTTGTCATCTCTAATGGAGATCAGGCCAGCTCCCCGACTCTGGTCGGACAAGCGTTGGCAGCGGTGATCCGCGATGTCTTGAACCAGACACTGCGGGCAAGTTTCGATCAATGCCTAGTTTACGATGACTGGGCCGGGAAGGGGCCGGCGTTGATCAACGCCGATGCTTGAGCCAGTTGAAGAAGTGCAGACGAAAGCCAGGTACGCGGAGCAGCCAACCCAACCAGCGGCCTTTCTGGGCAGGATCAAGATCAATGATCGGGACGCCACGCGAAGAAATCAGCATGGCCTGATCTGCCAGCGACAGCCCGGCGGCAAGCTGGCGGAGGCTGCCAAGTCCGCGATAAGCGTTTGGCAGTTGCTGAAAAACGCTTAGCGAGGTTGTATCGACGTGAACTCCACGTCCGTTGGCACGGACGCTGATCGACGCCGATCCGGCACGGATCGCCAAATCGGCGTCGATGTCCAGCGGGGCGGTCACTTACTTCGAAGGCGCCTTGAGATCGCGGGCACGAATCACCAGTGAGCCATTCATGCCCCAGCGCGCATACTGCGCCTTGTCGCCCGGGCCGGACGGCACATCAAGATGAAAATCCTTGAATTCATACGTGATTTCTGCGTTCCGACCAGTCAGCTTGTCGTACAGGCTGATGGCCAGTTCGGACCAGTCTTTTGGATGCTCTGCCATGTTGCGTCTCCTGATGTGTGATTAAAATCATCCGGAGGGGCCAGACGCGCATTTTTGCGTGCCTCTGCCATACCCCGTTGCGACGCATCGAAACATGTGCGCGGTGAATCAGCCGTGAACCGCTTCTTGGGCCATCAACTTCAGGCGATCGGCCAGCGCATCGACCTGATCGTAGTCGGTGTAGTCAATCACCGTCTTGCGATCAGTCGGGCCATCGGTGAACTTCATCGTCAACTGAATCATGATGCGGTCCAAAAAGCCCAGACTGGGATAATCCAGTTTGCCGGCGATAATTTCGACATGCTCGGGCTGGAAAGGCAATGCGTCGAGAAACTTGCGAACATAAACATTGCCCTCGATCGTTTTCTTTTCCGGTTTGCGGGCAATCAGGTTGACCGAAAAAAAGACGCTGCGGCAGTCCGAGAAACGCTCAGCGTTCTCCATCATGAAGCGCGCCAAGCGCTCATCATGCTTTCCGTAAACCACGCTGCCGCCCACGGCAACCACGGCGAAGGCTGAGGGATCAACATTGTCGGCGTTAGCAGCATCGACAACACGAACTGCAGCGCCTTGCCCGGAGAGACGGTCCTGCATGCGCCGGACAATCTGGCGGGTATGGCCGTCGCGGCTGGCGTAGAAAATCAGGATGTCAGACATCCAAAGCCTCCTGCGCCTCAAGCGCCTCGGCCTGCTCGCCAATCTTGCGCGTCAGACCCTTGAACAGAACAAGGTGCGGCAGGTACATCGCGTGCCAGTACAGCAGACCCCAGACGCCTGCCGGATGCCAGGTCGCCGTGGCATGGACGCGAGTGCCCCCCTCCTCCGGAACTGCAGCAAACTCCAGAACACCGGCGCCGGGCGCCTTCATGCCAAAACGCAGAGTGAATCGTTCGCCCGGCTCCATCGCAACCACTTGCCATGAATCGATCGCATCTCCCAACTCGATGACATTGGGATCACGTCGGGACCGGGTTCGGCCCGGCCCTCCGAACATCCAGTCAATCCACTCCCGAATGGTCCAGAGGATGTTGAGATAAAAGTAGCGGTTATCACCACCCACCCGCGTCATGATGCGCCAGACCGATTCAGGGCTCGCAGAAGTCCAGTAACTTCCGGTCGCCTGCTTGCCGTAGTAGGCATTGTGGTGATTTCGGTCTCTGAATACGAAACCGCCATCCACCCAGCGCGTGTAGACCGGCTGGTTGCGCTCCTCTTCATAAACCGCCTCGGTCGCCTCACGGAAGTTCAGCAGGCGTTGTGGGACCAGTTCGCGTATGCGCGTATCGTCGGCGGTGAAATTCTGGCGCATGCCTTCGATCAAGGCTCCGGCGATGCTGGAAGGGACCGCACTGACCAACGGCAAAAACACCGCCGCCATGTTCTCGGTCAGAAAGGGCACGCGAAGAATTTTCCTGGGCTTGATCCCGCCAACTTCAGCCATGATCCGCATCTGGTCGGCGTACGTCATCACTTCCGGCCCGGCGACATCAAAGATTTCATCAGCCGCTTCTGGCATGACCGCCAGCTCCATGGCGTACTTGCAGATGTTCTCCAGGGCAATCGGCGGCGAAATCCGATCGACGTAAGGCGGCGAGACCAGAAACGGCAGATGGAAGATGGTGTCGCGCATGACTTCAAACGCCGCCGAGCCCGGACCCACAATGATGCCGGCGCGAATCTCGGTAGCAGGCACCTTGCCCTCTCGCAGGGTATCGCCAATCGCTTCGCGCGCCAGGATATGCTGGGTTTCGGCACCGTCGGGCACCAGCCCGCCGATGTAGAAAACCCGCTCGACCCCGGCGTCAGCGGCTGCTTCGGCAAAGTTGCGGGCGCCGTCAATTTCGAGCTGAAGGTAGTTTTTGCTGGCGCACATCGCATGGATCAGATAGAACGCCACGCGCACGCCGTCGAATTTTCCGACCAGCGTTTCGGGCTTCAACACATCGCCCTGAACAATTTCGCAGTGCGGCCAGCGCTCGGGCCAGCGCACCCCTTCCATTTTCGCCGGTGTGCGCGCCATGGCCCGGACTGGAATGCCCTGATCGAGCAGATATGGGGCCAGGTGTCCGCCCATGTAGCCCGTCACACCGCTGACCAGCCAGGGTCTGGTGTCAGCCGCCACGGCCGCTGACTTTGCGTGGCCGTCCTCGGTTTTGTCGCTCAAGCTCAAACCTCCAGGGCCGACTGAATCGACCGCCATCTTCCATTCATTCGCCGCGTGCCCGCTTGATATGCATCAAAGCCTGACGGCAGCCGCAATGCTAGCTTTGGCCAGTCATCAAGGCGGCGTGGCCGCAAGGACCCCGAGTGAAACCATCGTTTCTGCCCGCCCGGCTCGACCTGGCGCAAAGTATCACAGGCCTGGCCCTGGCGCTGTTCATGGCCTTCCACCTGATTTTTGATTCAACGATTCTTCTGGGCGCCGACGCCTTCAGCTTTGTCTCCGGCGCACTAGAGGGCGAGCTGATCTTCGGCGAGAAGATTCCGCTCATCACAACGGCGGTGGTCGCGGTGGTCTTCGCCATTTTCATCGCGCACGCTGGTCTTGCGATGCGGAAGTTTCCGCAAAACGCAATGCAGTACCGCACATTCCGCATCCATATGAAGGAGATGCGCCATCCAGACACCACGCTGTGGTGGGTCCAGATCTGGACCGGTTTCGCGATGTTTTTCCTTGCCTCGGTGCACTTGTACATCATCATGACCCAGCCTCAGACCATCGGGCCCGCCGGATCAGCACATCGCATCGTTTTCGAGTGGAAGTGGCCTTTGTATGTCGTGCTGACCATCGCCGTTGTTCTTCATGCCGCCGTCGGGCTTTATCGTCTGGCACTCAAGTGGGGCTGGTTTGAAGGCAAGAACCCGAATGAGAGACGCAAGACTCTCAAAAAAGGGATGTGGATCGCCACAGCGATCTACCTGACGATGAGTCTGGCGGCACTAGGCGCCTTCGTCCACATCGGCCTGACCGGCCAGGACCATTTCGGCACCGTGGTCGAAGGAGCCGGGCCATGAAGATTGTCTACACTGACGTGCTGGTAATTGGCGGTGGGCTGGCAGGGCTTCGAACGGCAGTGGGAGTCAAGCAGCGCGGCTTCGACACGATCGTTCTGAGTCTCGTTCCGGCGAAGCGCTCGCACTCGGCTGCGGCCCAGGGCGGCATGCAGGCCAGCCTCGGCAACTCGGCCATGGGCGCAGGCGACAATGAAGATGTCCACTTTGAAGATACGGTCAAGGGCAGCGACTGGGGCTGTGATCAGCGCGTGGCGAGAATGTTCACCCACGTGGCACCCAAGGCCATCCGGGAATTGGCAGGATGGGGCGTGCCGTGGAACCGCGTTCAGCAAGGCGATCGCGAAGCCGTCATCAACGCCGAGCGCGTCGTCATTACTGAATCTAAAGAGGCCCACGGACTGATCACCGCCCGTGACTTCGGCGGCACCAAGAAATGGCGGACCTGCTACACCTCGGATGGAACCGGCCACGCGATGCTGTTCGCGCTGGGAGACCAGACCATTGCCAACGGCATTCCGGTGATGGAACGCATGGAAGCCATCGCCTTGATTCATGAAGGCGATCGGTGCTACGGCGCGGTGGTGCGCAACCTGGTCAGCGGCGAGTTGACCGCGTTCCTCGCCCGCGCCACAACCATCGCGACCGGCGGCTATGGACGCATCTACAAGGTATCGACCAACGCGGTGATTTGCGAAGGCACAGGCACCGCCATTGCGCTTGAGACTGGGGTCGCCGAACTGGGCAATATGGAAGCCGTCCAGTTCCATCCCACCGCCATCGTTCCGGCCGGCATTCTGACGACTGAGGGCTGCCGCGGAGACGGCGGCATCCTCAGAGACGTCAACGGCCACCGCTTCATGCCGGACTACGAGCCTGAAAAACGCGAGCTGGCCTCGCGCGACGTGGTCTCCCGGCGCATGACCGAACATATGCGCAAAGGTCTGGGGGTTGCGTCTCCCTATGGCGATCACCTCTGGCTGGATATCAGCGTGCTCGGTCGAGAGCATGTCCACAAGAACCTGCGCGAAGTCACCGACATCTGTCGCTACTTCCTGGGGATCGACCCGGCCAACGACTGGATTCCGGTCAGACCCACCCAGCATTACTCCATGGGCGGCATTCGCACTGATCACCGCGGCGAGAGCACGACGCTCAAAGGTCTGTTCGCTTGCGGCGAGGCGGCCTGCTGGGATATGCACGGATTCAACCGGCTGGGCGGCAACTCGGTCGCCGAGACCGTGGTTGCCGGCATGATCGTCTCTGAATTCATCGCCGACTACTGTGCAGATGCCCGCAGCGACATCAACATCTCCACCGGCCTTGTTCGTGATTTTGTCGAACGCGAGCAGGCCGCACTGAACCAGTTCACCACCGGAAGCGGCAGCGAGAAGGCCGAGCCGATTCGTGAACGCATGGAAGAAATCATGATCGACCAGGTCGGCATTTTCCGAACCGGCGATGAACTCGACCGCGCCGTTGATGAACTGCAGGAGCTCCTCGCCCGCAGCCGCAACCTCAAGGTCAGCAGCGATGCCCCCGGTGCCAACCCGGAGCTGGTCGCCGCCTATCGGTTGCCCAAAATGCTCAAGCTGGCCGTTTGCGCGGCACTCGGCGCACGAGAGCGAACGGAAAGCCGCGGCGCGCATTTCCGGGAGGACTTCCCGCAGCGCAACGACGAGAAGTGGCTGAATCGGTCCATCACGACCTGGCCGGATGCCGGAGAAAACCTGCCGACGCTCGGCTATGAATCGATCAGCGTGGACGATATGGAGCTTCCACCCGGTTTCCGGGGTTATGGCACCCGTAATCACATCGACCACCCAGACAGCGAGAAAAGGCACACCGAGATCAGCAAAATTCTCGAAGCCGTTGATGACAAGAATCGTTATGCACGTCAGTCAGCTCTGATGCCTTTCGAACATCTGCTGCCAGAGAAATATCGGCCGCGTAACCAGCGCCTGGAGGCCACCGCATGAACACATCAGCACCAGCAGCAGGTCGAAAGCTGACCTTCAACGTCTTCCGCCATAACCCGGCCGATCCAAACAGCGAGCCACACATGGCGCGCTATGAATTGACTGAGTACGATGGCATGACGCTGTTTATCGCGCTCAATGAAATTCGGACCCGGTTTGCGCCCGATCTCCAGTTTGATTTTGTCTGCCGTGCCGGTATCTGCGGCAGCTGCGCCATGGTCATCAACGGGCGACCCGGTCTGGCTTGCCGTACGCTGACCTCAACCCTGGACGCCGAAATCACGCTCGCACCACTGCCGCTATTCAAGTTGATCGGAGATCTGTCGGTCGACACCGGAGCCTGGATGCGAGGCATGAGCGAGCGTCTTGAAACCTGGATACACGATCAGGAAGCCGCCGACATCCACGCGCTGGAAGAGCGCATGGAGCCAGCACTGGCTGAGGAAATCTACGAACTGGACCGCTGCATCGAATGCGGATGCTGCATCGCGGCCTGCGGCACGGCGCGCATGCGCGAAGACTTCGTGGGCGCGGTGGGTTTGAACAAGCTGGCCCGCTTCAGGCTGGACCCGCGTGACCAACGTGACGATGCGGAGTTCTACCAGCTGATCGGCGACGACAATGGCGTTTTCGGCTGCATGAGCCTGCTGGGCTGCCACGATGTGTGTCCCAAGGAATTACCGCTGCAAAGCCAGATTGCGTTCTTGCGGCGCAAGATGGTTTCGGTATCCTAGGCGGCCAGAATCAGAGCCCAAGCGTTTATGGAAAACAAGACTCCGGTAGGGATCGACGCCCTCGCCTTTGCCGGCCCGGCCGCTTTCGTGGACCTGGCCGATCTAGCCAATGCCCGCGGCGTGGATCCGGCCAAGTTCATTCATGGTCTGGGTCAAAACCGCATGGCCATCGCAAGCCCCTGCGAGGACACGGTCACCATGGCAGTAGAGGCTGGCGCCAAGGCGCTCAAGGCGTTTGGTGTCGCCCCATCCGAAATCGGCACTCTGATCGTCGGCACTGAGACCGGCGTGGACCATAGCAAACCGGTTGCGGTCTATGTCCACGACCTGCTCGGCCTGAACGAGCGCTGCCGCACTTTCGAAACCAAGCACGCGTGTTACGGCGCGATGGCGGGGCTGACCGCCTCCATGGACTGGATTGCCTCGGGCCGGGCGCGCGGCCGCAAGGCCTTGGTGATCGCCTCAGACATCGCAAGCTACGGACTGGGCACCCCGGGCGAACCGACCCAGGGCGCGGGTGCCGTTGCCATGGTCGTCAGTGATCAGCCGAGGCTGCTGTCAATTGACCCTGCCACGATTGGGGATTACACCCGTCAGGTCATGGACTTCTGGCGGCCTTTGTACTCGAAGCATGCGCTCGCCGACGGTCATTATTCAATCCAGTGCTATCTGGACGCACTCAAGGGAGCGCGCAAGGATGCGGTGGGAGAGCGACGGGATCTATTGAACGAACTGGCCGCCTGCCTGTATCACGTGCCTTTCGTCAAGATGGCTTTCAAAGCGCATCAACGAGAACTGGAAATAGAGCTGGGCCACAGCATCAACAAGGCCGAGCCTGAACCCTGGCAGCAACTGACTGAGAGCTATGAGCGTCTTTGCGTGTCCTGGCTGAGTCTGAACGCCGAAGTGGGCAATATCTATACCGGATCGCTGTTCCTTTCCCTGATTGATCTGTTACGGCAGGCTGCCGGAGAAATGTCCGAGAAGAGCGTCAGCCTGTTTTCATACGGCAGTGGCTGCGGTGCAACCTACTGCGTGGGACAAGTGAGCCCTTCAGCGGCCGACTGGGTCGCGGCTCTGGACCCGACCCAAACACTGGCGAGCCGGCGTCGGCTCAGCATTGCGGAATACGAAACGATGGTTCGCGCCAACGAAAAAGCCGACCGGACGGAGATCCTGGACCCTGCCGATTTCGAACTGTCCGGCGGCCTCTACTACACTGGCACGCGCAACGACCGCCGCCACTACGAGCGCGGATAAACCTGACGACGAGATGACCAAAAATGACCCGGCCGGCGCGGCCGGGCTGTCTGAGTCTTTGTCTAGCTCTTAGCCGCTGGCTCTTCAGTCGCACCCTCAACGGCTTGTTCTACCGCCGTTTCGGTTTCATTCATGCCTTTGCGAAAATCACGAATGGCTCCACCCAAATCGCCGCCTAGACTCCGGATTTTCTTGGTGCCAAAAACGAGCATGACCACGACCAGAAGAATGATCAGCTGCGGAACACCGATATTGCCGATACCCATGATGGACCTGCCTGTCAAAATGAACGAAAGCGCAATCTACCAGACGAAAGCAGACACTGGCTTGACCCACATCAACTCAACAAATGAAGAAAGGACCGTGACCCCTCCAAAGATTGTGATCGTGGGAGGCGGAGCCGGCGGCATTGGCGTGGCTACCCGGCTTGGTCGCCGCCTGGGCCGCAAGAGAAAAGCAGAGGTCATTCTGGTTGACATGGCAGAGTCGCACGTTTGGAAGCCATTGCTTCATGAAGCCGCGACAGGCTCTCTGGATACAGGTATCGACGCGCTGAGTTTTCGCGGGCATGCCCGCGTCAACGGTTATCGATTCCAGCAAGGCGCCTTAAGAAGTCTTGATCGGGAGCGCCAGTGCATTGAACTGGCACCCGTGATTGACGACGGCGAAGAGTTGTTGCCTGCCCGCCTCATTCACTACGACTACCTGGTCATCGCCATAGGCAGCGTCGCCGATGATTTCGGCATTCCGGGTGTCAGCGAATACTGTCGCTTTCTCGATACCACAGCGCAGGCACTCGAGATCCAGCAAACCCTTCGTCGACGCTTTCTTCGCTACGCGCGCGAAGAACGGCTGGACGAAAAAATCAAGGTCGTCATTATCGGCGCTGGTGCGACCGGAGCGGAAATGGCAGCCGAGATGGCCAACGCAGTCGATCAGATTCGGGGCTATGGATTCAATGTCCACCCCGGCATGCTGTCAATCACGCTGGTTGAAGCCGAGGATCACATCCTGCCCGGTGTACCCAGACACGCCATCAGGGAATCCGTCGCCCGGCAGCTGGCCAACATGGGCGCGCACATCAAAACCGGGCAACGCGTTGTTAGAGCCGAACCCGGAAAGATCGTGCTGGCCGATGGTACGGAACTGGAAGCCGATCTGGCGCTGTGGGCAGCGGGCATCAAGGCACCGGACGTGTTGGCCAATATTGACGGTCTGGTAACGAACGAAGACAACCAGCTACTCGTTCTACCGACCGCTCAAACCACGCTGGATCCCAATATTTTTGCCATCGGTGACTGCTGCGCCTGTCCCCAACCCGATGGCAGTCTTGCGCCTCCCCGCGGCCAAGTCGCCCGACAAATGGGCCACATGGTCGTCAAGAACATTGTCGATATGATCAACGGTGACGAACCGAGACGCGAGTACATCTATCGCGATCTGGGCTCACTGGTCAACCTATCCCGCTTTCATACCGTCGGCAATCTGTTCTCGTTTCTGGGCGGCGGCATTATGGTTGAAGGCCGACTAGCGCGCTTCACCTACCACTCCCTCTACCGCCGTCACCTCCTGGAGGTCTACGGCATCGTCCGCGGCAGCCTGATGATGGC
>JAZBPR010000214.1:0-4352 GCA_036351735.1 Wenzhouxiangella sp. | reverse complement strand
GCGCTCCGCAAAATTTGCAGGCACGATGACCTTGGGCGAAATCACGCCAAGCACCAGTGGCCCAATATCTTCCTTTTCGCTCACCCACAGACGGCCTCCGCAAGCCCCAAGACGGCCGAGGCCGGCACGGAATCGACGCTGCCTGATTGCCAGCAACCCAAGCATCAGCATCGACCCTATTGTCCAGGCGACCAGCACCACTTCAGCACCAAACGGCTCGGCCCCCGTGCGTTCCAAGGCATCGGGTGTTGGTGGGTCCTCGCCCAGCAACCAGGCTTGGACGGGCGCCATGATTTCGAGCGCTTCTCGGTCTTCCACCATCCGATCGGGCGCAATCGCAACCCCCGCGGCTAATGGCACGATCAGCCAAAGCAGAATTGCCGCGCGAACCCCGAAGGCCCTTCTCCAGACACCACGGAGAAAAAGGACTGCCAAGACCGCCGCCGAAGTCAGCAGTGTCGCCTCGAACAACAGGGCCAGCAGATCAGCGGTCATCATTAAGTCGATTCACCAGCGCGCGAAGTTCAGCCAAGTCACTCTTCGATAACCGGCCATGGCTGGAAAAATGAGACACCAACGGCGCCAGTCGGCCATCAAACAATCGGTCGACCAGATCCGTACTCTCCTCGAGCAACCAGTTCTCCTGGGTCAGTACCGGCGTATAAATGTAGTGGCGGCCCCCGGATTGGGCAGCCACTGCGCCCTTGTTCTTCAGCCGGTTAAGCAGGGTCTTGACCGTGGCTTCGGTCCACTCATTGGCTTCGGCAAGCGCGTCAACAACCTCGGAGGCCTTCGCCGCCCCGCTCTCCCAGAGATATCTCATCACCCTACTTTCGGCTTCGGAAATTCTGATGGCCTTCATCGCGGTTGATTACATCTGTAATTTAATCGTCAGTTTACAGGCGTAATCAGAAAAGTCAATGTTTTGGATGTATCCGTGATTTCGAGTGCGGCGCGGAGGGTTGGGGCCGATGTCAGATTGACGTCCGCGCTTATTTTGACCTGATCTTTCGGGCTCGGAAAACGGACGAAACAACGTTAGCCCGAAAACGCGCGATGCCATACCCTGAAATTCTTCATTCGAGTTTCGAATCCCACGGATTGATGACATCAAGACCTGCTTGAGCGCACGGCTTGCCGTCACGGGTGGCAATAGTGAAGCCATGAGTTCTGGCTATGGCGGCGATCTGGCTGTCCGCTTGCCCAATAGGTGTGCCGCTGGCCTCGGCATCGGCAGCGATTCGTGCGGCTTCGATCACGGCGCTTTCATCGAAAGACAGGATTCGAGGCCCGACCATCCGCGATAGAGTGAACTCGAGCGCTTCCCACAGCCCCTGCTTTCGTTTGCCGTCCGGAAGGCGATTCACGCCGAAACGTAGCTCCATGATCGACACCGAAGTGGTGAAAAGCGCTCTATCGACCTGCGCGTTCAGCCAGGCCACGACATTGGAGTCGGGCGCGGCGCGCATGGGTTCGGAAATCACGTTGGTATCGAGGACAATCACGAGAAATCGGCGGGCTCGATGGGCGTTCGGTCGCGCTGTGTTTCGGGGAAGTCGGCCGAGCAAGCGCGTGCAAATGCCATGACGACATCCCCCAATCGTTCGGCTGGGCGGGTGGCCTCATCCAAAAAGACGGCTCGCGGCTTCCTCAGCACTCAAGCCGCGCTCGGCGGCATACAGGCGGATGCGTCGATGCACTTCGTCTGGCAGGTTTCTGACGGTCATGGTGGCCATGGCAGCTGGACTCCGATTTGATATCAAAAAGCCAATTCGCATTCACTTTGGCTCATGGGTGTATGCAGCACTGAGCGATATGGAGCCTGTTCCATGGCCCAGGTTGTTGAGCTGCATCCGGAATTGACCCATTTTTGCATCGCGTTTTTAACCCTCGCCGTTTGAGCTAACAGACTGAATCAGTTAGGCTATTTTTCTCGCAGCATGGATCAGACCGCCATGCCAAAATCCTCTGAAAGTGAACTAATTTGAGGCGCAAACCAACAGGGCAGGCTCCAGATGGCAATCGTGCAGAAGCCGGTTGCTTTTAATAATCGTTCGCATTATCATTGCGCATCCTTTTACTTTCGAAGGCCCTACAACTCATGCAGATTTTTCTCCGCCTCTGGCCGGCGTCAACCGTCTTGGCCGCGATGTTTTTTTCGACTGTCTTGCTGGCGCAGACAGACAACAATACCGACACGCCGAACTCTGACGAGTCTGGGCCCAGCGACAGCGAGGCCGTGGAGGACCGACTGCTGGTGGTCGGCAACGTGCTGTATTCCGATCAGATCAACGCGTTGAGAACGCCAACTCCGATCATCGATGTGCCGCAAAGCCTGACCATTGTTACCAAAGAAGAGCTTAATCGGCGGGGCTTCGACAGCATTGGTGACATCATCGACTATACGCCAGGCGTGACCAATTCGCAGGGTGAAGCGCACCGCGACGCGGTCGTTTTCCGGGGCGTACGCTCGACGGCCGACTTCTTTATCGATGGAGTTCGAGACGATGTCTGGTATTACCGGCCCCTCTACAACCTGGAGCAAGTCGAGATTCTGCGCGGCCCGAACGCACTCCTGTTCGGTCGCGGCGGAACCGGCGGCATCCTAAACCGCGTCACCAAGAAAGGGGTGATTGGTGATGACTTCAACGACGCACGCATGAGCATCGACTCTTTCGGCGGCTATGCGCTCCAACTCGACAGCAATGTCGCGGTCAGCGGTCACGCTGCGTTTCGGATCAATGCCCTTTATGAAGACCTGAACAATCACCGGGACTTTTTTGACGGCACTCGCATGGGCGTCAATCCCACTGCCCGGTTCGAACTGTCCGATCGTTCACTTCTTGACGTGTCCTACGAATACATGGACCACGAGCGCTTCATCGACCGCGGCATTCCGACCGGCAGTGATGGTCGCCCGGTCGAGGCATTCGAAGACATCGTCTTCGCTGATCCGGAATTGAATACGTCATCACTCAAGGCGCACCTGTTCCGCGCCGCGCTGCAGCACGAGTTCTCTGACAATCTGAAGGGCAACTTCAGCGCCTTCTATGGCGACTACGACAAGCTGTACCAGAACTTCTATGCCTCCGGATACGACGAGGTCAACAGTCCTGACGTCGTGACCCTGGATGGCTATGTGGATACCACGGATCGGCAAAACCTGATTCTGTCCGGCAATCTCATCGGCGCGATCTTTACTGGAAACGTCGAGCACACGCTGATCGCCGGGATTGAGTACATCGATACAGAATCGGATCAGGACCGCTTCAACGCGTTCTGGAACACGACCCAGGACGATAACGAGATCTTCCGGATCGAACGGCCGCTGGATCTGATCAATGGCCGTGGCATCAACGCGGCGGGCATGCCCACGGTCAACAGTTTTACAGCCGATCTGAATGACGACACGCGTGTCGGCATTGACGTTTTTTCAGCCTATATCCAGGACGAGATCCAGATCAACGACAAGCTGGATTTGATTCTGGGTGCGCGCTACGACAGCTTCGATATCGACGTCTTCAATGTGGCCACCAACGAGCGTCGTTCGCGCAAGGACGAAGAAATCACACCGCGCGGAGGACTGATCTTCAAGCCGTTCGAAGAAATGTCGCTATATGCCAGCTACAGCGAGTCCTTCCAGCCGAGAAGCGGCGAGCAATTCGACAACATCAACGGTGATCGAGACCAGCTTGATCCGAACACCTTCACCAACCTCGAAGCAGGCATCAAGTGGGATTTCGGCCGGGGCCTCAGCTTGACTGCAGCGGTATTCGAGATTGAGCAGAGCTCACCCCAGACCGCCGACAACGATCCGGAAACGCTCGATGTGATCGACTCTGAGATATCCGGCTTTGAGGTTCAGCTCAAGGGGCAAGTCAATGACTACTGGTTCGTCTCCGCCGGCTACAGCTATCTGGACGGCGAGCAGGTCGATCGCCTGGGCGACACTGGACTGCGTCCGCAAGAACTGCCGGAAAACACTTTCTCCATCTGGAACAGCGTCCGAGTGACCGACCGCTTCGGCTTCGGCATCGGTCTGACCTATCAGGACGAAAGCTTCATCAACAACAGCAACACGGCTGTCCTACCGAGCTATACGCGGGTCGATGCGGCGGCCTATTTTGATGTTTCGGACACCCTGAGCCTGCAGCTCAATATCGAAAACTTGACCGATGAGCTGTACTTCCCCAATTCGCACAGCACGCATCAGGCTACGGTCGGTGCGCCGTTGAATGCCCGTCTGACAGCCGACTGGCGTTTCTGATCGAAAAACCGTCAAACTGCGCAGCGGCCCGATGGCTGCCAAGCCAGACCCGCCATGAGGCGCCTCATGGCGGGGTTTTTTATCT
>JAZBPR010000213.1:0-8346 GCA_036351735.1 Wenzhouxiangella sp. | reverse complement strand
GCTGGAACTGATCTCCGGACACGGTGAACTGCTATCGGCGCAGTTGCTGAGCGCGCGCTTCGAAGTCGACGGCGAACCGGCTGAATTTCTGGATGCTCGCGAAATTCTGCGCACCCGACCCGCCGCACTGATGGTCGCGGTGGACTGGCAGGCCAGCCAGGCGCAGATGGCTGCCGTTCTTGAGGGCCGACCATCGCGCCGCTACGTCATTACCGGCTTTATCTGCCGGACCACCGAGGGCCGGATTTCCACGCTCGGGCGAAACGGCTCGGACTACTCGGGCAGTATCTTCGGCCGCCTGCTTGATGCCACCGAAATTCATATCTGGACTAATGTAGACGGCTTGATGTCGGCCGACCCGACAGCTGTGCCGCAGGCTGAACTGCTTGAGCACCTGTCCTATCGCGAGGCCTTCGAGCTCGCTTACTTCGGCGCCAGAGTGATCCATCCACAGGCACTCAGCCCAGCGCTGGAGCGCGACATTCCGGTCTTTATCCGCAACACTTTCAATCCCGAATGCCCGGGCACGCGGATCGACTCGAAGGGACACCCTGCCCCGCCGGTCAAGGGCATCTCCGGCATCGGGAACATGACCCTGATCAACATCGAAGGCGCCGGCATGATCGGTGTCCCCGGAACCGCGGAGCGCATTTTCGGCGCGCTCAACAGGGCGGACGTGTCGGTTTCAATGATCTCCCAGGGCTCTTCGGAGCACTCGATCTGCGTGGTGGTTCCCGCCAGCGCAGGGGAGCAGGCCCGCACTATTCTTGAAGAGGTCTTTACCCGCGAACTACGCCATCACCAGATTCACCGCATCGCTCTGGTGCCGGACATTCGCATTCTCGCAATTGTCGGCGAGGGCATGACCGGCACCCCCGGTATTGCAGCGCGTCTTTTCGCCAGCCTGGCGAGGGCGGGAATCAACGTACGTGCGATTGCTCAGGGCGCTTCGGAAAGAAACATTTCAGTGGCTGTGGACGAAGCCGATGCCGAGCGCGCGCTAAAGGCGATGCACGCCGGTTTCTACCTGTCCGAGCAGACGCTATCAGTAGGCCTGATCGGGCCTGGGCAGGTCGGCTCCGCGCTGGTCCGGCAAATTCTGTCTACCGCAGAGCGACTGAAGCGCGAGGCCAATCTTGATCTCCGCTTGCGCGCAGTTGCCTCGTCGCGCCAGATGCGTTTAAGCGACCCCGGTCTGGACGTCGCAGATCATGACGACCCACTGGGCGCTGACCCGGAACCGCTCGATCTCAACAGGCTTGCCGATTTCATCAACGACGATCATCTGCCGCATGCGGTACTCATTGACTGCACAGCCAGCGACAAGGTCGCCGACCACTACCTAGACTGGCTCAAGCGCGGCATCCACGTCATCACCCCCAACAAGCACGCCGGCAGCGGTGACCTGCAGCGCTACCGCGAGCTTCGCCACCAACTCGACACCGGCAGCGCTCGCTGGCGTTACGAAGCCACGGTTGGTGCTGGCCTACCGGTTATCCAGACCCTGAGAGATCTTATCGATACTGGCGATCAGGTAATTCGGATCGACGGCATCTTTTCAGGCACACTGGCCTATCTGTTCAACCGCTACGAGGCGGGCATGTCCTTCGCCCAACTAGTCAGTGAGGCACGGACGGCTGGCTATACCGAACCCGATCCCAGGGATGACTTGTCCGGTATGGACGTGGCCCGCAAGTTGGTGATCCTGGCGCGCGAGATGGGCCTGAAGATCGGCTTGGAAGACGTCCGGGTGGAAAGCCTCGCGCCGACCAAACTGGCCGAGAGCAGTGTCGAGGACTTTCTGGCCGGCCTGGTGGACTATGATCCGGAGATGGCGGCACGGCTGAAAGCCGCCAGCGATCGAGGCGAAGTTCTGCGTTACGTCGCCTCGCTGAGCGCGGATGGCGACGCCGAGGTCTCGCTTAAATCTCTGCCAAGGGATCACCCCTTCGCCAATCTGGCCCTGACCGACAATGTGGTCGCCTTTCGCACGCGACGCTACAGCAGCAACCCGCTCATCATCCAGGGCCCCGGTGCCGGACCCGACGTGACCGCCGGCGGAGTTTTCGCCGATCTCCTGCGTGTTGCGGTCAATCTGGGGGCAAGGCTATGACACGCCCTGACCGCGCATCCGCATTTGCCCCAGCCAGCGTCGGTAATGCCGCGGTCGGATTTGATTTGCTCGGCTTCGCCGTTGCAGGCGCTGGGGATACCGTCCACGCGGTCCGAAGCGACCAACCAGCAGTCGTAATCGATGAGATCAGAGGCACGGTGACTGACCTGCCGCTTGAGCCTGACAAGAACACGGCCGGACGTGCCGTTCAATCCCTGCTGGAAGCTGTTCGGGCGGATTTCGGGGTTCGCTTGCGTATCGACAAAGGCATTCCGTTGGGCTCGGGTTTGGGTGGATCTGCCGCGTCCGCCACTGCTGCGCTTGTGGCGGTCAACGCGTTGCTTCCCGAACCGCTGAGCGTGGCCGAGTTATATCCGCATGCACTGGCCGGAGAGGCGATTGCATCGGGTTCGCCGCACGGCGACAACGTCGGCCCGCAGCTTTTAGGGGGAC
Organism: Wenzhouxiangella sp.; assembly: GCA_036351735.1. Classification (GTDB taxonomy): domain Bacteria; phylum Pseudomonadota; class Gammaproteobacteria; order Xanthomonadales; family Wenzhouxiangellaceae; genus Wenzhouxiangella. Next base: position 5,780 of record JAZBPR010000213.1, on the reverse strand, counting down.
TGGTGCTGGCCGCCCCCGATCACCTCTTCCGTCTGCCTCTGCCCGAGGGTCTGAGTGCAGTGGTGGTTCACCCTGACCACATCGTTGAGACTCGGCTAGCGCGTGAAGTCTTGCAGACCGGGTTTGGAATCGCCGAGATTGTTGCTCAGCAGACTCGACTGGGGCTGTTCCTCTCCGGCTGCTATCAGAAGGATCTCGAGCTGATTCGCGCCGGTCTCGCCGATGACCTGATCGAACCCCGGCGGGCCCAGCTCATACCGGGATTTTCGGCCGTTAAACAGGCCGCGCTTGACCAGGGCGCACTAGGAGCCTCCATTTCCGGGGCCGGGCCCAGCGTGTTCGGCTGGTTCACCTCCGTCGATGCCGCTCAAATCGCAGCCGACAACATGATCACAGCGTTCAGAGACAACGGCCTGGAAGCCACGGCCCTGATTTCGGGCCTGGACGCTCCGGGCGCCCACCTGATCGAGGCTTCGGAGGCCACATGCGCTACCTGAGTACCGCCGGCACCTCCGATCCGGTTGATCTGACGACTGCCCTGCGGCGGGGGTTGGCTCCCGATGGCGGGCTGTATGTGCCCGAATCCCTGCCCGAGCTGCGCTTTGCCGATCTGGCCGAGTGCCGCAGTCTGATCGACACTGCCAACAAGGTACTCGCGCCTTTTCTGGAAGGCAGTTCGCTGGCCGATCAACTCTCCGACATCACCGCAGAGTCTCTGAATCTGCCACTGCCGATCGTCGAGTTCGAGCGCGGCCGCAGCTGGATGCTGGAGCTGTTCCATGGCCCAACTGCAGCCTTCAAGGACTTCGCGGCGCGATTCCTCGCCGCCTGTATGGCACGTCTGCGCGAGCCTGAGGATCCGGTCCAGACGATTGTCGTCGCCACCTCCGGAGATACAGGGGGCGCCGTGGCAGCTGCATTTCACGAGCGACCCGGGTTCAGGGTGGTCATTCTCTACCCCAAAGGCCGTGTTTCAGCGCGTCAGGCCCATCAGCTTGGTGCGTTTGGCGGCAATATCCATACCTTCAGCGTGGCCGGCGATTTTGATGACTGCCAGCGGCTGGCCAAGCAGGCGCTTGGCGATCCGGTACTTGTCGATCAGTTCCATCTCACCTCGGCCAACAGCATATCCATCGGCCGCCTGCTGCCCCAGATCACCTATTACGCGCACGCCAGCGTGCAGCTGTTCCGCAAGACCAGCACGGCCGTTGATGTCATCGTCCCCACCGGCAACCTGGGTAACGCGCTGGCCTGCGTCCTGGCCCGAAGAATCGGCTTGCCAATCGGTGAGGTGGTCCTGGCCACCAACGCCAACCGCACTCTGTCGGAGTACTTCGACGGCAAGGACTATAAGGGTCGACCGGGTCTGGCCACGCTGGCGAACGCTATGGACGTCGGTGATCCAAGTAATTTCGAGCGGCTAGCCTGGTTTTATCGGGACGAGGATCTGAGGAACTCGGACATCCGCGCATTCAGCGTCGGCGATCAAGTCATCCGCCAGACCATCCAGGACTTTGACGCGCTCCACCACACACCGATCTGCCCGCACACGGCCTGCGCCGTCGAGGTCTTGCAGATGCGGCACAAATTCGGCCACTACCGCCCGCATCTGGTCGCGGCGACCGCGCATCCGGCAAAGTTTGATGAGGTTGTTGAACCTCTGCTGGGACGGAGCATCGAACCGCCGCCGGCTCTGTCGGAACTGCTTGCAAGGCCCAGCCAGGCTGAAGAAATGAAGGCTGACTTCAAAGAGCTACAGAGCAGGCTTCAATCGCTGGGAGACCGGTAGCGGAACGTTTTTGGATCAGTGCGCCCGGTCGAGCTTGCACAAAGACTGCTCAATCTCGTCAAGACAGACCAGCAATTGATCGCGAACCTCGAACAGGTCCTCAAGACTCGTCTCGCCGTCCCCCTCAATCACATCCTCGGCAACCCGATGCGCTTTAGCGTGGAGCTCGTTCAGCTGGGCCAGGTCGTGGTCACTCAGTTCCATTGCGTGGCCGTGTTCGTTCAGCCAGCGGGCGAAAGCACATCCGTCCCGATCAAGCGGCGGGCAAGCTTGACCCGATTCAAGATGCTTTTCTATTGACTTCACCCAGGCGCGGTGCTCGACCATGGCAAAGATCAGACGGATCTGCTGGTCACCCCTGATCGGCCGCGACTGCCAGGACTCGTTCGGCGCCCATTCATCTAACCAGCCAGGGAACTCGTCTGCCGGCATGGGACGGGCAATTCCGTAGCCTTGCGCCAGTTCACAACCCAGATCCAGGAGCAACTCACCGTGGCGCTCGGTTTCAACCCCCTCGGCGATTGGAATACGGCCGAACGCGTTGGCCAGGCCGAGCACACCGTTCAGAATCGCGAGGTCTTCAGGGTCATCAAGCATGTCTCGTACGAAGGTCTGGTCAATCTTCAGGATGGCAGCCGGCAGACCCTTGAGATAAGCCAGCGTCGAATACCCGGTGCCAAAATCGTCAAGCGCCGACTTGACACCCAGCGCCCAGCACTGGTCGATGATGCTCGAAATCTTGGCCAGTTCTGCCAGAGCGCTGGTCTCAAGCACCTCGATTGTGAACTGTTCAGGTTTGACTTCCGGGAAACGCGCAAGCGCAGACTGCAGACTGGCAACAAATCCATCTTCCTGAAGCTGGCGGGCAAACACGTTCACGCTGACCTCCAGACACAGGCCGCGCTCATTCCAGACTTTCAGCTGAGCAAGCGCCTGTTCGATCACCCACTGGCCCATCACCAGGGCAAGATCATCGTTCTCGACCAGGGGCAGGAACTGCGCGGGTGAGAGCAAACCGCGCTCGGGGTGATCCCAGCGAATCAGCGCCTCTGCCCCCAAAACCTCCCCAGTCCGCATATTGACCTTGGGCTGGTAGAACAGCACAAACTCGTCGTTCTTCAAGGCTTGACTGATTTGCTGTCGGCTCTCCTGAAGACTGCGCGTGGCCAGATCCTCGGCCCGGTCAAAAAATTGGTAACGCCCCTTGCCCACAAGCTTGGCCCGGTACATGGCGTGGTCGGCCTGGCGCACCAACTGATCGGGGTCTACCTGTTCAGGCTGGGGGAAAACGGACACGCCCACGCTCGCGCTGACGGCAACCTCGGTATCGCCGATAACGAAGGCAACTGACAAGTCTTCGATAATCCCCTCCAGCATGGCTTCGAGTGCGTCCTCACTGTCCACATCCACGAGACCGATGACAAACTCATCACCACCAAACCGAGCAATCAAGTCAATACCGCGCAGGGATTGCTGCAGTCGTTGTGATATTTGCCGCAGCAGCAAGTCACCCACTTCCAGGCTGAAGCGGTTGTTGATATCGGCAAAGTCATCGATATCCAGATAAGCGACCGCCAGACCGGAGCCAACCCGCTCCATCTGGCTCATGGCACTTTGCAGCCGTTCAGTCAGCAACAGGCGGTTGGGTAAACCCGTTAAGGCATCGTACTGACTGGCATACTCAAGCTGCCGTTCATGCTGTTTGAGATCGCTGACATCGCTGAAGATCGACATGTATTGAACGGGCTTCCCGCCCTGATCGGTCACCGCGCTGATGGTCAGATGCTGCGGATAGATTTCTCCATTCTTTCGTCGGTTCCAAATTTCGCCAGTCCAGTAGCCGCGTTTCTCCAGATCGCGCCACATTTCCTTGTAGAACCTTTGGCTGTGCCGGCCTGATGCCAACAGGCTGGGATTGCGACCAAGGACATCACCGTGCTCGTAACCGGTGATGCGACAGAAGGCGTCATTGACTTCAATGATGGCGCCCTCCAAATCCGTTATCAGCACCCCTTCGCGGGCGTGCGTGAACACGGTCGCCAATTGCTCCATGCGCTCATGACTCTTCGCAAGCGCTTGGGTTTTCTCGATTAATTCCAGTTCGGCCTGCTTTCGCTCGGTAATGATTTCCGTGTAGACGATCAATCCACCGATCGTCCCATCGGCCTCAAACCAGGGACGGCACTCCCATCGGGTCCAGTCCATACTGCCGTCAGGCTGGGGAAATGGGTCGTCTTCAGCCGACACAACTTCGCCCTGCAGAACCCGCTGGTGGGCATCCCGAAGATGCTGCGGCAGATCAGGAAACACCTCGTAATGGTGCTTGCCAATGACATCCTGATCGCCCACACCGAAACTTTCAAGATAGCGCTGACTCACATAGATGTAGTTCAGATCACGGTCGTGCACAGCTACGGCATAGCGGGCGTGCTCGATGATGTAGCGCAGCATGTGCCGAGTCTGCAAGACCTTCTGCTCAGCCTCCTGGCGTTCAGTGACGTCGAGCAGTACGCCGTGAACGGTGGTGACCTTTCCTGTCCGACCCCGCGTCAACCAGACATGGTCCTGGACCCAGACCCAGTGACCGTCACCATGTCGCACTCTATACCGTTGCTGGTATTCGTCAGGACCGTGCTCAATACGTCGCAATAACTCCTGACCAACGCGAGGAAAATCATCCGGGTGGATCAGATCCTTGAAGAGGATCCTTTTCGATAGAAAATCGCCGGCTTTATAGCCAAGCATTCTCACGTTATCGGTGACAAAGTCGACGGGCCATCCTGCTTCGTTTCGCCAGGCATATGCTGCCATCGGCGAGTGCTCGATGACCCGCTCCAAGCGTTTAAGGCGGCCACGACTGAGCGCCAGCAGCATCGCCATGACGATCAGCAGCGAGAAAACCACGGCCGCTACGGTCACTTCCAGGCGGTATTCGCGCCAGACGTCGGCCAGGGTCGGCTGAACGACCCTATTGAAGGGCGGCACCTGCAAGGCCCGCATCATCTCTTCGACCGGCAGATAACTGGCGGGAATGTCAAAGCCGCCAAAGCCAATCGACTGCAGAAGGTCCGGATCTTCATGCAGGTTCAGCAATGCAACGACTACATCTCTCGCGAGCGCAGGATCAATATGGGGCAGCGACGCCACCGGCCATTCCGGATAAAGCCGGGTCGAGACCTGGAACGGCAAGTCGGGCATGGCCTGCGGATTGATGACTTTCAGCGCATCGGGCGCAACCAGGCCGGCAGAGATCATCTGCTCCAGCCGGCCGGCCCGCAAAAAACCGGCATCGGCCTCGCCAGCGAGCACGGCCTCAACCACGCGATCGTGCGGAAGTCTCGTTTCCAAATAGTCTTCCAGCTTAGGTGGTGGCAATCCCGCCAACAACATCTCGTAAGCAGGCATCTGATAGCCGCTCAATGAACCCCGTCCGACTCCAGCGATTTTGCGGCCGACCAGGTCGGCCAAGCTTTCGATTGATAGATCGTCTGCCCGCGCCACGATCAGCGCACCGACAGCCTTCAGGTCCTGACCACCATACGAGTTGATACGAGTTGCCAGCGGGGCAGACAACCCGTAGCGCCGTTCCCAAAGCAGGTAGTGCCCCGGGCTGGTCAGCACGAAATCCACCTGCCGGGAGGAGACCGCCCGATCCAGACCCTCGATATCAAAGACCTGAATTCTGACTTCTCGCCCGTCCAGCGCTGCGTTTAAGGCCTCACCAAGCGGTTCCCATCGGGCCTGCGCCTCCGGAGTAGGCCTTGGCGACAAAACACCGAAACGGATCGTCTCCGCCAGCGCTGGCTGCATGACCACCAGCCCTACCAGCACCAACCAGACCACCTTGTGGAATGAACCCTTGAAGCAGCCGGACTGATCGAGTCTGAACATCACTGGCAAGGCCAACCTCAGGACTCGGGGCTCGGCAGGAAACGCGCGCTGAACAGACTCTGCAGGTCGATACCTTCGTCAAGCAGGCCCTGCTCCAGTT
>JAZBPR010000212.1:0-12220 GCA_036351735.1 Wenzhouxiangella sp. | reverse complement strand
GGCAATAGCGGCATGGAACCACCCGACCCCATCCCGAACTCGGAAGTGAAACGTGCCAGCGCCGATGGTAGTGCGGTTCGTCCGTGCGAGAGTAGGTCACTGCCAGGCATTTACACCGAAGACCCCGGTTGCATCAGCAGCCGGGGTTTTTTTATGCTTCAATCTTCTAAAAAGTCCGCGTCGGAAAAGTCACGACCTAGTTTCGCCGGTTAGTTTTTGCCGACGACTTGGTTTCGCTCCCATGACCTTGGAGCCTGATCTCTATCTCTAAGCTATCCCGCGTTGGGGTCGTTGAACTGCTCTCGGTCCAGCTCCCCTTCAGAATCGGCCACGATCATGGTGACTACGGCATCCCCGCTGACATTGACCGCAGTTCGTGTCATGTCCAGCAGCCGGTCAACCCCCAGGATCAGCGCAATTCCCTCTGTGGGTAACCCGACCTGCACCAGCACTCCGGCCAAAAGAATCAGCCCGACACCCGGTACTCCCGCTGCCCCGACTGAAGCAATAATGACCATCACCACGATCATCAGATATTGCATCAGCGTCAGATCGACAGCGAAGTACTGAGCGATGAATCCAGCCGCAATACCTTGCATGATTGCGGTGCCGTCCATGTTGATGGTCGCGCCCAGAGGAACGGTGAATGAGGCGACTTTGTTATCGGCGCCAAGGCGATATTCGACCGTCCGCAGGGTGACCGGAATGGTCGCCCCACTTGAGGCTGTTGAAAAAGCAAATGCCAGGACTGCACGCATTTTTGACCAGAAGATCAACGGATTGAGCCCGGTCAGAGTTCGTAGAAGGATGGAGTAGGTGACAGACGCGTGCAGCACGAGGATAAAGAGAACCAGAAGCACGTACTTCAACACCCCGAAAAAGGTTGACAAACCCGTGGTGGCTGCAAGAGAGGCAATCAGAGCGAATACCCCGTACGGGGCCAGAAGCATGACGAAGCCCACCAGTCGCATGACCACAACATTGAAGTCGGAAAAAAACTGACCCACCCGCTCGCCGGGCTTTCCGGCCAGCGCAATAGAAAGCCCAATCAGCACTGCAAACACGATGATCGGCAGCATGTCCCCCTCAGCCATGGCTTGAACCGGGTTGCGTGGGACCATTTCAGTGAGAACCTGACCAAATGAAGGCTGAGCGGAGATTTCACGCTCAACTGTCTGGTCAGGGCTGGCCCCAACGCCCGGCTGAACAATCACCGCCGCTGCAAGCGCCAGACTGATTGCGATCCCCGTGGTCAGCATGTACAGCGCGACGGCCTTTCCGCCAACCCGGCCAAGCTTCTTGGGGTCGCTCAGCGCACTCACCCCGGTGATTAAAGAGACGAAAACCAGCGGGACCACGAGCATGCTCAAAAACCGGACAAAGATCTCGCCGACTACGCCAAATAAGCCGTCAATCAGAAAAGTTTGGGCCCACGTCTGCTCGGCTACCGTGAGATTGATCAGGATCCCGATCACCAGCCCCAGGCCCATGCCGAGGAGAATGCGGTTCGAGAGTTTTCGATGGTCAAAGCTGGCTTCGGTCATGACAATCCGTGGTTTGCGCTGAGGTCAAGCGGCTAAGGTTAGCGCAGTGGATGGAAATGATCCATCAGATCGTCTTGCACTCCGGATTGAGCAGCCTGACCCGAACAGGACTGAAGCCTTACAATTCAGGTCTTGCCAACGAACCTGCTCAGCCCACACCATGACTGAAAGAAACAGTCCGACCCCCGCCCACTTCATTCGAACACGAATCGCCCGCGAAATTGAAGATGGGTTGCACCAGAAGGTGGTGACCCGGTTCCCGCCTGAGCCCAATGGCTATCTGCATATTGGCCACGCGAAATCCATCGTGCTCAACTTCGCGATGCCGGCGGAATTCGGCGGGTATACCAACCTGCGATTCGATGACACCAACCCCGAGCGCGAAGAACAGCGATTCATCGATTCCATCAAGGAGGATGTCAGCTGGTTGGGCTATACCTGGGAGAACGAATGCTACGCTTCAGACTACTTTGAAACGCTCTACGAATACGCCCTACACCTGATTGACCATGGCCTGGCCTACATCGATGAGCAGGACGCAGAGACCATCCGTGCCCAACGCGGCACGCTGACCGAAGCCGGCTCAAACAGTCCGTTCAGAGACCGGGACCGCGCCGAAAACCGGGAGCTCTTCGAAAAAATGAGGGCCGGCGACTACCAGGATGGCGCAATGGTGCTTCGGGCCAAAATCGATATGGCGGCGCCGAATATCAACCTGCGCGACCCAGTGCTTTATCGCATTCGAAGGGCGCATCATCATCGAACGGGTGATGCCTGGTGTATCTACCCAAGTTACGATTTTGCCCACGGCCAGTCCGATGCTATCGAATACATCACCCATTCGCTGTGCACCCTTGAGTTCGAGGACCATCGGCCGCTTTACGACTGGCTGATCGAGCATCTGCCTGTGCCCTCGAAGCCGGTGCAGATCGAGTTCTCTCGGCTCAACATGGACTTCACCGTCATGTCTAAGCGACGGCTGACCCGGCTGGTTGATGAGGGGCATGTTCATGGTTGGGACGATCCCCGGATGCCCACCATCGCGGGCCTTAGACGCCGCGGGTTTACGCCGCGATCCATCCGTGAATTCTGTACCGAGATCGGGGTGACGAAATCGGAGAGCATCATCCCGTTTGGTGTGCTGGAGCGAAACCTCCGGGATGATCTGAATACCCATGCCCCCCGGCGCATGGCAGTGCTTCGTCCGCTGAAAGTCACCTTGACCAATTATCCGGAAGGTGAGACGGAGTGGGTTGAAGCAGCCAATCACCCCCAGGATGCGAGCCTCGGGACGCGCAAGGTGCCTTTGACCCGTGAACTCTACATAGAGCAGGACGATTTCATGGAGGAGGCGCCGCGCAAGTTCTTTCGCTTAAAGCCGGGCGGAGAGGTTCGATTGCGTAACGCCTTCATCATCGAATGCGAGGAGGTCGTCAAAAACGCCTCCGGCGAAGTGGTTGAGTTGAAATGCCGCTTTGATCCAGAAACGCGCTCTGGGCAGCCTGGTTCGGATCGAAAGGTCAAGGGCACGATTCACTGGGTCTCGGCGGTGCACGCAATATCGTCCGAAATTCGGCTCTATGACCGGCTCTTCAGCGTGCCTGATCCCGGCGGTGACAAAGAGACTGATTTCATCGATCACCTGAACCCCGATTCCCTCGAAGTCATCCCTGATGCGAAGCTTGAACCCAGCCTTGGCGATGCAGATTCTGGTGATTGCTTCCAGTTCGAGCGACTGGGCTATTTCGTGCCCGATCCTGACGGCCGATCCGGTCATCCGGTGTGGAATCGCGCGGTGACCTTGCGCGATGCCTGGGCCCGGCTGGAAAAAGAACTGGCGGGCCGTTAGTCTGAGAATGCGTATAGTGTTAGCTAAAGGGCCGGGGCCATCAGGCCTCTCAAGATGGAGCATCAGGCATGTTCAATAAACGCGAATCGTCTTCTCCCGGGCAGGAGTCGAGTACGCAGCAACCGACAGCAGAGGAGAAATCCAGCATGAGCGAGCAACCCACTCGAGGGGCAGTCATTGGTCCGTCGATTCAGATTGACGGAACCCTCAAAGGTGATGAGGACCTGCTGATCCAGGGCAAGGTTGACGGCACGATTGAGCTGAAAAAGAATAGTGTGACTATCGGTGAATCCGGTACCGTCAAGGCCGATATCTTCGCGCACACTGTTGTGGTCGAGGGCGAAGTCGACGGCAAGATTGTGGGTTCCGAGCGCGTGGTCATGCGCAAGACAGCCAAGATTCGTGGCACGTTGATCGCACCGCGGGTCATGCTCGAAGATGGCGCCCAGTTCAACGGCACCATCGACATGGATCCGGAAGCCGACGCCCTCAAGTCCGCTTTTTCGGGCGCCCCGGCCAAGAGCGGGCAGCCTCATACGGCAAGCTCGTCGGCCAACGAACCCAAACAGGGAAGCATTCCAACCTCCTCCGGCGAGCGGGGCTGAGCCGCGTCCAGTCGCAAAGTTCGCCCAGCGAACGCTGCAGGGTGTCTGAGTAGATGTTGGAACCGCACATACCGGGACTGGCCGCGCCATTGTTTGCACAGGCCATCGGGGATCTCGATCCAGAGCAACGGGTAATCGTGCTTGATCTGGGGAATATCCGATCTGGTACGGTCGAGCTGTTTGCAACCTATCGGTGCCGGTTGGACATTGCCAATTTACCCGACGTGCTGCCTTTGCCTGGAGTGGAAGACGATCCGGATGTCCGATCGAGGGTTCTGGCGTCCGTGCTGACCGTGCACGATCGCGAGCCGCTGGATCTTGTACTGTGCTGGAACCTGCTGAACTATCTGGATCGCGAAGACATCCGCCAATTGATCGAGCTATTGGCACCGCGCCTGAAGGCGGGAACGCGTTTGCATGCCTTGATGGAGTACGCCTCGCCGCTCATGCCCGCGACGCCCGGAGCGTGGGTCCCTGATACCAATGGCCGGCTCCACGCCAGCCAGGTTGATGAGGAGCAAACCGATTCGCCACGCTACAAGCCCAAGGAACTCGAGCGTCTGATGCCGCAACTGAAACCTGAGCGCACGGTGCTTTTGGGCAACGGGCTTCAGGAGTTCCTGTTCAAGCCTCGATAGCGTCGCCCAGCGGCAGCCGCTTGAGCCGCAGCGCGTTGCCGACCACAAACAGGCTTGAACAGGCCATCGCCAAGGCGGCGAGCATTGGTGACAGCAGCCATCCCGTCACCGGGTAAAGGATGCCAGCTGCGAGCGGAATAAGGGCGGTGTTGTAGGCAAAAGCCCAAAAGAGGTTCTGACGGATGTTTTTGAGCGTGGCTCTAGACAGTCGTATGGCCTGCACGACCTTACCCAGGTCGCCAGACATCAGCACCACGTCGGCAGATTCGATCGCGATATCCGTTCCGGTCCCGATGGCGATACCAACCTCGGCTTGTGCCAGCGCTGGCGCATCGTTGATCCCGTCTCCGACAAACGCGACTCGGCCAACTTGACGCTGCAATTGCTGGACTGCAGCAACCTTTTCTTCGGGCAGGACTTCTGCGACCACCTCGTCGATTCCGAGTTCGGCAGCGATCGCTTCGGCCGTAGAGCGCCGATCGCCACTGATCATGACCAGCTTCAATCCGAGTGATTTCATCGCTTTGAGAGCCGCCGGGGTACTCGCCTTGATCGGATCTGAGATTCCGAGAAGCCCGACAGGCCGGCCGTCCAGCGCAACGGCGACCGGCGTGCGCGCGTTGGCCGAAAGCACTATCGCAGATTCTTCAGCGCCCCCGGTCGCCACACCGTTCTCTGACAGCCACTCCAGCGTCCCGATCAAAACAGTCTGCCCGTCGACCGTCCCCATGAGACCCTTGCCCGGAATCGAGCGAAAGTCTCGAACGGTTTTTAACTGCAGACCTCGATCAAGGGCTGTCTGTACGATGGCGTTGGCTAGCGGGTGCTGTGAGTCCTGCTCGACGGAACCGGCGAGTTCCAGCCATCGATCTTCGGGTTCTGTGTCCAAAGTGATAACGTCAGTTACGGCTGGACGACCGGCGGTCAGCGTTCCGGTCTTGTCCAAGGCCACCAGTTGCACATCCTTGAGTTCCTGCAAGGCATCGCCACCACGAAACAGAATGCCTTCGGCCGCGCCCCGGCCGGTTCCAACCATGATGGAGGTCGGGGTTGCTAGACCCATGGCGCACGGACAGGCGATGATCAAAACCGCAACCGCGTTGACCAGGGCAAAGTTCAAGGCGGGGTCAGGACCAAGACCAAGCCAGAGCATTGATGTGACCAGAGCAATGCCCATGACGACAGGGACGAACCATGCGGTCACCCGGTCCACCAGCGCCTGAATCGGCAGCTTGGCTGCCTGCGCTTTTTGCACCATCCGAATGATGCGGGCAAGCACCGCGTCGGCGCCCAGATCTGTCGCCTTGATGACCAGTAAGCCATCCTGATTGACCGTGCCTCCGACGACCTTCTCCCCAGCCGACCGCAAGACCGGGTTCGGTTCACCCGTCAGCATCGCTTCATCGACACTGGATGCGCCTTCCACGACCTCGCCATCGACTGGAATCGTCTCGCCGGGGCGTATTCGTATGATGTCGCCGCGCTGTACCGAATCAATCGGGACTTCCGAGACGTCGCCGTCTCTTTCAACGCGCGCAGTTCGGGCCTGCAATCCAAGTAGTCGCTTGATGGCTTCGCCGGTTTGACCTTTGGCACGGGCCTCGAGCGTGCGGCCTAAAAGAATCAGCGTCACGATCACGGCGGCCGGCTCAAAGTAGATGTTTGCCGTACCTGCTGGCATAACGCCCGGTGCTAGGATCGCGACAACGGAGTATCCCCAGGCTGCACCGGTGCCGAGCGCAACGAGTGAGTTCATGTCGGGGTGACCACGCAGCAGATTCGGAATGCCGATGCGGTAGAACATCAGTCCGGGTCCGAACAAGACCATGCTGGTCAGCACGAAGAGCAGTCCATGAATCTGGCGTGTCCCGACGAACTCATACAGCCAATGGTGGAAAGCGGGGATCAGGTGTCCACCCATCTCGATGACAAACACGGGCAAGGTCAATACCAACGCGATCAGAAACCGCGTTTTCAGAGCGCGAATTTCATCGGCCTGCCGGTCCCTGGCCTGTGACTGTTCGCTATCGGGGCTAAAGGCTTCATATCCTGCGTAGCGCGCGGCTTCGACCAGATCAGTCGGGGATGCATGGCCGCTGATAAATGCAAGCCGCGCCTCCGAGGCAGCCAGATTGACCTCCGCGCTGACCACGCCCGGTACCGATTTCAGAGCCCGCTCCACGCGACCTACGCAGGATGCACAGTGCATACCGCCAAGGCCAATCACCGCTGAGTCAATCACTGCGGGGAAGCCGGCGGAATTGAGCTGATCAAGCAAACCCTGCAGCGTGTCATCAGCCGGCCACTCAAGGCTCACCGTCTTTGTGGCTAAGTCGATATGAGTATTTTTGGCAGCCGTATTTTCTAGCGCTGTTGCCAGTCGACGAACGCAACTCGCACAGTGCAGGTTGTCAACGGGCAGATTCAGGTGCATGGGTAATGGCGATCGGGCGCTGAAGATCGCCTGACTGTACCAAAGGATGGAAGCCAAGCGGGGCTGCCAAAGGCCAGCCCCGCTTGGAGGCTTCAAAGATAAAGCGTTGCCGACTGTCGCTTGACGGTCTGGCCGCCGTGTGGGCAGGCACGGGCGCTGGAATGCAGGTGGTTGAGTTGTGCTTCGGTGAGCAAGTCACGAATTTCTTCTCTCAGAGCGAGCCTGAGTTCGCGCGCCTGCTGCAGTGTGCCCGGCGCATGCTCACCATCTGTTACGGCCCAGTCAAGATTCTTGAGCCGATCCCGAAACGCGGCTCTTAGATTGGCGATCTGATCGCGTTGCTCAGCGCTCAACGCAAGCTCTCCCTGGGCCGGATGTTGCCAGCCGGGCTTGGCTGAGAGAGGAGCGGACAGCGCGAGGATTCCTATACCCAGGGCGCTGCCGAGAAAGAGCACAACCAGCATATTGATCGACTTCATATTGCTCTCCGAAATGGACACGACCCGCAGACTACGACGGTGGTGTGAGGGAGCCGTCGAGTCTTTGAAAACTTCATTCAAATTTCATATCCAAGTCGTATAATGAACGTAGTTCAATATCTGACATAGTATTTTAAAGATGGGAACAAAAGAAAGACGCCAGCGAGAGTTTGAGGCGCGGGAGCAGTTGTTTTTGGATACCGCCCGGCGCCTGATCCGCGAAGAGGGCTTATTGACCTTGCAGATGGCCCGTCTGGCCCGCGCCTGTGACTACGCTACCGGCACCTTGTACCAGCACTTCACGTCCAAGGAGGATCTCCTCGTTGCCCTGGCCACGCAGCGGCTCAGTCAGCAATGTCAGCTGTTTTGCCGGGTGGCGGAATGGGATGCATGCACCAGAGACAGGATGTTTGCGCTCACCGTCGCCGACGAATACTTCAGCCGCCGCCATCCCAACTACACAAAGCTGATGCAGTACGTCTTCACTGAGGTGGTCTGGGAAACAGCCAGTCTTCAGCGCCGTGAATCGCTGACCTTGGAGCTTGCCCCGGTGATCAAAGGCATTACCGGCGTTGTTGATGAGGCAATTCGGCGCGGAGAAGTGGATGCAGGCGTGTTGAGCGCGCAAGAGATGATGCTCGGACCCTGGGCGGTCTGTCATGGCATGCAATCGCTGCTGCAGACGCGCGGTTTGCTGGCTCAGCTGGAGATTCAGGCGCCGCGCAAGACGATTTACGCGCACGCCCAGATACTGCTCAACGGCATGAACTGGCAGCCGTTGTTTGATCTGGGAGATAAGTCGGCACTCGATGCCAAGGTTGCGCGTGTCGAAAAGGAGTTGCTGTCATGAACAAGCGCTTCGTGATCATGCTGGTTCTTGCCGGTTTGCTGTTTGGCGGCATCTTTGGCTACAAGGCGTTCGTCAACAACATCATCCAGGGTGTCTTCGACAACATGGGCCCGGAGACCGTAACCATCACTGCCGCGACGGCCCGGATCGACGACTGGGTCCCCCAGCTTGAAGTTGTCGGCACCTTTCAGGCGGTCCAGGGAGCCGAACTCGGCCTGGAGACTGACGGTCTGATCCGCGAAATCTTCTTCGAGAATGGACAGTTCGTCGAACAAGGTCAGGTGCTGTTGTCGCTGGACACGGCCGTCGACCAAGCGGAGCTCGACCAGCTTCAGGCCTCGCTGAGGCTGGCTGAAATGGAACTGGAAAGGCAGCAGCGCCTGTATGACCAGCGCTCGATCTCCAAGGCGGTGCTCGATCGCGCCATTACCGAAGTGGACCAAGCCCGCGCCGGTGTGGCGGCACGCGAGGCCATGATCGACCAGAAATCGCTCCGTGCACCTTTCTCCGGCCGCATTGGTATTCGTCGGGTCAATGTTGGACAGTTTCTTTCCCGCGGCACTCCTGTTGTCAGTCTGCAGTCGCTGGATCCAATCTTCTTTGAGTTCACCGTCCCGCAGCGGCAGCTTCCGGGTATGGCGATTGGTGCGCCGTTGCATGCACGAACGGATGCTCATCCGGATTCGCGCTTTGAAGGAGCAATCAATGCGATTGAGTCGACGGTCGATGCATCCACTCGAACCGTTCGTGTTCAGGCGCGTTTCGACAACCCCGAGGGTCAGCTCAAGCCGGGGATGTTTGCCCATGCCGATCTCGATTTGGGTGAGCCGGAGGAGCAACTGGTGGTGCCAAGAACCGCAATTCGCGCGTCAACGTACGGCGACTCGGTCTTTGTGATTGGGGAAGCCGAAAGCGGTGACGGGTTACAGGTGACCCAGCGTTTCGTCCAGACCGGCCTTTCGCGCGGTGACTTGATCACCGTTACCAATGGACTCGAGGTCGGAGAGCGGATTGCATCTTCCGGACTCTTGAAACTCCAGAATGGTTCGCCGGTGCGCATCGACGAGGATCCAACCGTGCAGCCAGCACAGGATCCAAGCCCCAATCCTCAGAACAACTGATTGGGCGAAGGACTTTCCATGCAGTTTACCGATGTTTTTATTCGCAAACCCGTGCTGGCCATTGTGGTCAGTCTCTTCATCCTGTTGCTGGGTGTGCGTGCCATATTTGATCTGAATGTCCGGCAGTTCCCGGAGATTCAGAACGCAGTGGTCACGGTCAGCACCACCTACATTGGTGCGGACGCTGATCTTGTCCAGGGATTCATCACCACGCCACTTGAGCGTGAGGTCGCGCAGGCAGAAGGGATCGACTATCTGGTGTCTTCTTCGGTGCCGGGCGTCTCGGTGATCCAGGCTTTTCTCAGACTCGATGCCAACCCCAATGATGTATTGACCGAGATTGCTGCACAGGTCAACAAGCTCCGGTCCGAACTGCCCGAGCAGGCCGAAGACCCGGTGGTTGATTTATCCGTGGGTCAGCAGGTTGCGGCCATGTATCTGTCGTTCTTCAGCGAAATTCTCGACGACAGCCAGATCACTGACTATCTCGTGCGTCAGGTCGAGCCAGAGTTGGCGACGATTCCCGGCGTGCAGCAGGCGCAGATTCTTGGTGCCGGCACGTTTGCCATGCGCATTTGGTTGGATCCCGAGCGCATGGCCGCGCAGGGCGTAACCGGTCTTGACGTGCGCCAAGCGCTACAGTCGAATAACGTGCTCTCGGCCGTTGGGCGAACCAAAGGCCAGATGGTCACCATCAACATGACGGCCGATACGGACTTGCAGACGCCGGAACAGTTCCGCCGGCTAGTGGTTCGGAGCGATGACGAATCGCTCGTCCGGCTGGAAGATATTGCCGAGGTCGAATTGGGGCCAGAGAGCTACGACGCCTCGGTAACCTACAACGGACTGGATGCGGTTTTCATTGGTGTTGAGGTTTCACCCGACGCCAACGCGCTGGAAGTCATCGGTGAAGTCCGGCGGGTCTGGGAGGAAATTATCGTGCCCCAGCTACCTGAGGGCCTGGGTGCCACGATTTCCTATGACTCGGCTGAGTACATCGAAAGTGCGATCGGCGAAGTCATCTTCACCATCTTTCTCGCGCTGGTCATCGTTGTCCTCGTGATCTATGCCTTTCTGGGCTCGGCGCGCAGCGCAGTGATTCCGGCCTTGTCCGTGCCGCTGTCACTCGTCGGCACGTTTTTCCTGATGTTGTTGATGGGGTTTTCCATCAATCTGCTGACCTTGCTGGCCATGGTTCTGGCGATCGGCATCGTGGTTGATGATGCGATCATCATGCTGGAGAACATCGAGCGGCAAATGGAGCAAGGCAAGAGTCGGATCGAGGCCGCGCTGGAAGGTGCCCGCCAGCTGGCCTGGCCGATTGTTGCCATGTCGACGACCCTGATTGCAGTGTTTTTGCCGATCGGTTTTGTCGGTGGGCTGACCGGAACGCTGTTTATCGAGTTTGCCTTTACGCTGGCGGCGACCGTGGTGCTCTCCGGCGTGGTTGCCCTGACCCTGGCACCCATGATGTGTTCGCGCGTTCTTCGATCCCGGCGGCGGGAGGCTCGGCCACGATTCGCGGCATGGCTCGACGAGCGTTTCGACCGCCTGCGCCACGGTTTCCAGAACACGCTGAGCAGCTGGCTGGATGACCGCCATGTGCTTGCCCTTTTCGGCCTGATTGTCCTGACGTCCTGCTACTTTCTATTCGTGAGCAGCGAAAGTGAACTGGAGCCGCCGGAAGATTCGGGGTTCATGTTTTCGATTCTCCAGGCAGACTCCTTTGCGACCCTCGACTATCTCGAGCGCAATACCCGGCGCATGAATGATCTTGGAGAGCAGACCGACGCCATTGAGGGGGTGTTCCTGCTCAATGGGCTCAGCGGTGGTTCTGGCCCCGGCGCGACTAACCAGGCCATTGCAGGCATGGTGCTCAAGCCCTGGGACCAACGCGAAGTCGGAACGCACGAAACGCTTGAGCAAACCGTTCAGCCTTTTATCAGCCAGATCCCTGGCGTGCAGGCTTTCGCGGTTGTTCCGCCGGATCTTCCGTCACCGGGCGGTGGCGGCTCACCCGTGGAGTTCGTGATCGGCTCGACTGATTCGTTTGAAAATATGCAGGGGTTTGTCGATCAGATCATGGGTCGCGCCATGGAATCTGGTCGGTTCATCTACGTTGACTCGGATCTGAAGATTGATCGCCCTCAGGAAGATATCCGAATTGATCGTGACCAGGCGGCTTTGATGGGTGTCGACATGGCCCAGGTCTCCGGTGATCTGGCCACCATGATGTCAGGCGGGTTTGTCGGCAGGTTTGCCATGGACAACCGCTCTTATCGGGTCATTCCGCAGGTTCAGCGCGCGGAACGACTCACGCCGGATCAGGTCGGCAATTTCTATACCCGCAATCGTGACGGCGAACTGATCCGGATGTCCGGATTGATCACCACCCAACCGTCGGTCAATCCGCAGCAGCTCAAGCGTTTTCAGCAGCTTAATGCTGTCACGATCAGCGGTGTGCCGCGTCCTGGCGTCAGTCTGGGCGAGGCGTTGGGGGTGCTTGAGGAGGCGGCAGCTGCAGCGCTGCCGCGCAACTACAAGGTGGATTACGCGGGTCAGAGTCGTCAGTTCAAATCTGAAGGTCAGCAGTTGGTCATTACCTTCTTCTTTGCCATGGTGGTGATCTTCCTGGTGCTGGCCGCGCAGTTTGAATCTTTCCGCGATTCCATCATCATGCTGGTGACAGTACCGATGAGT
>JAZBPR010000211.1:0-2933 GCA_036351735.1 Wenzhouxiangella sp. | reverse complement strand
TAAAGTCAAACACGCCGGATTGGGAAGGCTCAAAGAGGCACTGGGCTCTCGTATAGGAGAGAACGGAAGTGCGCATGTTCCGTTCGGAGATATCGCTGAGCACTACCCTTTTGCGCAGCAGGACAAAGTGAGCAAGAAGGAGGCGGTACTGCTGGCCCAGCTGCTTGAGAAGATTGGCCTGGGCATGGAGCCGGATGTTCGATTCGGTGGAATTAAGCCTACGCCTGACGACGATCTAGTCATTTTTCGCCAATCAGAAGACGCCCCATCGGCGCCGTCTCAAGCCTTCGAGGCAGCCGTGTTGCTCATGCGATTGGCAGCAATGGTTTCAGCCGCGGACGGTGACGTCTCTCCGGAGGAACAGGAGCACCTGGAACAGCATCTTCAGACCAGTCTCTCGCTGTCAGATGGGGAACGGCAGCGATTGCATGCCCATACGGAGTGGCTGCTGGCGCATGAACATCAGAGTTTCGCTGGGCTCAAACCCAAGTTAGAGGCCCTCGCGGAACCACAGCGTCGGTCAATCGGGGAGTTTTTAATTACTGTAGCCGCAGCCGACGGCCAGATCGATCCTGGAGAAGTCAAGATACTGCAAAAGCTCTATGGGCGCCTGGGTCTTGACCCGGATCAGGTGGTATCGATTCTGCACAATTTCACATCAGAGCCGGTCACCGTGAAACCTGGTGTTCCCCGCTCCGGATTCTCGGTGCCTGCAGCTCCGGATCAGGCCCAGGCAGGCTCGTCTGGGGCTGAGCGTCAATCCCTGGACCCCGAGGCATTGCAGAAGAAGCTCTCAGAGACCGCTCGGGTCTCAGAGCTTCTTCATGGGGTCTTCGGCGATGAAGAGGCTGAGAGCGTCTCAGAGGGCTCGCATCGGCCTCAGGCAACTGATGAGCAGAATGTTCCTGGCCTGGATGCCGAACACTCTGCCCTACTTCGCGCAATTGGAGCCAAGGACAGCTGGGAACGTTCGGAACTGGAGCAAATAGCCGAGGAACACGGACTACTACTGGATGGTGCGCTGGAGGCGATCAATGAGTTAGCTTTTGACCATGCCGACTCCCCCTGCATCGAGGAGGATGGTGACATCTATCTACTTGAGCGTGCTGCATATGAGGAGATTTCGACATGACCCGAATTAGGGAGAAAGAGCGGCGAGCCATTCTTGACTCACTTCGAGCTGGCGTCGTACCGAGGATTGGGCAGCAACATATCCAGGTTGGACGTGCTAATGAAGTGCAAGCTCTGCTCAAGGATATTCACAACGTCGCGGATGGTGGGTCCAGTATTCGGTTCATTATCGGTGACTACGGCTCAGGCAAAACGTTTTTCCTCAATCTGATCCAGTCAGTGGCTCTGGAAAAGAAGCTTGTGGCGACTCGAGCAGATCTGACCCCTGACCGACGTCTGCACGCGACCGGTGGCCAGTCCCGTGCGCTTTATGCCGAGCTAATGCGTAATATCTCTACGCGAACGAAGCCTGACGGCGGAGCGATGGCAAGCATCGCCGAGCGTTTTATCTCTGAGAGCATGAAGCAGGCCAGTGGGAGCGACCAGTCGCCCGCTGCTGTCATTCACGATCGATTGGCGCATCTGACCGAGATGACGGGCGGTTACGATTTCGCCATGGTAATCGAAGCCTATTGGCGAGGCCATGATGCTGGCAATGAACAGCTCAAAATGGACGCGATTCGCTGGCTCCGTGGCGAATTTACAACAAAGACCGACGCCCGAAAGGCACTTGGCGTCCGGACGTTCATTGACGACGCCAACTCCTATGACCACCTTAAATTGATGGCTCGATTTGTTCGTCTGGCGGGCTATCAAGGCCTGATGGTCGCAATGGATGAACTGGTCAATTTGTTTAAGCTTTCGAGCACCCAGGCCAGAAAAAGCAATTATGAACAGATCCTCAGAATCCTGAACGATACGCTCCAGGGGCACGCTGAATGCTTGGGATTCCTTATGGGCGGAACTCCGGAGTTCTTAATGGATCCGCGCCGCGGTCTATACAGTTATGAGGCTCTGCAGTCCCGTTTGGTGGAAAACCGCTTCGCGCAGAACGGCCTCGTCGACTACAGCGGGCCAGTGATCCGCCTTGCCAACCTATCTCAGGAAGACCTCTACATTCTTCTCACAAAAATTCGACATGTAATGGCCGGGGGGAACGAGTCTGAGTATTTGGTGCCGGATGAAGCGCTTCAGGCCTTCATGGACCATTGCCATCAACGAATTGGAGCCGCATATTTCAAGACGCCCAGGAACTCGATCAAAGAGTTTGTCAACCTCTTGTCCATCCTGGAACAGAATCCGGAGCAGGATTGGCGGGAACTGATCGGGGAGGTCAGAGTCGAGCCTGATGAACCTGAGGAGGAAGAGCCGTTGATTGAGGAATCCCCATCAGATCAGCGCCGGAGCGACTCCCATTCGGATGACCAGCCGGACGATGACCTTCATACGTTCCGATTGTAGGAAGATCGGCCAGTGAGTGCTGATGCCGCCTCGCAGGTATTTGATTCGCTGCACCCGAAAGTCCAGAAATGGATTTGGCGTCAAGGGTGGAATTCCCTCAGAAAGGTGCAGGAAGAGGCGGCCCCTACCCTCCTATCCGAGGATTCCGACCTCATCATTGCGGCCGCAACCGCCGGCGGAAAGACCGAAGCGGCCTTTCTTCCAATCCTCTCACGGCTCCTAGGACCTGATGAATCAACCGAGTGTGATGGCCTGGTATTGTACATCTCGCCACTGAAGGCGCTGATCAATGACCAGTTTCAGCGCCTTGAGTTGATGACCGAAGGCA
Source organism: Wenzhouxiangella sp. (assembly GCA_036351735.1). Lineage (GTDB taxonomy): Bacteria > Pseudomonadota > Gammaproteobacteria > Xanthomonadales > Wenzhouxiangellaceae > Wenzhouxiangella. The sequence continues at coordinate 133 of JAZBPR010000211.1, read as the reverse complement.
TAGAAATCCCGGTGGTTCCTTGGCATGGCGACATCAACCGGAAGGACAAGCAGCAGTTTCTGAAGAAGTCCCAGGGAATTCTGCTTATCACTCCGGAGTCGCTAGAGTCGATCCTGGTCAATCACGGACATCG
>JAZBPR010000210.1:0-2645 GCA_036351735.1 Wenzhouxiangella sp. | reverse complement strand
GTCTCGTTGGCCGCATCGCAGATCAGGTGATAGCCACCCACCCCGCGCGCGGCGATAATCCCGCCGTTCCTGATGACCTCAATGGCCGCAGCGAGGCTATCCTCGTTGCCAAGGATCTGGGTCTCGCCGGAGACAAAGCGCAGGCTGGGACCACAGACCGCGCAGGCCAGAGGCTGGGCATGGAACCTCCGATCCAGTGGATCCCGGTACTCGCCCTCGCAGTCGGTGCAAAGCGGAAAATCGCGCAAGGTGGTGTTGGGTCGATCGTAGGGCAAGGCCCGGATAATCGTGTAGCGCGGCCCGCACTGGGTACAGTTGATGAACGGATAGCGGTAGCGCCGTTCATCCGGATCGCTGACCTCGGCCAGACAGTCGTCGCACATGAACTGATCGGGCGGCACGTGGATTTCCGGCTCGGCTTGCGCCTGGCTGGCGCGAATCTCGAAGCCCTGGAATTCTTCCGGCTCGCCCGGCTCGTTTCGCAAAAGCTCCGGTCTCGCCAGGGGTGGCGCGCGGTCGATCACATCGCGAGCGAAGGCATCCAGCTGCGCATCTGTCCCCTGGATTGCCACTTCCACCACGCCGGAAGCGTTGTAGACCCAGCCGGTCAGACTCAACTCATGAGCCAGGCGGTAGACGAAAGGCCGGAACCCCACGCCCTGCACGCGGCCAGCGACGGTCACCCTGCGAACCGGCTTCTGATCACATCCGAGGTGATCGGTCATCGGGGTGAATTCTCCTGACTTGACCCACCTGCGACTCTCGCCCGGTGGGTTGCCAGGTGCAGCGGCGTCCACGCGTGGGGGCTGCGGTGAACGAGGCGGAATCTGGCGACGTGATACGAAGGGTCAAAACCATAGAAATTCATGCGCATACGCTCAAGCTCGGCATCGCGATAAGCCTTTAGCGGCTTTTCGACCTCGTCGCGCTCGCGCTGCTCGACCTTGGCGCTCAACCGCTCACTCAAGCTTTCTTCGGCCAGTACCTGAGACTGCCTCAGGACAAATTCATCAAACTCGGCGCGATCGCTCGGCCCTGCCCGATCAACCAGACCCAGTCGTTCGGCCTCGCAGGCCAACATCGGCAGACGATGACCCATCACCGCCTTGATACCATCCTGCCCAACGCGCCGAGGCAGCAGATAGGTCCAGTATTCCGAGCCGTAAAGGTTGCCCATGTTCTTGTAGTGCGGGTTGAGCACCACGCCAGTCCGCATCCAAACCTCGTCAGCAGCCAGGGCCAGGAACACCCCACCAGCCGCAGCATTGCCGCCGATCGCGCTGACCGTGAGATGTGATTTGGTTTGAATGATCGCCTCGGCGATGTCGTCGATGGCCTGGATATTGGCCCATGATTCGTCCGGTGGGCTGTCGGCCGCCTCGATCGCGTTCAAGTCCATTCCGTTCGACCAGAAATCTCGCCCGCCGGCCAGCACGATGATCTTTGTCTGGCGCCGAGTGGCTTCCTCATACGCTGCCAGCAAAGCCTGACAGTCGGCCGTGCTCATTGCACCGTTGTAGAAGTCGAATTCAAGCATGCCGACATTGCCGACTTCGCTGTATCGAACTGGCCCGCGGGGGTTTTCCGGTTCCGTGACCAGAGGCAGTTCAGGCAAGTCCGAGATGGACTCACCAAGCACGGCCGTTGCGCGGCGTTTGAACGACTGGTTACCCCCTTCCGATAATCGATCAATCCAGACGGCCCCATCCGTGGTCGCACGGCAGACTGCACCATGACACCGGGCGAGCCATTCACCTGGCTGGCCACTAAGTTCATGTTCAGGCTGGACATTGAACAGCCGGACCTCCCGACCAAAAAATTCGTCCACGACACCGGGAAAACCATCTGCGCTGCGAATCTTTTTCAAAACAGTCTCTGTGTCATCGCGGGCCCAGTCGATCCGGCGTCTTGCCGCAGGCACCGGATCGCGCCATCGCCCGGGCGGGGGCGGACTGCCCACCTCGCCCCTTGCGACCCTTCCCAGCGCCTCGAACAGCGCAGCGACTGCCGCTTCGGTGACCTCCAGCCGATACAGGCTGGACTTGCGTGCATCGCGCATCGCAAAACTCTTGCTGGCCATCACGGGCCCACCGTCCAGCTCTTCGGTCGCCAGGATGATGGAGACGCCCCACTGATCCTCACCCTCAAGCAGCGCCCAATCCAGAGCCGCGGGTCCGCGATCGCCGGGCGGGCCGGGGTGCACGATCAGACATGGGACGTCACTAAAGACCGACGCCGGGATCTTGCGCTTTAGGAAGGGTGCAACCAGCACATCCGGTTTGAACAGATCGACCGATTGAACCGTCACCTCATCGCTGATATCCAGCTCAACGCTGACTTCATGTCCAGCCTCGCGCAGTTCAGCATGAACACGCTGACTCAGACTGTTGAAGGCATGGCAAAGCAGCAGGATACGCATGATTCGTTCATGGGTCGGGCGAAAAACCTGTCCGGAGATTAACGCAGATCATGGCCAAAAACTTGATCAGTCGGTGGTGGTGACTCCGGCCAATGCGGCCATGCACGTGCGATAGCCACGCTCGGCCTGCCCGGCGGTCTCTGCCAGGAACTGCTCGCGCTGCACGGCATCGAGGCAGGCGAAGGTCCGACCCCGCAGCTGTTCGCTCAAGGCTGCAAATCCGATG
>JAZBPR010000209.1:0-54440 GCA_036351735.1 Wenzhouxiangella sp. | reverse complement strand
TCGCGCCGGCCGAACGCACCCAGCGTGGGCAGCAAGCTGCCGCGCTCTGCTCGCACAGCCGCCTCGGCCTGAGCCTTACGTGCGCGAAGCTCGGCCAAGCTGGGATTGGTCGTTCGAATCTCGTCAATGAACTGATCCGGGGACGGCGCAGGCGGCGGCGGAATCGGTGTGGTTGGCCGTGCATCGCCCGACATGGCCAGCAGCGCGGCAAGCGCTGATGACGCCAGCAATCGGTTTGACTCAGCTGAACGCAAATCGCGTTCGGCCTCGGCCAGGGCGACGCCGGCACGCAGGCGCTCGGCGCGCGCGATCAGGCCCTCTTCTTCCATCCGCCTGGCATGGGCCAGGTGACGCTCTAGTCCGTCGACGGTGGCCTGACGCACGGCCAGAGCCTGGTCTGCCAGCACGACGCCGAAGTAGCGCTGGACCAGCAGCTCATGCAGCTGCGCTCGAGCGACATCCAGCGCCGCCTGACCCGCTTCGGCCCCAGCCTCGCCAGCGTCGATGCCGGCCGCGATCCGGCCACCGGCATAGAGTGTCAGCCGCGTCTCGACCGATAGGTTGTAGAACTGGCGTTCCTGAATGGTCAACCGCTCCGGCAGGAGACCCGGTGGGAGCAAGCCGCCGATTCCGGGAAGGTAGTCGGACAGCTCCAGACCAAGCGGCTCGTTCAGCCGGGTGGCACGGCCTTCCAACCCCAGCGAAGGCAGCCGCTTGCCGCGTGCCTCGGCAACTTCAGCGCGGGCGGCTTCCAGCCCGCGCCGAGCCGCCTTAAGCACATCGCTGTCAGACTCGAGTCGTTGCATTGCCTCGGGGAAACTCAGAGGCTCGGCAGCCACCACGTTGACGACCGCCAACGCCAGCAGCGCCATCGTGATGAAACACCTCCTGATCATCGCTGGACTCATGCAGATCCCCGCTGACCGCGACCCATGCTGATCAGAAGCCCAAGGGAATACCCAACACGAAGAAGGCCACCAGCAGGCTGGTCCAGACCAGCAGGAAAGCGATTGAGTACGGCATCATGATCAGCAGCATGTCGCCGAAACCCATGTCGGGTCGGTACTTGCGCATAAAGGCCAAGATCACACCGGCATACGTCATCATCGGGGTAATGATATTGGTCGACGAGTCGGCCACGCGGAAGGCCGCGGCTACCAGATCCGGCGTCATCGCCGGATTGACGAAATACAGCATGGGGATGAAGATCGGGCCGAGCAGCATCCACTTCGAGGTCAAGCCACCGATGAAGATGTTGATCACCGCCGTCGTCAACACGAAACCAACCAGCAGCAACACCGGGAACTGCTGCAAGCCCAATCCCAGCAAGCCCTGTGCACCCAAATAGGTAATCCACGAACCCAAGCCGCTGTAGCTGAGAAGCCCCAGGAAGTTGTAGCTGAAGAAGGTCAACACCAGAATGTAGCCCATGGTGTTCATTTGCTTGACCATGGCTTTGACCACATCACTGACCGACTTGAACGTTCCCGCCGCCACGCCGTAACAAACACCCACGACGACGAAGAACAGAGAGATCAGCAGGATGATGTTGTCCATGTAGGGCTCAACGATCTGGCCCGATTCGTTTTCAAACGACGCCAGCGGCCCGAGCATGAGCCCGGCAATCATGACTAGGGCGATCAATACGCCCAGGCCGGCGAATCGCAGACCGCGCTGTTCGGCTGCGTTGACCGTGAACTCCCCGGTATCGAGATCATCTGGCACAACGAAGTCCTGCCTGTCCAACCGGGGCTCGACAAAGCGGCGGGTCACGAAGTAACCAGTGCCGGTCAGAACAAAGGTGGAAACGAGGATGAACCAGTAGTTCATCGTCGCCGGACGCAGCGCCTCGCCGTCTGCAGTAGTGAACGGAACCCCCTGAGCCGCAGCAAACACCTCGGCGTTCATTCCGATAATGACATCGATGGGCGTGCCCGGCATCAGGTTGGCTGAGAACCCGGCCGAGACTCCGGCGAATGCAGCGGCCATGCCGATTAAAGGGTTGCGGCCCAGACCGGCGTAAAGCAATCCAGCCAGGGGGATCAGAACAAGATAGCCGGCGTCGGTCGCAATCGAGCTCATGATGCCGAGAAACATCAGAAGCATTGGGAGCAGGGACTGCGGGATCCGCGCCCCGGCGCGCTTGATCAGGGCGCCGAAAAGACCGGAATTCTCCGCCACGCCGATGGCCAGCATCACGACAAAAATGACGCCGAGCACGCCATTGCCAAACGCCAGCCAGTTCTGCAGCAACGCGTTGTCAAAGATCCATCGCACGTGCTCGGCATGCCACATGGGCAGGATCTGATAGGTCACCGGCTCACCGCCGGCGCCCATAGACTCGAACTGATGCCCCCCGAGGATGACGGTCGCCAGAAACGCCAGCGGGTAAAACGCCATGAAAATGATGACCGGGTCGGGGATTCGGCGGCCGGCACGTTCGACGAACGCGCCAAAACGCTGACCTAAGCTATTGCTGGAAGGGGTCTGGGACATGGCAGAAAGCGCTGGATATTTCAGAAGAACCGCAGTATACCCGCCGGATTCATATCCATCCGGCAGCCAAGAAATCTGAGGTTAAAGCGGGTCCTGTGCGTCAGTCGATACCGTCCACCGCCCGAGCTCAACGACAAGATCGGTTAGCGCTGACTCAAAAGCGGGAATCAGACCATTCAGGCTGCTGTCGGCTGAAGCTTGACGCACATTGAACGTTTCGGCGTCGATCAAAGCGCCCCCCCGCGGATTGATCAGGCTGGCACGCAGTTCAAGTTCCACGACCAAATCGCCTGCCCCTTCATCAACGGCCTCGAAGCGGAGAAGCTCGGTCTCCAGAACGAAAAACTCTCCGCCGCGTCCGACCCGATCCACAGCGGCGAACCCGCCCGAGGTCTGAAGAGCCTGAATCATCAGCGCTCTGAGCAGGTCGGGTGCGGCATCCAGCCAGACTGCGCCTGGGTAAGGCAGTAAACGAAACCCATCGGAGCGGACCAGGATCTGTTCGGAGTCGCGGGTCCGGTCCGTCACAGGCCGGCGCACTGCGATGGCCCAATCAACGGGGGCATCTTGCTGAATCACCGCCTGTAGGTCGATTTCAGGCGCAACCACACTGAAGGGTGTTGTTCGGCTGAAACCGCAGCCAGACAGAATGAAACAAGCAGCGGCCACAAGTATCGCGCGCCCAGCGCCCGAAGTTCGCATCACTGAGACTTTCATTCCGGTTGATACTCCTCTGGACGCTCGGTCCCTAACAGGAAGCGTGCCGGATTGCGCTCAAACCGACTCCCAACGACCGACAGATCACGAATCAAGCGCCTTAGTTCGGCGATGGTTGGCCCGAGCTCCACCAGCGTTTCGTTTCCAAATTCATTGATAGCCTGCTCGTTGGCGGCAAGCATACGATCAACTCTTTCGGCGACCGACGCAAAGCGCTCCAGACTGGTCTGAAGGTCGGCAGCCAGTTCCGGCGCCAGTTCATCAATCTGGCCTTCCAATCCAGCCACCAGACCGCGCACGTCACCCATCAATGCAGAAAACTCAGCAAGCAAGGGCTCGAGCCGCGACGCTCCGGCACTAAGGTCACTCATGATGGCACCGACCCGATCGGTTTCTGCGGCCATCGCGACGGTAAACGCATCAATGTTGTCCAGCGTGCCAGAAACCCGGGAAGCATTCTCCTCACTGAGAAAATCAAGCAGACGAAGCATGACCTCGCTGGCGGTGCTGGCAATGTCTTCAGACTGGTCAATCAGACGCTGCAGTGGCGACTCTTCGGCCACGATCACCGGCAAGCGCCCGGACTCACCTCGAAGTGGCGAAGCGCTGGCGCTGCCGCCGCGCAGCTGGATGAATGAAACGCCGGTCAATCCGTTGACCGTGAGCCGAGCGCTGGTGTCTTCTCGAACTGGCGCCTGCGCATCCACACGCACGACTGCAATCACTCGGCTTGGATCCTCGGGATCCAGATACAGGTCGCGCACGTTACCCATATTGATGCCGTTGTACTGCACCACACTCCCCACCGCGAGGCCCGTAACTGCCTGAGAAAAATGAATTTCAAAAGACTGCCAAGCTTCGTCGATTCGATAACTGGCTGACCACAAGCCCAAGGCAACTGCAAGCAGGGCACCAAGAACAGTCACCGCTCCTATCAATACATGGTTGGCTTGGGTTTCCATAGTCTTCCTCAGCGGCTTCGGGCGGCGCGCGCCGAGCGCGCCCTGGGTCCGTGGAAATAATCGTGGATCCAGTCATCTTCTACCGATTCCACTTCCTCCAGCTTGCCGATCGCCAGAATTTTCCGTTGACCCAGCACGGCAATCCGATCGCAAATCGCGTAAAGCGTATCAAGATCGTGGGTAATCAAGAATACCGTAAGCCCCAGGGCCCGCTGCAAGGTCTTGAGTAAGTCATCGAAAGCAGCAGCCCCGATCGGATCCAGACCCGCCGTAGGTTCATCGAGGAACAGCAGCTCAGGGTCCATCGCCAGCGCCCGGGCAAGTCCAGCGCGTTTGCGCATCCCGCCCGAAAGCTCTGACGGCAGTTTTGCGCCCGTGCCCGGCGGCAGCCCGACCAGCCTGAGACGCAGACAAGCCAACTCTCGTCTAAGCGGGCCTGAGAGCTCAGGAAAATGTTCCTTGAGCGGGACTTCGACGTTCTCGAGCACGTTCAAGGATGAAAAAAGTGCACCATCCTGAAACAGAACACCAGTGCGCCGACGCATGTCTTCAAGCTCCGCGTTACGAGTCACGGCATGGCCCAACACGTCGATTTCTCCGCCCTGTGGCGAGCGCAGGCCGAGGATAGTCCGCATCAGCACCGACTTGCCGGTCCCGGATCCGCCGACTACGCCCAGAATCTCTCCTTTGTGCACATCAAGATCAAGCCCTTCATGCACAACCTGGGTGCCGAACTGGTTTCTGAGTCCCCGTACCTGAATGACGGACTCGCTCACCAGCCCATCTCCATGAAGAACACCGCCGCCAATGCATCGATGATGATCACCAGAGAAATGCTTTGCACAACCGCCGAGGTGGTGCGCTCACCGACCGATTGCGCTGTCCCGCTAACCTTGAAGCCTTCCAGACACCCCACCAGCGCGATGACCAGCGCGAAGATCGGCGCTTTCGACAAGCCGGTCAGGTAGTGACTGAGGGTTGCGGTTTCCTGGACTCGGCTGACATAGAGGTCGACCGGAATTCCGAGACTGTACACCGCTACAGCCAAGCCCCCCAGCAGACCCGCCAGTGTCGCCATCACCGACAGCAGTGGCAGCATGATGAGCAGCGCCAGCAGTCGCGGAAGAACCAACAGAACGATCGGGTCTTGCCCCAGCGTGCGAATCGCATCGATTTCCTCGCGACTTTTCATCGTTCCAATCTGCGCGGTAAACGCGCTGGCCGTGCGTCCGGCCAGCAATATAGCGGTCAAAAGCACACCGAATTCGCGCAAGAACGCATAGGTTGTCAGATCCACCACAAATAACTCAGCACCAAAGTCCCTCAGGACCGTAGCTCCGAGAAAAGCCACCACACCTCCCACAAGAAAACTGAGCAGGCTCACCAGCGGCAGGGCATCCAATCCACTTTGCTGCATGTGGTGCACGGTGGAGGTGACACGCCAGCTCGAAGGGCGAAACATGGTTTTTGCCAGCGTGGTGAGCGTCAGGCCCAGGAAACCCAGCAGACGGGTTGAATTCTGCTTCAGGGCAACCATGCTCCGGCCTAAAGCGGCGAGGCTTCGCTTCCAAAAAGCACTCTGACTTTCTGCTGCGGGTTCATCGGCACTGAGGCTTTCTGCGACGGCCTGGACCAGTTCGTGCTGGCTGCCCTGAAGACGGATATCGTCCCACCGAATCGAATGCTCGTCGGCAAAGCGGATCAGCAAGAACGCGCCTGCTGCATCGATTGATTCGATAGAGTCTCCATCCAGCCCAGCAAACTCCTGGCCTCTAAACGCCTGAAGTCTTTGCTGAACCTCAGCAGCGTGCTCAAGCGTCCAGTGCCCACGCAAGCGCAGTGGTCGGTCAGGGTCTGGCGATTTTTCAAGCCATTCCACTCAGGAACGCTCCTTAGCCGGCGTCCAGACCAGCGGCAGTTATTCGCCGCTCATGCAGCTCAGTCAACGCCCGGCTGATCAACCCGTCCAGACGTTCCAGTTCGGCCATTGCCTCGGGTTGCCGACCCGTGCAACAGATCTGATGGAGTGCTTGCTCGGATGAAATCATTTGCTCGATCAGCCTTTTGTTCTGAGCACCGGAACACCGTCTCTCGAAGCGCTGCAGCCAACGCGGCATCTCACCGATTCTCTGGTCAGGAGCAAACACCGAACACTGCTGTTCGGCATGAACCACCATGTCACTGAGTTGCCGAAAACGCTGCCGCAGGTCGACTTCCGCGAACAGTGACAGGCGCTGATCATCGTTGAGCGGCTTGATCCGCTTCCAAGAGTCAGGCGCCTGCCATCGGGCAATCCATTCGAGCAGCTCGCCAGATGGCATCGGTCGGGCAAACGCATACCCCTGAGCCTGGTGGCAGCCTAGCTGGATCAAAGCGGCAAGCTGTTCATCGGTCTCAACCCCTTCTGCAAGAACGTCCAGGCGGAATACCCTGCCCAGGTTGATCACCGCTTCGACAATGGCCAGATCATCGGCATCGTCCATCATGTCAGACACGAAACTCCGGTCAATCTTCAACTGCTGAATCGGAAGATGCTTCAAATGGCTCAGGGATGAAAATCCGGTGCCGAAATCGTCCAGAGCCAGCGCTACACCCAAGGCGCTGCATTCCTTGGCCATGGATGTCGCTTGCCCAAGATCTTCAAGAACACTGGTTTCCACCACCTCCAACAGCATCCGGCGAACCGGAAAATCGGGGTGTTGTGCCAACAAGTGGCGCAGTCGCCGGGCAAAGTCGTCACGCAGCAGATCTGCAGCATCCACGTTGACCGCCAGATCAAGATCAAGACCGGCCGAACGCCAGGCCTGATGGTCTCTGATCGCCTGAAGCCGCACCCAATCCCCTAGTTCCACCGCCAGCGTCTGGTCTGCAATCAGGGGCAAAAAGGCGCCGGGCGCCAGAAGGCCGCGTTCCGGATGCGCCCAGCGGATCAGCGCCTCGACACCCTCGACCTCGCCCGATCGGAGGTTGATCTGTGGCTGGTAGTACAGAACGAACTCCTCGTCGGCCAGAGCCTGGTGCAGACGCCGCTGATCCGAATGGCGTTGCTGCGCCTTGTGCTCCAGTTCAGTATCGAAATAGCAGACCGTGTTGCGGCCCTTGCGTTTGGCCTCGAACATGGCCTGATCAGCCTGGCGCAGGAGCTGGTCAGCCTCGGGCTGCCCCGGTTGCGGATAGAGGGTGACGCCCAGACTTAGGCTGATCTCCACCGATTCCTGCTCCAACTGGATCGGACGGGCCATGATTTCTAGCAATCGGGTCAGGGAGCCTTCAGGGTGTGTTTGCGGATCCAGTCCGGTCAGAATGGCGACGAATTCATCTCCGCCCGGCCGAGCCACAGTATCGGTCTCCCGCAAGGCCTGGCTGAGCCTCCGGGCCACCTCCCGCAAGACCTCGTCTCCGGCATGATGCCCACAACGGTCGTTGATCTGCTTGAAATTGTCGAGGTCAACGTAGACCACGGCAATACTTTGCTTTCTTCGCTCGGCATGCGACATGGCCTGACTGAGCCGGTCACCGAGCAGCACCCGGTTGGGCAGGCCAGTCAGCGCATCGTGGTGGGCTCTGTGCTCCAGTTCGTGCTGATAGTTTTTCTGCGCCGTGATATCGGTCATCAATCCGACGTATTGGGTTGGTTTCCCATCCGGGGCACGGACTGAGGAGATGGTCAACAACTGCGCGTACTCGGTGCCGTCCCGACGCCGGTTCCAAAGCTCTCCAGACCAGGCCCCGCGTTCAATCAGGGCCGCCCACATCGAACGATAGAACGCCTCATCGTGCCGTCCCGAGGCCAGCATGTTGGGGTTCTTTCCGAGAACCTCCTCACGCTCGTAGCCTGTGATGCGGGTAAAGGAATCGTTGACTTCAACGATCCGTCCGTCGGGTTCTGTAATCAAAATCCCCTCGCCCGAGTGGGTAAAGACGCTGGCTGCTTTCTGCAGGTCGGCTTCGTCGCGCTTCCGCTGCTCGATATCAAGCGCAATCCCGGACATTAGGGTCGCCCGTCCGTCTGGGTCCCGGCGCGAAATGCGGCCACGAGCGAGAATCCATAGCCATTCGCCGCTGGCACGACGCACCCGGATCTCAACTTCAAGGTAGCCGGACTGGCCCTTGAGATGCTCAATCAGTCGGTCGCGCGCAGCCGCCACATCATGCTTGTTCAGCCACCCATACCATTCGAGCGAGTTGCCGGGCAACTCCTCCGTCGAGTCAACCCCCAACATGGCAGCCCAGCGGTCATTAAATGCCAGATGATCGGCGGCCAGGTCCCACTCCCAGGTACCTGCATCCGTGCCGTCAACGATTTCCTCAAGCCGGCGGCGTTCATCGGCCAGGTCGCGCTCGATATGACGCCGGACCCGCATATTGACGAGCATCTGGGCGAACACGGTCAGCAAATGAATTTCGACTTCCGAATAGGGGCGCTCGGCTTTCACGTAGTCGAACCCGACGAAACCCAGACATTCCCCCCGCAGCATGAGCGGAACGCAGATCACTGACTGGATATCCTGCTCGGCGAGAAGATCCCGGGTGGCTGCATGCGGCCACCGCGACACCTTGGGAATGTAAAGAGGCTCACCCGCCTGATGGGCCTCGACAAAATCAGAAATGTCAGCCGAGGGAACAGCGGCAAGACTTTCAATCTGCGGACTGATACCCTCCGCACACCACTCATGGGTATTGCAGGCGATCTGGCGAGAGAAATCGTAGCGAAAGACGTAGGCTCGGTCAGCACCGACAAACCCTCCAAGCTCACTGAGAGAACGTTCGATGGCCGGCTCGAAATCTTCAGTGGGAAGGTTGATGTATTCCGTCGCCAATCGAACCAGCAACTCGGTCAGTCCAACTTCACTGCGCAGATTGGTTTCCAGCTGCTTGAGGTCGGTGATATCAAGCGCGTTGCCGACCACGCCCTGAAAGCCGCCGTTACTGTCTTGCATCGGCACGAGCACCGATCGATGCCAGTGAACGCTGCCGTCGGCATAGATCACGCGATACTCAAGAGTTGGTACAACATCCTGATCGGTCAACGCCCGCTTTAAAGCCCCCACGGTTGAAGAGACATCGTCCGGATAGAGTATTTTGCTCACTGAATGTCCGATGACGTCTTTAAGCCGATATCCTGTGATCGACTCAAGATTTTCGGACACATAGCTGTAGCGACCCTCGCGGTCGATTTCGTAAAGAATGCTCTGTCCCCGACTAGTCAGCATCTGGTAACGGCTTGTCAGCCGATCAATCGTTTGCTCGGCCCTGACACGCAGCAGGGTGTGGGTCATGAATCGGCCCAACTCTTCAAGCAACGCTGACTCCTCGGCGGTCCACCGACGTGGCTGACTGACCAGGTCGACACCAATTAGCCCGACCCCGCGATCACCGGCAAACATGGGGACGAGCAGAACGGACCGAATTCCAAGAGCCTCAAGACGACGACCATCATCATCAGGCAGATCGTCAGAGGCGGAGGTGTCACATACCGCCAGCTCGACGCCCGCCAGAAGAACTTCCATCAAGCCTGGAAACAGCTTGGCAGCAGGAATCGCTGACATTGACTTCAAAGGTAATGGCTCGACGCCGTCGGCCTCCCAGCCATGCGTCAGCTCCAGATCGGAAGTGCTCTGGCTGAACAGGAAGAGGGAACAGCGATCGACAGCAAGCAGACGACCTGTGTCTGCCAGCGCTTGGAGGATCACCTGATCAATGGTGTCGGGTCCCGCCGTAACCAGCGCTGCCGCGACCGTTGAAGCAAGGTCGGTGTATTCGCCAGCAGTGTTCGCTGTATGGGACTGAGATTTCATGTTCCTCAACCCGAGGCTACGGACTAAAACGATAGCACGCCTGACCCACCATCTCACCTGGGGGCTCATCAAACAAATTGCCTCGCCTCCAACTGCGGCGGGGTCTCCGGTGACTCTTCGCAGTATTCGACCTTGGTCTGGGCCACTGACTTTGGGGCTATGAGGTCGACTGTAGCGGGTGATAGACTTTGAAGTCGTTGTGATAGCCAACACTAGAGGATCATCATGGAGCAAAAGACCTATCCAGTTCCCGCAGGCTTTGATGCCCTGGTCGACAAGTCGAAATATGAAAAGATGTACCAGGAGTCCATCAAGGATCCCGAAACCTTCTGGGCTGCTCAGGCACGCCAGCGGCTGGATTGGATGAAGCCCTTTACCAAGGTCAAGGACTGCTCGTTCGCAAAAGATGATTTGCACATCCGCTGGTTTGAAGATGGCACGCTCAACGTCAGCACCAACTGTCTCGACCGACATCTTGCCGAACGCGGCGATCAGACGGCGATCATCTGGGAGGGTGATGACCCGGACAACAGCCTGAAGATCAGCTACCGCGAGCTTCACGAAAAAGTCTGCCGTCTGGGCAGCGCACTTCGGGAGCAAGGTGTTAAAAAAGGGGACCGGGTCACCTTGTACCTGCCGATGATCCCGGAAGCGGCGGTCGCCATGCTTGCCTGCGCCCGTATCGGCGCCATTCACTCGGTCGTCTTTGGCGGATTCTCGCCCGGCGCGCTGGCCGATCGAATCATTGACTGCGAAGCTTCGGTCGTCATCACAGCCGACGAGAGCGTGCGGGGAGGAAAGCGGGTTCCGCTCAAGGCCAACGTCGACAAGGCATTGAGCCAGGATCGAGTCACGACCATAGAAAAGGTGATCGTGGTCAAGCGCACTGGCGGTGACATCGACTGGACCGACGGGCGCGACCTCTGGTACGAAGAGATCACGGCCGCTGCGGACAAGGACTGCCCGCCAGAGGAAATGAGTGCCGAAGATCCGCTGTTCATCCTCTACACTTCCGGATCCACCGGAAAGCCCAAGGGCGTGCTGCACACCACCGGCGGCTATCTTTTGTATGCCTCCATGACCCATGAGCTCGTGTTCGACTACCGCCCCGGAGAGGTGTATTGGTGCACGGCTGATGTGGGCTGGGTGACCGGGCACAGCTATATCGTCTACGGCCCGCTGGCCAACGCAGCCACAACGCTGATGTTTGAAGGTGTGCCCAGCTACCCGGACAACTCCCGCTTCTGGCAGGTTGTGGACAAGCACCAGGTCAATAGTTTCTACACCGCACCCACCGCGATCCGGGCCCTGATGCGAGACGGCGATGAACCGGTCAAGAGGTGTTCGCGAAAAAGTCTGCGCGTCCTTGGCAGCGTCGGAGAACCCATCAATCCGCAGGCCTGGGAGTGGTATTACCACGTGGTTGGCGATGCCCGCTGCCCGATTGTCGATACCTGGTGGCAAACCGAAACAGGCGGGGTACTAATCACCCCACTCCCCGGCGCAACCGACCTCAAGCCGGGTTCAGCGACCCTGCCGTTTTTCGGGGTCCAGCCCGGGCTCGTGGATACCGATGGCAATGAACTTACCGGAGCCACCAACGGAGCTTTGGTCCTTAAGGACTCATGGCCCGGACAGATGCGCACTATTTACGGCGATCATGATCGCTTCTTCCAAACCTACTTCGCCACTTTCGAGAACCTTTATTTCACCGGGGACGGGGCGCGGCGCGACGAGGACGGCTATTACTGGATCACCGGTCGAATGGATGACGTGCTCAATGTTTCGGGCCACCGGATGGGGACGGCAGAGATCGAATCTGCACTCGTTGCCCACCCTGCTGTGGCCGAAGCAGCGGTCGTCGGGTTCCCGCATGACATCAAAGGCCAGGGAATCTACGCCTACGTCACGCTGACCGCAGGCGTTGACTTCAGCGACGAACTGCTGGGCGAACTGAGCCAGTGGGTGCGAACAGAGATCGGTCCCATTGCCAAGCCTGACTACATCCAGTTTGCACCGGGCCTGCCCAAAACGCGCTCGGGCAAGATCATGCGCCGCATTCTGCGCAAGATCGCCGAAAACGATTATGGCAATCTTGGCGATACCTCCACGCTGGCAGAACCGGGCGTGGTTGATGACCTGATCAACCGCCGCATGAACCGCTAGTTCCACAACCGGGAAGCGCCATTCGGGGACAGATACGGGGCCATGACACAGCAAAGGGTCATCGTCGCAGACGACCACCCACTGTTTCGCGAGGCCTTGAGCCTCGCATTGAAGCAGGCTCTGGGTGACGTTGCGATTGTTCAGGCCGGCGACATGGATGAGCTTCAGCAAGCGCTGGCCGGCAGTCAGTTGGCTGATCTGGTTTTACTCGACCTGCACATGCCCGGCGTTCAGGGTTTCTCTGCGCTGATTTACCTGCGGGCGCATCATCCCGAGTTGCCGGTTTGCCTGATTTCTGCGAACAACAACACCGCTGTCATTCAACGGGCACTCGATCACGGCGCGGCAGCCTTCATCCCCAAGTCCGCATCGGTCGATGAAATCAGTCAGGTCTTGGAAACTGTTCTGGCCGGAGAGATCTGGCATCCCTCGGAAGGCGAGGTGAGAGGAAGTGGCAGCGATGAGCTCGATGTGGCCCAGCGATTGGGCGACTTGACGCCACAGCAGTTTCGGGTGCTGATGATGCTGGCTGATGGCCTGCTCAATAAGCAGATTGCATTTGAACTCGGCATTTCCGAAGCGACCGTGAAGGCCCACATGACTGCGATTTTCCGCAAGCTGGAGGTCAGCAACAGAACCCAGGCCGTCTTGCTGCTCAACCAACTAGCGGTCGATTCACCGGAAAAGGCCGCCGGCGTACTTTAGCCAGTAGCACAGCATTTAACGCTGGCTGAGGCTTGCCATTCGACTTAGAAGCGCCCGAAGTGCCGCCGGCTTGAGTGGCTTTTGCAGAACCCTGTAACCATTGGCGCGGGCTTCGTTGCGGACCGGTTCGGTCTGGTCTGCGGTAATCAGGATGCCATTGAAAGGGCGGGGAAAGCGGGCCCGTAAACGGTTCAGTAAATCGATTCCGTTGCACGCATCGTCGAGATGATAGTCCGCCAGAATGACGCTCGGAAACCAGTCACCATCAATCAATTCGATTGCTTCAGATTCGTTTGCCGCAGTTCGAACGTCGCAGCCCCAGGGACCCAGCAACGACTGCATGCCGACCAGAATATCGGGCTCGTTATCCACGCAAAGCACCGGCATTTCAGCCAGGTCGCGACCGGAGCGCGCCGACTTCACCGGCCGCCTGCTGACTGGTTCGGCCTGAACCGTCGCCAACGGCACACCGATAGAAAACATGGTGCCAAGCCCCGGCTTCGATTTGACCGCAATCGGATGATCCAGCATGCGCGCAATCCGATCAACAATTGCAAGACCCAGACCCAGGCCCCGCTCGCGGCTTCGCCGAGATGATTCAAGTCGGTGGAACTCGCGAAAGATGAGTTCGGTCTGCTCTGCCGGAATACCCGGGCCGGTATCCCAGACCTGTACGCTCAGCTGCCCCTCCCGACGACGACAGCCCAGGACCACGCGCCCGGTCTCGGTGTAACGCAAGGCATTCGAAATGAAGTTCTGCAAGACTCGCCGCAGGAGTTTGGGATCTGAAACCACCGTAGCGCTTGAGGGCACGAGATTCAGCTGCAAACCTCGATCGCGAGCCAAGGCACTGAACTCTGCATGCAGAGGCTCCAACAGACCAGCAATCGCAAATTCGCTGACATCAGTGGCCATGGCACCAGCATCGAGTCGAGATATATCGAGCAGTGCGCTCAGCAATTCTTCGGCGCTCCCAATCGACCCCTCGAGCCTTTCAATCAAGTGTTCCTGTTCCGGCGTCAGACCAGGCTGCTGGCTCAAAGCGGAACTGAACAGCCGCGCGGCGTTGAGAGGCTGCAGCAAGTCATGGCTGGCCGCCGCCAGAAAGCGGGTTTTGGACTGGTTGGCCTGATCCGCTTCACGTTTGGCATCCCGCAGCGCATCCTCGACTTTGGCGCGAATCCGGATTTCCTGACTGAGTTCACGATTCAGTTCTGTGAGTTCGTGAGTCCTTGCAGCCACTCGGCGCTCGAGATCTTCTTTGGCGTCCTTGAGACGAAGCTCCGCCTGCCGACGTTCAGTGATGTCCTGAAGCAGAGAGAAGAAGCCAAGCACTTCGCCGCGACGATTGAACTGCGGGATGTAGGTCGCAAGGACATAACGACGGCGATCGCGGGCGTCAACAATTGCAAGCTCGAAATCCTGACGCTCTCCCGCCAAAGCACCTTCCAAGTATGGGGACCGCCGCAGCATTTCGTGCTGATCGAAGATCTCGTTCAGATGCCTGCCAATCAGGTCATCCCGCTTCATGCCAAGGAGATTTTCGTAAGCGCGATTGGTGAATCTGAACCGCAGGCCACTGTCGATATAGGCCAGCAGCGCCGGAACGTTATCGGTATAAAACCGAATATTTCGCTCGCTCTCGCGCAGGGCCTGCTCGGCGCGCAGCCGCTCGGTGACGTCGGTAAAGCTTGTGACAAAGCCACCGCCCGGCATTGGGTTCCCGCGAATCTCGACCACCCGGCCATCACTGGTATGGCGCTGGTAGAAGTGCGAACTGCCCTGTCGCATGAAGTTGAGTCGACGCTGGACTAAAGACTCGACCTCACCGACACCAAGCATCCCGCGGCGAGCATTGAAATAAAGCAAGTCCTCAATCGGGCGACCAATTTGAACCAGCCCATCCGGATACTCGAACAGATCCAGATAAGCCCGGTTCCAGGCCACCAGTCTGAGCTCTCCGTCGACCACGCTGATTCCCTCGGACAAATTTTCGAGTGCCGACTGCAGAAGCTCCTGGCGGAACTTGAGCTTCTGTGAGGTCTGATCCAGCAAAGCAACGACCTGATCGAGCTGCATCCCGCTGCCGGCAAGGGCAGACGCCAGAACAACGCGCGCCGAACTGGCGCCAATGACCGTGGACAGAACGCGCTCTGTGTGACCCACCAAACTTGCATCCGCCGGTTCATCATCCCTGAGTTCACGGCGCGACCTTCGCGCAAACTCATCAAAAGCCAACCGGGCCCGACGTTCACCCAAAAAACGGCGGGTCAATTGAATCAGATCACCCACGGTCGCGATCCCGGCACGGGGCAGCGAATCGGTGCCAGGCTCACTGGCCGCCCCCAAAAACGCGTTCGCCTGGATTCGGTCAATCGAACGGGCCGGACCCAAACGCGAGCCGACGATCAGCCCCAGACTGTTGATCAACAACGACCAGATCACGCCGTGTGTCAGCGGATCCCCAAGGCTCAACCCAAACAAGGCTTCGGGCTTCAACCATCCCCATCCCCAGGGACCGGATTCAAGCCAGGTATGGCCCATATCGGCGCCGCGCGCAACCACTGGAAGCAGTAAGCAGTAAAGCCACGTGATGAACCCGGCGGATAGTCCCCAAACGGCCCCGTGACGGTTGGCTTGACGGCTGAACAGCGCCGCGCCAATCAGCGGGGCAAACTGGGCGACTGCAGCAAACGACAGGAGGCCGATACCGGCCAGGTCTTCCGCATAACCAAACCACCGGTAGTACGCCCAGGCCATCACCAGCAGCAGCACGATGACAACGCGCCGCGCAATCAGAAGCTTGCGACCCAGGTCGGCTCCGCCCTGCGCTGATGCTGGCCGCGACTTCATCAGCAGCGGCATCACAATATCGTTGGACACCATGGTCGACAGCGCGACTGCGGCAACGATCACCATGCCAGTGGCCGCAGAAAATCCACCCAGCAGCGCGATCAGGGCAAGCCAGCCCTGTCCGGCCTCGATCGGGAGAACCAGAACAAAGGCATCGGCAATCTCCGTTTGTTCAAAACTGAGCAGGCCGGCCACCGCAATCGGCACGATGAACAGGCTGATCAGCACCAAGTATCCGGGGAACAAGACGCGTGCCCAGCGCAGATCGCGAGGGCTGGTACTTTCGACAACGGTGACGTGAAACTGCCTGGGCAGGCAGAAAATGGCCAGCGTAGAGAGAAGGAAAATCGTGATGAAACTGCCGCCAATCTGATCGATTGCGAACATCTCCATGACCCGTTCGTCATCGAGCGCCATTGCCGCCAGCGCATCCGGCCCATCGAAAGCAAACCAGGTGACAAACACCCCAACTGAGAGAAACGCGAGCAGCTTGACCAGGGATTCAAAAGCAATCCCCAGCATCAATCCCGGGTGGTGCTCGGTGGCATCCAGTTGTCGGGTGCCAAACAACATCGCGAACAATGCCAGTAACCCGGCAACTGCCAGCGCAGAATCGCGGCCGATCGGCGCCGGCCCATCAAGTAAGACAAAAGGCTGGCTTAAGTCTGTAGTAAGCAGATCAAAGCCCATCGCGATGGCCTTAAGCTGCAGGGCAATATAAGGAATCACCCCCAAGACAGCCACGCCAGTTACAAGCACAGCCAATGCGCGTGTCTTGCCAAAACGCGAGGCCAGAAAGTCGGAGATCGAGGTGACCTGCTGCTCCTTGGCAACCCGCACCATCCGCTGAAGCAGGCCACCCAGCACAATGAACATGAGGGCCGGGCCGAGATAGACCGGCAGGAAATCCCAGCCGCTGGTCGCTGCCTGCCCAACTGCACCGTAGAAGGTCCAGGACGTGCAGTAAACCGCCAGCGACAAACTGTAGATGATGGGTTGACCGGGAAGCCGGCCCCATCGCTCTGCGACCCGATCACCCCACCAGGCAACAAGGAAAAGAAGGCCGACATAACCCAAAGAAATCAGCAGCAGGGTGACCGGAGCAAACATCAGCGCTGGGGTCGTAGGGTCACAAGCTTGCTGAACATGATCTCAAGGCTACCTGAGCGGTCCGCAGCATCATAGCAGCGCCGCTGGCACCGGAGTCTACTTTGGTCGTATGGGTTTTCTCCTCATGGCTGCCTACACTTCGGGGGCTATTAACAATAATCCACCGAGGGAATATCAGCATCATGTCACTAGACAAGTCCGCTGCCGCCTATTGGTCGGCCAACCTCCGCGTCATTTCGATCTGTCTGGTTATCTGGGCGACGGTGTCGTTCGGCTTCGCCATTCTGCTCAGACCTGTGCTCCAGATGCTTCCGATTTCTTTCGGTGGCACTGACCTGGGTTTCTGGTTTGCCCAGCAAGGGTCGATTCTGACGTTCATCGTCCTGATTTTCTACTACACCTGGTACATGAACCGGCTCGATAGCGAGTTCGGCGTGGACGAAGAATAAGGAGACCGGATAACCATGTCACAGTTCACTCTGAATCTTATTGTGGTCGGGGCCTCGTTCCTCCTCTACATCGGAATTGCCATCTGGGCCCGCGCAGGCACAACGTCCGACTTTTACGCTGCCAGCCGTGGCGTCAACCCCATTGTCAACGGGGCCGCGACCGCAGCCGACTGGATGTCAGCCGCCTCATTCATTTCCATGGCAGGCCTGATCGCGTTTGTCGGTTACGGCAATTCAACCTTCCTGATGGGCTGGACCGGAGGATACGTGCTGCTCGCCCTGCTGCTTGCACCTTACCTGCGCAAGTTTGGGCGCTTTACCGTCCCTGAGTTCATTGGTGATCGCTTCTACAGTCAGTCGGCCCGCATCGTTGCCGTGATCTGTCTGCTTGTGATCTCCATTACCTACGTGATCGGCCAGATGACCGGTGCTG
Source organism: Wenzhouxiangella sp. (assembly GCA_036351735.1). Lineage (GTDB taxonomy): Bacteria > Pseudomonadota > Gammaproteobacteria > Xanthomonadales > Wenzhouxiangellaceae > Wenzhouxiangella. Next base: position 36,751 of record JAZBPR010000209.1, on the reverse strand, counting down.
GCGTGGCCTTCTCGCGATTCCTCGAGGTTGAGAGCTCGACCGGTCTGTTTATCGCAGCCGGCGTGGTTTTCATCTATGCGGTTCTCGGTGGGATGAAGGGCATCACCTACACCCAGCTCGCCCAGTACTGCGTGCTGATCGTCGCCTACACCATTCCGGCAGTGTTTATCTCGATTCAGCTCACCGGGAACCCGGTTCCGGGTCTGGGCCTGTTCTCGACGCACGCTGAATCGGGCGTTCCGCTGCTGACCAAGCTCAACGAAGTTCTGATTGAGCTCGGCTTCCGCGACTACACCGGCCTGCACACCTCCACATTCAACATGCTGTTGTTCACCATCTCCCTGATGGTGGGCACCGCCGGTCTGCCCCACGTGATCATCCGATTCTTCACCGTGCCGAAGGTCGCCGATGCCCGGAAGTCCGCCGGTTGGGCCCTGGTGTTCATCGCGCTTCTGTACCTGACCGCCCCGGCGGTGGGTGCCATGGCACGACTGAACATCATCACCACCATCTTCCCGGACGGTACTGCGGCGCAACCGATTGCCTATGACGAGCGTCCAGACTGGATGGAGAGCTGGGAGAAAACGGGACTGCTCGCGTTTGAAGACAAGAACGGCGACGGCCTGATCCAGTACTACAACGACGCATCGGAAGAGTTTGCGTCGACAGCCGCCGAGCGCGGTTGGGAAGGCAACGAGATGGTGACCTTCAACCGCGACATCCTGGTTCTGGCCAACCCCGAGATTGCCCAGTTACCCCCCTGGGTGTTGGCGCTGATCGCTGCTGGGGGCCTTGCGGCTGCGCTGTCAACGGCAGCGGGTCTGTTGCTGGCCATTTCTTCAGCAATCAGTCATGACCTGCTGAAGTCCGTGCTGATGCCGAAAATCACCGACAAACAGGAGCTGCTGGCCGCACGCGTATCCATGGGCTTTGCCATTGTGCTGGCGACCTATCTGGGTCTCAATCCGCCTGGCTTCGCCGCCCAGGTCGTTGCCTTGGCATTCGGCTTGGCGGCTGCGACCCTGTTCCCGGCGCTGATGATGGGCATCTTCTCGAAGAAGATGAACACGCAGGGTGCGGTCGCTGGCATGCTGGTCGGCTTGCTGGCCACCCTGCTCTACATCTTTACCTACCTGGGCTGGTTCTTCATCCCCGGCACCAATATGCTGGAGAACACCCCAGCCAACTGGTTGTTCGGGATCTCTCCGCTGTCCTTTGGAGCGATCGGCGCGCTGATGAACTTTGTGGTCGCTTATCTGGTGATGAAGGTCACGGCAGAGCCACCTGAGCACATTCAGGATCTGGTCGAAAGCATCCGCGTTCCCAGAGGCGCCAGCGGTGCCATTGACCATTAAATCCTGAGTACTCGTCGCCGGGTCCGCTCAGCGACACTTTTGACGAGACTGCCCGGCCCTTGCGCCGGGCAGTATCATTTCAGACATCGTCTTTCCGAGGACCCGGTCGCCATGCTGCTTGAATTCATCGCTGCAATCTGCCTGGGGCTGGCAGCGGCCGGGCTCATCATGGGGCTCAATTTCACGATCGGTCGCCGATTGCCCGGATGGCTCGCGCCAGCCGGCGCCGGACTTTCGATGATCGCGTTCATGATCTTTATGGAGTACACGTGGCTGTCGCGGACGGTCGAACAACTGCCCGACGGCGTTGAGGTTGTCTCCGCCAGCCGTGATACCAGCTGGTACCGGCCTTGGACATACGTCAAGCCGCTAAGCCTGAGAGCCATCGCACTCGATACCCGGAGAAACCGGACGCACGAAGCTCAACCGGACCGGGTCATGACCAGCGTGCTGCTTCTGGGCCGTTGGATGCCAGCCCGCCAGATTCCCGTGGTCTTCGACTGTGCGCTCAACCGTCGCGCGGACCTTCACGATGGCGTGGAACTGGATGACGATGGTGCCCTGCCGGGCGCCCAATGGCGACAGCTGCCCCCCGACGACCCGGCTCTGACCATTGCCTGTCGAGAAGCCTGATGGCGCTGACTCACACCAAAGTCGAAGCGCAAAGCACCCAGACCATTGCTACCGTGGATACTTGATGAGCTCAAAACCTATGGCCATCAAGGTCCTGCTTGCCGACCAAGATGACAATCTGCTGATCTCGCTGGAGTACGTGTTGCAGCGGATCGGCTTGGAGGTCATCAAGTCCAGAGACAGCGGACAAATGGTCCGTATGGCCGAACTGGAGAATCCAGAACTCATCATTGCCGATGCGCTAATGCCGGGTTTGTCAGGATTTGAACTCTGCCAGCAACTTCGCGCGAGCAGCATCTGCGCCGAAACGCCCATCATTCTGCTGAGCGGCCGCGCCCGCGATACCGACATCACGAAGGCCAAAGCTCTGGGGGCCGACGCCCTCCTCATCAAGCCTTTTCCGATCCAGAGCCTCATCGATGAAGTCGAGAGACTGACGGAGCAGACCCAATGAGGCCTTTGGACTGGCGACTGATCCTGGGTGTCAGCCTGATCGGTCTGATCTGCCTGGTCTGGCTGGCAGTGGCTGGCACGCTGCTGTGGGCCGTTTTGGAGCCGGACGACTGGCGGACCGTCATTGAAGCGCTGGGCGGCAAGGGTGGTTTGTTGCTCTTCCTCTGGGCCGGCTCGCTTATCCCGACAGCGGCCGTGTTGCGCAAACTGATCGACGACTATGTGCGCGGCCCGGCACGACTTGTCGAAGAAGCCAAGCTTCTGCTTGAGACCGATACCCAGCGCCTACCGACGCATCGGGGCAGCAAGGAGAATCGCTTGTTGACCGATGTCATCATCGAACTTTTCAAGCAACGCGAGGCATTGAAAGGCGATCTGGACCACCGCGTTCTGGAGGCAACCAGACAGACGGAGCTGGAAAAAAACCGTCTGGCAGCACTGATGTCCGAGCTGACCAAAAGCGTCGTCGTCTGCAACCTCGACGGGCGCGTTCTGCTTTACAACAATCGCGCACGGCTCCAGTTCAGGCGGCTATCGCGGCTTCCCGAAACGGCAGATGGTGCGGAATTGATGGGCCTGGGCCGCTCCATCTACACCGTGCTCGACCGGAAGCTGGTCGGGCACGCGCTCGAGAACGTACAGCGGCGGTTGCGCCGCGGTGCTGCCTCACCGTCGTCCCAGTTTGTAACGACGACACCCTCCGGCAAACTCCTGCGGATTCAAATGACGCCGGTCCGGGACGTCGGGTCGGATCAGCAGGGACTGAAATCCACGGATGACCTGACCGGTTTCGTCCTGCTGATTGAAAACATCACCGATGAAATGCTGGCCGATGCGACCAAGGATCAGCTCCTGACCAGCTTGACGGAAGGCAGCCGGTCAACATTGGCCAGCGCACTGGCAGCTTCCGAGGTTCTGGCGCTGCCCGATGTCCCGAGCGCCCTGCAAGAACGTTTGATCAGAATCATGCACGACGAAATCCAGACCTTGAGCCGTCGCGTCAACGAACTGCAACGACCGTCAGCAACAGCCCTTCGGTCGCGGTGGCCGCTCGAGGATATGCGCGCCGATGATTTGATCGATGCGGCGGTCCAGCGCATTCAGTCGGAGTTGGGGCTTGACGCCCAACCCGAACCGGATGGTGAAGCGGTCTGGCTGAAGGTTGAGAGCTTCACCCTGCTGCAGGGCGTATTGCATCTGGCCAGCCGCCTGCGAGATCACTGTCAGGTTCAATCCATCAGCATCCGGGTCTGCAAACATGAACAGCAGGGCGCGCTTGATCTGATCTGGACTCCGGACGGGCAAGTCAGTGCCGCGGCTGAACTCGGGTGGGAGAATGAACCGATCGAACTGGCTTCAGAGACCCTATCGCTAACGCTACGGGAGGTGCTTGAGCGCCACGGTGGTGAGTGCTGGATCGAGCAGGAAGTGGCCGACGACCGGCACCGTTGTCTGTTCCGTCTGCTCCTGCCCCTGGCTGTGCCTCAGGAAGAACTGCCGGCTGCAACCTTCATCCGCCATGAGAGCCGACCGGAATACTACGACTTCGATTTGTTTCGGTCCACGGAACAGACCCGCAACCTGGAAGATCGACTCTTGTCCGATCTGGCCTATACCGTGTTCGATACCGAAACCACCGGCCTGAATCCTGGCGAAGGCGATGAAATTATTCAGATCGGCGCCGTTCGGATCGTTAACAACAAAGTACTCACCCAAGAGTTTTTCGACCAACTGGTGGACCCGAAGCGCTCGATTCCGCCGGCCGGCATCCCGATTCACGGCATTACCCCCCGGATGATCGAAGGACAACCGACTATCGAATCCGTTCTGCCCTCTTTTCATGGCTTTTGCGCTGATACCGTTCTTGTTGCGCACAATGCCGCTTTCGATATGCGGTGTTTGCAACTGAAGGAAGAACAGACGGGTGTGCGCTTTGATCAGCCTGTCCTCGATACCCTGCTGTTGTCCGCGCTCGTCCACGAAAATCAGGACTCGCATCGGCTTGAGGCGGTGGCCGAACGTTTCGGACTCAACATCATAGGAAGGCATACCGCGATTGGGGATGCCATGGTGACAGCAGAGATCCTGCTCAAATTAATCCCGCTTCTGGCTGAAAAAGGCATTCTGAGCCTTCGGGACGCGCTTGAATCAGCCCAGAAGACCTACTACGCGCGCATCAAGTACTGACCCAACCGCAAGGAGACGGCCCGATCATGCACCAATCAGAAATCACCGCCTTTCTGTCCAAGGTTGCCCCGTTCTCGGAGCTGTCGGGAGACGCCTTGGCAAGCTTGGCGGAAGTCGGACAGATCATGGAATTTGATCAGGGCGCGACGCTTGGCCAATTTTCTCCGGAGGAACATCAAGGCATTTTTGTGATCATCAGTGGTTCAGTCACGCTCTCAGACAGCAGTGGTCAACGACTGGAACAGCGCGGCGAGGGTGAGCCTTTCGGTCATGCGATCCGGTTTGACGGTCAGGCATGCACTTATCAAGCTCAGGCGGACGAACAGCTCGTCACCTATTTTCTGGCACCCGAACAGATGGCGGAGTTTGGCCAAACTCATCCGAAGGCGGCTCGTTTTTTCAGCGATGGGCCGGGCGCAAGGCTGCGCGAGGCCAGCCAGCAGCGCCCCATCCGGGTTGGCGACCTGGATCTCAAGTCGGCCGTGACCGGAAACCCGGATCAGTCTATCGCCGACATTGCCGCTCTGATGAGCCGGCATCAGGTCAGCTGCATACTGCTGGTGAAGGCTGGTGAGCTGCTTGGTATCGTGACCGACCGCGACCTCCGGAATCGCGTGCTGGGTAAGGGACATGACCCGAGCCGCCCCATTTCCGATGTGATGACCACCCATCCAGTCACTGTCGGAATCGATCACCGCATCGAAGATGCAATGGTGGAGATGATGCGGCTGGGTATCCATCATCTACCCGTGATGGACCAGGATGGTCAGCTCAGCAGCGTGATCAGCTCCGGTGACCTGCTGCGCCAGCAGTCCCCTCACCCGCTCCGGCTGGTCCGCGACATTCAGCGCGCCGACGACGCTGACTCGCTGGCGATGTTTGCCCGTCAAGGACCGGGCATGCTGGCCGCTCTCGCGCGCCAGGGCAACCAGGCCACCGAAATTGGTCGGTTCGCCAGCATGATTACCGATGCGTGCACGCGCCGCCTGCTTGCCCTTGCCTTAGACCGACTTGGCCCTGCGCCCATGCCGTGGACCTGGCTGGCTTTCGGCTCGCAGGCGAGGCTGGAGCAAGGTCTGGTCAGTGACCAGGACAACGGTTTGCTGCTGGCCGAAAAGCCCGATGCAGAAGCCGCAAAGTATTTCGAGCAACTGGCAAGCTTGGTTTGCGATGGCCTGAATGACTGCGGCTACGTGTACTGTCCCGGCGGCGTAATGGCCAAAGGGGAATGGCGCATGAGCTTTGCTGACTGGCGGGCGACTTTTTCCCGATGGATTGCCGAACCCGATCCCATGTCGGTGATGCAGTCGAGCATCTTCTTTGACATGCGCGGCATTGCCGGCGGAGTCGCACTGGCGGAGAGGCTTCACGCTGACGTGCTGCAAGAAGCCAGCGCAAGCAAGATTTTTCGCCGCTTTCTGGCTGCTGAAGCCATGGGTCATCGACCCCCTCTCGGGCTTTTCCGGCAGTTCGTGCAAGAACATGACGGACAGAAAAGCCATGGCCTGAATCTCAAGAAGCGCGGTGTTGTACCCATTGTTGACCTCGCCCGCGTCCGAGCCCTGGAAGGCGCCATCGGGGTGGTACATACTGAAGAACGGCTGTTGGCCGCCGGTCAGCAGGGCGTCATGAATGAACGCGACGCCGACGATCTCATCCACGCGCTGCGCTTTATCAGCAATGTCCGGTTACGCCATCAGGTCGCGCTGCACGACCGCGGCGAGAAGCCCAATCACCTGGTCGATCCGAGTGAACTCTCAGGTCTGCACAAGCGCTATCTCAGGTCGGCCTTCGGCATCGTGCGCACGGCGCAGGAAGCGCTTGCCGGCCGCTATCAGGTTTAGCGGCTTGTACGGGGACTCAAGGTTCGAGCATGACCCGATAAGCCACGCCGCGGCGCAGAATCTCCAGCATCAAGGGCTCGTCCTGACCCAGAGGAAACCGCTCGCGTAACTGGCGAAGATCAGAAATCGAACGCTGGTTCATGGCGACGATGAGATCGCCCGGGCGAAGTCCGGCCCGCCACGTCGGACTATTGCGCCGAACATCCTCAATCAGGACACCTCCACTGACTCTGCGTGTCTGCACATGGACCAGCGTTAAACCATCAAGGCGCTCATCCAGTCGCAAGCCGGAAATTCGGGCGTCAAGATTTTCAGCCATCTGCAGTCGGGTCGAACGCTCTCTGCCTTCGCGAAGATAGGCTACCGATACCTCAGTGCCAATCGCCAGCAGGCCCTCAATATTGCGCAGTGTCTGGAGATCACGGACCGCGCGGCCATCAATCGCAACAATGACATCTCCGGCACGCAAGCCAGCCAGACCCGCCGGTGACTCCGGATCAAGTCTGGTAATCACCACACCGGAACCCGCCGAGACACCGAGCGCTTCTCGCAGGCGCTCATCGAGTTCCTGTACGTCGATGCCCAGAGAGCCGCGTCGCACTTCTCCAAACCGGATCAACTGATCCATGACGTATTCGGCCGTGCTCGCCGGAATGGCAAAGCCGATCCCCACATTGCCACCAGAAGGCGTAAAGATTGCTGTATTGATCCCGATGAGACGACCCGCAAGATCAATCAAGGCGCCGCCAGAGTTGCCCGGGTTGATGGACGCATCGGTCTGAATGAAGTTCTGGTACTCAAGACCGCGGAGACCGGAGCGCCCCAGAGCCGACACGATCCCGGAAGTCACGGTCTGGCCGAGGCCAAAGGGGTTGCCAACAGCGACGACAAAATCACCGACTCGGAGACTATCGCTTGGGAAAAGCGGCAAGGCACTCAGATCTTCGCCTTCGATCCGGATCACGGCCAGGTCTGTATCTCGGTCAGCCCCGACCAGTTCGGCAGCAAATTCACGCCCGTCCTGCAGGGTCACGGCGATGTCGTCGGCACCGTCGATAACGTGATTATTGGTCAGGATATGGCCGGAGTTCGCATCGACAATCACCCCGGAACCCAATGATTGTTCCACCCGCTCCCGGGGCACGCTGGGAAAATCGAAGAAATGTCGAAAGAAGGGGTCATCAAAAAACGGGCTGGAGCGCACCTGAACCCGCGTTCTGGTGTGGACATTGACCACTGCCGGTGTGACCTGTTCGAGTACAGGCGCCAGGGAGGGTAGCGGTTGTCCATCAACCTCGGCAGGGAGAACGGCGGCCGCCGGCAAAGCTGCCAGCATCAGATAGATCATCAGCACAATCAAAGCTCGACGCATGGATCGAATCCCGAATCTTGTTGTGAATGCTGAGATTCGACTGTTACCTAAAGCGCAGGTTCAATCGTTCCTGACCGCTACTGGCTCAACCCACTCTTTAAGGTTAGAATCACAGCATCTTGGGGACCGAGTACAGACCGAGCACAAGATGTTGCATCTTGATCAGCAAGTCCTTCGAACTGATGTGACCGGGATGCCGATCGAATGGATCGGGTATCAGGATGCCGTTCGGATGATTGTCTTGGGTCAGGTCAGTTACGCCTTGGGGCGTGTCCTTTACCATCTCCACGGCGGCATCAGCGCGCTGAGTGGGAAGCGTACCGTGATTCCGGTCAATGCCATTGTCGCCACACACGGCAGCCACCCGGACGCGCACCGCTTCTACGACCGCTACACGCCCCCGCTGTCTAACCGCGCCTTGTTCCGCCGCGATGAAAACATCTGCCTGTATTGCGGCAACCAGTTCCGACACAGCGACCTGTCGCGCGATCATGTCAAACCGCTTTCGCAGGGCGGTGTTGACACTTGGGCCAACGTCGTGACGGCATGCAAGCGGTGCAATAACCACAAAGGCTCACGGACCCCCGAAGAGGCGGGCATGCAGCTTCTCGCAATCCCGTTTGCGCCGACTCATGCGGAATACGTTTACCTACAGGGGCGTCAAATCCTCGCCGACCAAATGGAGTTCCTTCTCGCTCATTTTCCCCGCCACAGCGTTTTGAGAAAGCGGCTTTCGAAGACCCTGTCTCGGGATAGCCAGACCCTTGTGCTGAACACGTGAGTTCGGCGGCAAGTCCCAAGCCGGTCTATCTGATCGATGCCAGCGTCTACATCTTTCGGGCCTGGTTCTCCATGCCGGATCAGTTCTCGGACTCGGCTGGCCGACCCACCAACGCGGTCTATGGATTTGCTCGTTTCTTGTGCGAGTTGCTGGAGCAGGCCGGCAGCCACGAGGTCGCGGTGGCCTTCGATGAATCATTAACCACGTCGTTTCGAAACGAGATCTTCCCGGCCTACAAGGCCAATCGGGACCCGGCACCCGAGGCCCTGCAGCAACAGTTCGCCTGGTGCAAGGACCTGGCCCGTCACGCCGGACTGCCGGTCTATGCCGATGGCCGCTATGAGGCAGATGACCTGATCGCCAGCCTCGCGCGCCACTGCAGAAGCATCAACAAACCCTATTGCGTGGTCAGCGGCGACAAGGACTTGGCTCAACTGGTTGGCGAGAACGACAGCTGGTGGGATTTTGCCCGGCGGCGCCGTCTGGACCAAAACGGCGTGTTTGACCACTTCGGCGTTCGCCCCGAACAAATCGCGGAATTCCTCGCCCTGACCGGAGATGCGGTCGATAACATTCCCGGTGTTCCGGGCATCGGCCCCAAGACCGCCGTTGCCCTACTGGCCCATTTCGGCACGCTGGATGCACTGTTTGAACGGTTGGATGAAATCCCTTTCCTGAGCATGCGTGGGGCCAAGAGTCTGCCGGGCAAACTTCGGCTTCACGAGGACGCGGCTCGACTGGCGCTACGCCTGACCCGGCTGGCAGATGATGTTGAACAGTTAAGAGGCGAGCCGCGGATTCGCCGGGATCAGGGTAACGAGGACGCACTCGATGCCCTGCTTGATGGCCTGGGTTTTGGCCGTCCGCTGCGCGAACGCCTGCACGAGCAGCGGCGCCAAATCCCAGACTGAGACGCTCGCTGAACTTCGCCGAGCGGGTCTCACTTTTAGAGCCGATTTATCCTCCGCGCTGCAATTGCTCCAACGCTTCCTCACCGACCACCATGACTTCGGCCGAGTTGACATCCGTTTGCAGAAGGCGAATCGATGGAACGGATTCACCCAGCGCCTCTCCGCGTCCGTCCACATGCTGCCAATGGCTTCCGGAAAACAGCACCAGCTCTGAGCCATCCATGGTGCCAAACGTCGGGGTATCGAAAACCTCCAGCGCGGCCAATACCGGCGCAACGGCAATCACGCCCAGTCCATCCGGACCCAGTTGCAGACGCAAAACCCGCTGCGGAGAAATGCCGTTCTGAATAGCAACCAGGTGATCATCCCACCAGTAAAGCCCGTCGATACCACCCTCGTTCAAAGTCTCCGGCACAGCGAGCTTCCAGCCCTGGTTGGATCCATCCGTGGAGAGCACAAAAATGCCCTGCTCGTAGTCAGCCATGTACAACAGCCGATCGTCGCCCGACAGGGCCAAGCCCCTAAGGCTGGAGAAGTTACGATTTCCGAAGAACGGCTGCAATTCCTCGGCACCCGGTTGAAGACGGAAGACCACAGGTTGACGCGTATCGGCGGCGAATATCGTGCCGTCAGACGCGATCACCATGGAACCAAGCAGGCTAGCTTCACCGCCACCGGCAAGCCTGAAAACACCTTCCCGCTCTCCGGATTCCAGATTCAGCCGGATCAAGGCTGTGGGCAAAACTGCCTCTTCATCGAAATCTTCAAACTGCGGCGCCATTGCTGTTGCCACCCAGAGGTGCCCACGCTTGCTGTCGACAGCGAGAGCAAAGACGCTGGCCAGACCCTCAACGGACTCTGGCGACGCAAACAACCGCCAATCCTCACCATCGCTGCTGGTGAGGATACGGCCATCGCGGATACTGCCCACAAACAGCCGGCCGCTATCCGGGTCTCGCGCGATGCCTTCGGCCATCACCAGATCCGCCGGAAGCTGACCCAGTTCCTCGAACCGGCCGAATGGCTGGCCCGCTTCACTCATCAGACCGTCCAGGTGGTCGTATAGACGGTGTTCACGCATCGGAGCCAGTTCATCGAACTGCTCCCAGTCTTCGGCCAGACCCTGCTGCTGCATCTTCAGCATCATGTTGAACGCGCTGCTCAAGTCCCCTTGTCGGGCGTAGCCCCGAACGAGGTGGGTCATGAAATCCTGGTTGTAGGGTCTGATTTCGTGCAGTTCCTCGGTCGCCTTCACCCAGGCATCCACCTGATCGCTGTTGAACGCCTGAGCGGCCTGGCCAAACCAGTAGGACAGGCGCACGCCGGGCGGTGCATCTTCCGGCGGAGGCGGATTTTCAAGCAGCTGAGCTGATGCGGGAACGGCGATCGCCAGTCCGATCAGGAGGAGGTTTAGTGAAAAAAACAATCTGCGTGATCGACGCATAAGGGGTTCGTCCTGTAATCTTTTCATCGTGAGAGAGTCGTTTCTGCCGTGCTCGGACTCCGATTCGGCAGCGATGTTCCATCCCCGGAGTACATGGCAGAGCCAATGACAGAAAAGACGCCGACTCAGACCCTTTATTCGGGTCGTTTCCTGAGCCTCAACGAGCGCAGCGGCTGGGAATTTGTAGAGCGCCAGCACGCCGTTGCCGTGCTCATCGCCTGGACACCGGATCGCGAACTTTTGCTGGTCGAACAGTATCGCATACCCATCCAGCAACGAACCATCGAGCTGCCCGCCGGGCTGGTCGGGGACCACGAAGGGCAAGCCGAAGAATCCCTGCTTGCCGCCGCAGCGCGCGAACTTGTCGAGGAAACTGGCTGGCAAGCCGGCAGACTTCGTCCAATCATGGACTGTCCGACGTCGGCGGGATTGTCGAGCGAGACGATTTCCTTCGTCTGGGCAGACGATCTCAAGTCCGTCGGACCAGGTGGTGGAGACGACAGCGAGGACATCATCGTCCATCGTATCCCGGCAGCCGCGGTCGACGGATGGCTGCTGGATCGATACCGGGCTGGTCTGGCCATCGACCCGAAGATTTACACCGCCTTGTACTGGTCAGCCACCCACGGAGAACCACCAGACTCCCATTGCAGCGCCAACAGCGAAAAGTGATCCGATCAAGATCATCAGCCAGGTCATCAGGGTGCCGATAAAGCGACCTTTCGATACGCCAGCCGTCTGGCTCAAGCCCCAGGCGTGGAGCACCCGACCAAGCACCAGCGCTACCCCAAGTAGATGCAACAGGAAAGCCGGGAATACGTTCGACAATTCCAGGGCGAGAAGGATGACCAGCGCAAGCGGAACATGCTCGCAGAAATTCGCATGTACACGGATCACCCGCTCGAGTTCGGGCTGGTTACCCGTACCTAATCCGACCTGGAACCGGCGCCGCAAAGCGACAACCTGAAAAGACAAGGCCAGCAGCAGCAAGCCTGACAAACCGGCATAGAACAAGGTAATGGTGTAAGTCATAGCGGGAAGATCCTTCAATGCCTTAAAGCGTGTACTGCCGAGTATATCGGCAATGCTAGACTCTGCCGACCCAGTGATGCGGAGGCCTTAAACCCACCATGAATCGCCTTTTCACCCTTGCGAGTCTGATTCTCATGAGCATGACCTTGAACGCACAACAACCTGTCGCGATTGCGATCCACGGCGGGGCCGGAACCATCGAAAGAGGCAAACTCAGCGAGGAGCAGGAAACGGCAATTCGCGCTGCGCTCGATGAGGCGATCGACGCCGGGCATCGCATTCTGCAGAACGGTGGAAGCAGCCTTGACGCCGTGGTCGCCGCTGTGAAGGTTCTGGAGGACGCGCCTCAATTCAACGCGGGCCGCGGTGCAGTACTCACCCATGAAGGCAAGGTTGAGCTGGACGCTTCCATCATGAACGGCGCCGACCTGAACGCGGGTGCAGTCGCCAGCGTCACTGGCATTCGTCACCCCATTGAAGCCGCCCGCGCGGTCATGACCCAGTCACCGCACGTGATGTTGGTCAGCGAAGGCGCCAACGCATTTGCCGAAGCCATCGGACTGGAGTTCAAGGAGCCCGACTGGTTCATCACGGACTTCCGCGCCCGCCAGCTTGAGTCGGTTCGGGATGCCTCACAGGCGTCGACTCAACTGTCCGAGGACTGGTTTTCGACGGTCGGTGCTGTCGCGCTGGATGCCAATGGCAATCTCGCAGCCGCCACATCCACAGGCGGCATGACCAACAAGCGCTGGGGCCGAGTCGGCGACTCGCCGATCATTGGCGCCGGAACCTACGCCGACAACGCCAGTTGTGCCGTCAGCGCAACCGGGCATGGAGAGTACTTCATCCGCCACGTTGTGGCCTATGACATCTGTGCGCGCATGCGATACAGCGAGCTTTCACTGGCAGAAAGTGCTGATGCCGTTGTTCATGGGGTCCTAGCGGAGGCTGGGGGAGACGGCGGCGTCATCGCCATTGATGGACAGGGCAATATCGCCATGCCGTTCAACACTCAGGGCATGTATCGCGCTTCGGTGGACGCCAACGGCGTCAAAACCGTGGCCATTTACGGCGACGACTGACATCGGGTATCGCCAGGTTTTCAATGCTCACAGAAACCAGACCATTCGACTGCCCCTGGTGCGGGGAACCCAACTGGGTGGAACTGGAACCGGATGATGCCGGGCAGACCGTCGTGCAGGATTGTGCGGTGTGCTGTCGACCGATTGAAATTGATCTACCCGGTGCCGAGGATATGAGTGGATACCTGCACGTGCGACCGGAAGGCGGCTAAAGAAGTTTCCGACCAGCGCTCTACGAGTCGCCCGATAAGTCGAGTTCGCTGCAAAGCCTTAAAGTCGGTCCGGCACGATTCAGCGTGTAGAAATGCAGTCCTGGCGCCCCACCCTCGAGCAAGCGCCGGCAAAGCTCGGCGACAACCTCATGACCGAATTCGGTGATGGACTCCCGGTCGCCCGCCGAATCCCAGGCACTCAGACGCTTATCGATCCACTGCGGAATCTCGGCACCGCAAATTCTTGAAAAGCGCGCCAAACCCTGATAATTCGTGATCGGCATGATGCCAGGCACGATCGGAACCGTTACACCCAGCGCCCGCGCGTCATCAACAAAACGGAAATAGCACTCAGCATTGAAAAAATACTGGGTGATCGCGCCATCTGCTCCGGCGGCCACCTTATCCCTGAAGTGCGTTAAATCGGCCTGCGGGCTCGTGGACTCGGGGTGATGTTCTGGATAACAGGCCACTTCGATGTGGAAGCGCTGACCCCAGTTCTGGCGGATGTAGGCAACGAGATCGACGGCGTGCTCAAAAACGCCGGCATATCGACCCGACGGACGATCCCCGCGCAAAACAACCAGACGGTTCACACCCAGCTCGGCGTATCCCTCGACCAGGCTGCGCAGACTGTCCAGATCTTCGGACATGCAGGAAATATGCGGCGCCACCGTGACCTGATGGTTCCGTGCGATCGCGCGCACGGTGTCAACTGTCCGCGAACGGGTCGATCCCCCGGCACCAAAGGTGACAGAAACATAACCGGGCTTAAGCCCGAACAGGCGTCGTTGCGCAGCGTCCAGCTTTTCGGCCTGCGCATCATCGCGCGGCGGGAAGAACTCGAAACTCAGATCGACGGAATTCCGGGTAGCCATGTCGGTTTCAGCTAGCAGTCATCACGAGTGGCCGGAAAGCGTAAGGTGCCGGGGCATGGGGAACCCGCCCCGGCACTTGAAAGCAATCAGGCCTGTTTTCGCCTGATCAGTAGCGGTAGTGCTCCGGCTTGTAAGGACCTTCAACCGGTACCCCGATGTAGTCGGCCTGCTCCGGCGTCAACTCGGTCAGACGAGCACCAATCTTGGCCAGATGCAGACGCGCTACGCGCTCGTCCAGATGCTTGGGCAGGAAGTAGACTTCGTTGTCATAGCGGTCACCGTTTTTCCACAACTCGATCTGAGCCAACACCTGATTGGTGAAAGAGTTCGACATCACGAAACTCGGATGGCCGGTCGCACAACCCAAGTTCACCAGGCGTCCGCGCGCCAGAAGAATGATCCGGTTGCCATTCGGGAAAATGACGTGGTCAACCTGCGGCTTGATCGGTTCCCACTGGTACTTTTCGATACTGGCCACATCGATTTCGTCATCAAAATGGCCGATGTTGCAGACAATCGCCTGATTCTTGCAGCGAATCATGTGTTCGTGGCGGATGATGTTGCAGTTGCCGGTAGCCGTCACCAGGATATCCGCGGCTTCGATGACGCCTGGGTCTTCCAGATTGACCACTTTGAAGCCTTCCATCGCAGCCTGTAACGCGCAGATCGGGTCGACTTCTGTCACCCAGACATTGGCTGAAAGCGCCCGAAGCGACTGAGCCGAGCCTTTGCCGACGTCGCCGTAGCCGCAAACAATCGCGGTCTTGCCGGCGATCATCACGTCGGTAGCCCGCTTGATGGCATCCACCAAGGACTCGCGGCATCCATAGAGATTGTCAAACTTCGACTTGGTGACCGAATCGTTAACGTTGATCGCCGGGAACTTCAGGGTTCCGGCCTTGGCCATCCGGTATAGGCGAAGAACGCCGGTCGTGGTTTCTTCGGTCACGCCAGATATGTTCTCGAGCGCTTCGCTGTACCAGCCGCGATTGATCTCGAGGCGCTTGCGGATCGATGCAAACAGGGCCGCCTCTTCCTCGCTGCCAGGGTTGTCGAGGATCGACGGATCGGCCTCTGCCTTGGCGCCAAGATCCAACAACAATGTGGCATCGCCGCCGTCATCCAGAATCATGTTGGCGGTCCCGCCGTCAGGCCACTGGAAGATGCGATGGGCAAATTCCCAATATTCAGTCAGCGATTCCCCTTTGTAGGCAAACACCGGCACACCGCGCTTGGCGATAGCGGCCGCTGCATGATCCTGGGTTGAATAAATGTTGCACGACGCCCAGCGCACGTCAGCGCCAAGTTCAATCAGGGTCTCGATCAAAACCGCGGTCTGGATGGTCATGTGCAGGCTGCCGGCGATGCGCGCGCCCGCCAGCGGCTTGTCGGCCGCATACTCTTCACGGGTCTGCATCAGGCCCGGCATCTCTGTTTCGGCGATGGCGATTTCCTGCCGCCCAAAACCTGCTTGCTCCAGATCGGCCACAAAAAAGTCATGGTCGGTGGGCGCAATGGTTTCGTCAAAAAATACGCTCTTGCGTGCGTCTTCGGTTTTTGCGTTCATAGTCTTGGAGTCCTCAGAAAATGTGGAGCAATGAAATATCGATGAATTCGGGAGTGTTAGCAGCCCTTACAGGCCCGCCGCTGCAGCCAACGCTTCGGCGCGGTCAGTGCGTTCCCAGCTAAAGGTATGGAAGCGATCCTCGACCGACTGACCGTTGCGGAGCACCGGAACCGTCGTTTCGACCGCTGGTCGCCCAAAGTGTCCAAGTGAAGCCGTCTGGCGATACATCGGGTGCAGCAGGTCAAGCATCTTCAGAATCCCATAGGGACGAAGATCGAAATGTTCCCGCACCAGCTTTTCGATGCGGTCCTCAGGGATACGCCCGGTCCCAAAGGTTGTTACCGAGATGGAAGTTGGTTCAGCCACGCCGATGGCATAGCTGACCTGGATTTCGCACTTCTCGGCCAGACCGGCCGCAACGATGTTCTTAGCCACATAACGGGCGGCATAGGTGGCCGAGCGGTCAACCTTGGAGGGATCCTTGCCCGAGAACGCGCCGCCACCGTGACGGGCCATGCCGCCGTAAGTATCGACAATGATCTTGCGCCCGGTCAGTCCGGCATCTCCGACTGGCCCACCGATCACAAACTTGCCGGTTGGGTTGATGTGGAACAAGGTGTTGGCATGCAACCACTCCGTGGGGAGCACCGGCTTGATGATGTGCTCCATCACCCCGGCGCGCAGCTCGTCCAGTGACACGTCCTCGTCGTGTTGGGTCGACAAGACCACAGCATCGATGGCGACGGGCTTACCGTCCTCATAACGCAGAGAAACCTGACTCTTGGCGTCCGGACGAAGCCAGGGCAGCGGGTTGTCAGACCGCTTGCGGATCTCGGTCTGCTGCTCCATCAGCCGATGGGCGTAGTAGATCGGCGCGGGCATCAGTTCCGGCGTTTCGTTGGCTGCATAACCGAACATCAAGCCCTGATCCCCGGCGCCCTGCTTTTCCGGGTCCTCTCGGTCGACACCCATTGCAATATCGGGCGACTGCTTGCCGATCATGTTGATCACCGAGCAGGTTCGCCCGTCAAAACCGACACGTGAGGAGTCATACCCCACTTCCACCACGACATTGCGGATCAACTCTTCCAGATCCACCCAGGCCGAGGTCGTGATCTCGCCACCGACGATGACAGCACCCGTCTTGATGAAGGTTTCACAGGCGACCCGCGCGCCGGGATCCTGAGTCAGGATGCCATCGAGTACGGCATCTGAAATTTGATCAGCCAGCTTGTCCGGGTGGCCTTCGGAGACGGATTCGGAAGTGAAAAGGTAGCCTGACATGTCGATATATCTCTTGATACGGATAGAAAGATATAATTATAGCGCAGGTCGACGTCAACGTCCATCAAGCTGGGGCCAAAACCTCGCGGGAGCAGGGCCTCCGCGGACGCGGACAATGTCATTGCAACACTTCACCGTTCAGTTGGTATGATTTCGAGGCTATGAAACATATCCTCTTCCTCGCGCTCACCCTGACCGTGTTGTGGCTCGCTATTTCTGGCGTCTACAAGCCCGTGATCTTCATGCTGGGCGTGGGGTCTCTGGTGCTCGTGATCTGGGTGGCCTCGAGAATGAGGATCATCGGGGAAGAACACAATCCGCTTGTGTTCTCCTGGCGACTACCCGTTTTTTGGCTGTGGGCGCTGAGAGAAATCGTCCTGGCAAACCTGCATGTCGCCCGACTCGTCTTCAAGCCGCAGGAAATCAGCCCGAGAATAGTGAAGGTTCCGGTGCCACTGCAAAGCGAGCTGGGCAGGGTCGTGTATGGAAACACCTGCACCCTGACCCCAGGCACCGTAACCCTGACTCTGGACAATGAAAAACTGGTCGCGCATGCGCTGGACCAGCACTCGGCAGAAGCGCTGCTCAGTGGCAGGCTTGTTCGGAAAATTCAGTGGCTGGAGGGATCCAAAGGGCCCACTCCATGACGACGGTGCTGAGTGTGACAGTGACAGCCATTTTCATCACAATGGCGTTGGCACTGGCGCGCGCCCTCAAGGGGCCGACGATCTACGACAGAATCGTGGCGGTCAACGTCTTCGGCACCAAGACCGTCCTCGTCGTCGCATTGATCACCCACATCACGGGACACAGCGATCTTGTCGATGTCGCTCTGGTCTATGCCTTGATCAACTTTATCGGTGTCGTGACCGTGCTCAAGCTGGTCAAGACCCGCGATCTCGGAAGCGCCACTGAGGATGCACCCCACGATGCTTGAGCTTGCCATCGACATTGTCTCCGGCGTTCTGTTTCTGCTGGGCGGCGCTTTCGGGCTGGTCGGCGGTCTCGGGCTCTTTCGACTGCCGGATTTTTACACCCGTCTGCACGGTGCCGGCATGACCGACACTCTGTGCGCAATTTGCATCGGTGCGGGCCTCGTTTTGCAGGCAGGCATCAGCCTGCTGACCTTGAAACTTCTGCTCATTCTGCTGTTCCTGCTCTTCACGGCCCCGACGGCCTCCCACGCACTGGCCCGCGCGGCGATGATTGACGGAGTTAAGCCCCTTTTGTCGGAAGATTCAGACTCTATTGATGAGCACCGGAATCATTCATGATCGAATACCTGATCGACATCCCGCTGCTGGTGTTTCTGGTTGTTGTGGCGGTTGCCGTTGTCCGTGTTCGCGATCTATTCGCGGCAGCCATGCTGTTTGCCATCTACTCACTTCTCTCTGCAGGTCTATTCGCCGTACTTGACGCCGGCGATGTCTCGCTGACCGAGGCCGCAGTCGGGGCCGGGCTGAGCACCATCCTGGTCCTGGCAGTGCTGACAGTGACCCGCCGCCATGAGCATCCGACCAGCGGACATAACTGGCTGGCCTTGGCGGTAGTACTGGTAACCGGGGCAATGCTGGCGTACGCCGCCACTGACCTGCCTCCATTCGGATCTCCTGACAATCCAGCTCAGACTCATGTTGGCGCGCACTATGTGGCCAACACTGGCCCGGATATGGGGATCCCCAACATGGTCGCTGCGGTTCTGGCCAGCTATCGTTCAGTAGACACCATGGGGGAAGCGTTCGTCATCTTCTCAGCGGCGCTGGTGGTGTACTCCCTGCTGGGCCCAAGACCTAAAAGCGGTCAGCCGGGCATTCGTCGACGCCGTCCAATCGGGCGCACCCAAGTCTCCAGTCGACGGTCTGAATCATGATCAACAACGGCATATTGCGGATCCTATCGAGGTTCCTCATCCCACTCATCCTGATGGTGGGTCTGTATATCCAGTTTCACGGCGAGTACTCGCCAGGCGGCGGCTTTCAGGCCGGACTGGTGTTCTCTGCGGGATGGATTCTGTTCGTCCTCGTCTATGGTCTGGAGCGCGGTCTAGAGGTCATCCCGATGAAAGCCATGTACTGGCTTAGCGCCACCGGTGTCCTGATTTATGCACTCACAGGCGTTGCTGGCGTCCTGATGGGTGGGCTATTCCTGGAGTTCACACCATTCCTGGCCAACTCTCAATCCGCTCAGCAGGCCGGAATCATCATCGTCGAGTTCGGGGTCGGCATCACCGTCGCTTCAGTCTCCATGCTTCTGTTCTCGCTTTTTGCCGGACGACGGCAGCAGTGGGATGACATTCTTGACGAGCAGGACCGATCCACATGAACTCTCTCGGGCTGTTCAATTACTGGGTCGTAGTTGCGCTGATGATGATCGGCTTTTATTGCGTGATTGCGCGCGGGAACATGATCAAGAAGCTCATGGGGCTGGGGCTGTTCCAGACCTCGGTCTTCATTCTCTTCGTCTCAGCCGGCAAAGTTGTCGGCGGATCGACCCCCATTTTGATTGACGGTGTCGAGGTCTACTCCAACCCTCTCCCCCACGTCATCGTTCTGACCGCTATCGTCGTCGGTGTGGCGGTTACTGCCGTTGGTCTTGCGCTCGCTGTGCGCATTCAGGAAGCCTACGGAACGATCGAAGACGACCACCTCGGCGATCACCTCGACGATGAAGAGGAATAAAGGGGACCGGTTGCCGACATGAGTCTGACTGAACTGCTGCCATTCATCATGGCTGTGCCGCTCATTGGGGCGGGCTTTGTGGCGGTCCTGCCGGGGCGCTCCGCGCCGTGGGCCTTGTCAACACTCGCCTGCCTGTTCAGTGCGGTTGTATCAGCATATGTCCTGGCGGCGACAATGGACGGTACCGTCCTGTCCTATCCATTCGGGAACTGGCCACCGCCCGTCGGAATCGAGTACCGGATTGATGCAGCCAATGCGTTTGTCGCTTTTCTGGTTGCGTTGATGGCGCTGCTCACACTGATATGGGCGCCCAAAAGCGTTGCATCAGAAATCGATTCCCGGCACGGAACGTTCTACGCGCTGTTTCTGTTGGTCGTCGCCGGACTATTGGGCATCACCCTGACCGGAGATGCTTTCAACGTTTTCGTTTTCCTCGAAATCTCGTCGCTTGCCACCTACGGTTTGATTGCCCAAGGGAAGGATCGCCGCGCTCTGCTGGCGGCATTCCGATATCTGATCATGGGAACCGTCGGTGCGACCTTCTTTTTGATCGGCATTGCGTTTCTGTACATGCTGACCGGCACCCTCAATATGGCGGATCTGGCAGAGCGGCTGCCGGCTCTTTCAGACAACAATGCCGTCCGCGCTGCGCTGGCCTTTATCGTTGTTGGCATGGGCTTGAAACTTGCCTTGTTGCCTCTGCATCTATGGCTCCCCAACGCCTATGCGTACGCACCCAACTTTGTCACAGTCTTTCTGGCCGGGACGGCAACCAAGGTCGCCCTGTACGTCATGCTTCGGTTCGTGTTCACCGTGTTTGGACCGGACTACAGCTTTGTGGTCTTGCCGCTTTCGACAGTACTCATGATTCTGGCGCTGGCTGGCATGTTTGCCGGTTCGTGGGTCGCCATGTTTCAGGTACACCTGAAACGGATGCTGGCCTATTCATCTGTCGCGCAGGTCGGCTATATGGTTCTTGGGGTGTCGCTGGCCACGCTGACCAGTCTGACTGCCGCCTTTCTGCATCTGTTCAATCACGCGCTGATCAAGACCGCCTTGTTCATGGCGATTGGCAGCGTCATCTACCGCACCGGGTCGGCGCGACTTGACGCCATGCGCGGCCTGGGTCGCCAGATGCCATGGACCTTTTCAGCTTTTGCCCTCGCCGGTCTGTCTATCATCGGTGTGCCAACGACCGTCGGCTTTATCAGCAAGTGGTATCTCGTTCTGGCCTCGATTGAATCCGGTGCCTGGTGGTTGGTTGTGCTGCTGGTCCTGACGTCGTTGATGGCCATTTACTACATCTGGCGAATCATTGAAACTGCGTGGTTCTCGCCGCGCCCTGAAGGTGCGAAGGTCGTCAGCGAGGCACCCCTGGCACTGCTCATCCCTACGTGGATCGTCGTCCTCCTCAACTTTTATTTCGGGCTAGATACACGGATGACTGTCGGGGCTGCAAACGCCGCGGCGCAAGCGCTTCTGAATAGTGGAGTTTCGCTGCCATGAGCCTTCTTCCGCAGTTCAGTCCGTTTACCGTGGTCCTGATCCCTTTTGCCGGGGCCTTGCTGATCGCACTTGGCTCGGGCAGTGGACGCTGGGTTAAGAGCATCAGCTGGCTGACCTCGATCATCTTCCTCGCTGCAGTCTGGGGACTGGCCGGACCGGCACTGAACGGTCCAGCAATCGAGCAGGAGATTTGGGAAATCCTGCCGGGCTTGACGATTGGATTTGCCATTGAGCCGCTGGGGCTGTTGTTCGCGCTGCTGGCCTCAACGCTTTGGATTCTGGCGACCCCTTACGCCATCGGCTACATGACCCACGGTGGATACAGCAATCTGGGCCGTTTTTTTGCCTGCTATGCCATCGCGCTGGGGGCAGCAGCCGGCATCGCCTTCTCCGACAACCTTCTGACTATGTTCCTGTTCTACGAAGTGTTGTCGGTTTCGACCTACCCGCTGGTGGCTCACGACGGCTCAGAGAAAGCCAAGAAGGGTGCCCGAACCTACCTGTCGCTGCTATTGGCCACCAGCATTTGTTTCTGGCTGCCAGCCATGGTCTGGGTATGGGCCGCCACGGGCACGATGGATTTTGCCGCCGGAGGCATTCTTAGCGGTCAGGTTTCCCCGGTCGCCGGCGCGATCCTGCTGGTCCTGTTTATGTTCGGAACCGGCAAGGCGGCCCTGATGCCGTTCCACCGCTGGCTGCCGGCAGCCATGGTCGCGCCCACACCAGTATCCGCGTTGCTGCATGCCGTGGCCGTCGTCAAGGCCGGCGTCTTTGTCGTGCTGAAACTTTCGATCTACCTGTTCGGACTTGATTACCTTAAGACGCTGGCAACCGGCGACTTCATGCTGTATGTCGCAACCTTTACCATGCTCGTTGCATCGCTGGTAGCCATGCATCAGGACAACCTGAAGGCGAGGCTGGCCTACTCCACAGTCAGCCAATTGTCCTACATTGTGGTCGGAGCTTTGCTCGCCAGTTCAATGGCGGCGATTGGCGGCGGCATGCATATGCTGATGCACGGCTTCGGAAAAATCACCCTGTTCTTCTGCGCCGGCGCGATTTATCTGGCCAGCGGAAAGACGAAGGTCAGCGAGATGGACGGGCTGGCCCGACAAATGCCGATCACGATGAGCGCATTCTTGCTCGGTGCATTGTGCGTCATCGGCCTGCCACCACTGGGTGGGCTGTGGAGCAAGTGGAATCTGGTTATGGGCGCTTTTGACAGTGGCCAGCTAGTCGTTCTGGCTGCCTTTTTGATCAGCACGTTGCTGAATATCGCCTATCTGTTGCCGCCCGTCGTCAGAGCCTTTCTTGCACCGCCGACCGCCGATGCGCGCCAGGGAATTCATGAAGCGCCGGCAGCCTGCGTCATCCCACTGAGTTTAACGGCTCTGGGAACCATTGCTCTGTTCTTTGCCGCCAGTCTGCCATTTGCCCTCATGGAGTCGATTTTCAAATGAGCGCTTACGAGATGACTCTCCCAAGAGGTGCGCCATGAGGCTTGCCCGGATTCTGGACTGGCTTGTCGAGCGCTGGCGGTTACTGGCCGTCATCGTACTGGTCATCATGACTTTGCTGGTCGTCGCAGATTTCGCCATAGAACCGTCGTATCAGCGCTACCCCTGGGACGGTCTGGGTGGCTTTGGTGCGCTGTATGGTTTCATCTCGTGCATCGTCATCATTGTCGTCTCGAAGGCACTGGGATACGCCTTCTTGTACCGTCCGGACGATTACTACGACGAGAAGCAGGACCAAGATGATTGAGTGGATCCATCCATCGCTGCTGCTGATCATCGGCGCCCTTGGCATACCCTTGCTCCGGGGAAGAGCGCGCCAGGTCTGGCAACTCGTTTTGCCAACGTTGTTCTTGCTGAGCATTCTCAGTCTGGACCACGGCAGCTTCGGCCAAATCAACTTCATGGGCATGGAACTCACCGCCGGACGGGTCGATGCCCTCAGCCTGGTCTTCGCCTATGTCTTCGCTATCATCCTGATTATTGGCGCGATTTATGGCTTGCACGTCGACGACTGGGTCCAGCACACGGCCGCTTTCTGCTATGGGGCATCTGCCATCGGGGTCGTGCTGGCCGGAGATCTGGTCACCCTTTATGTTTTCTGGGAGTTGATGGTGATCACGTCGGTCTGGCTCATCTGGCGCAGAAAGTCCGACGTATCGATGGCAGCCGGCATGCGCTATCTGCTCGTTCATGCGCTGGGGGGCGTTCTGCTGCTCGCCGGAATCGTCATGTACTACCAGTCCACCGGCTCGATTGCTTTCGAGCAGATCCAGATTGGCGGGCCAGCCTTCTACCTGATCCTGACGGCTTTCTTGCTGAATGCCGCAGTGCCGCCCTTGCACGCCTGGCTGGCTGATGCGTATCCGGAGTCCACCATTACCGGCGCGATTTTCCTGAGCGCTTTGACGACCAAAACGGCCGTCTACACGCTGATCAGGGGCTTCCCCGGCACCGAGCTGCTGGTATGGATGGGCGCCGTGATGGCCTTATATGGGGTCGTCTACGCGGTACTGGCCAATGACATTCGCCGACTATTGGCTTACCACATCATCAGCCAGGTCGGCTATATGGTTGCAGGGGTTGGCATGGGGACCGTCATGGCGCTCAACGGGGCGTCAGCGCATGCCTTCACCCATATTCTCTACAAGTCCCTGCTGTTCATGGGTGCCGGCGCAGTCATCCACATGACCGGAAAATCGCGGCTAAGTGAATTGGGTGGCTTGTATCGCTATATGCCATGGACCTTTGTCCTTTATATGATTGGCGGATTCTCCATCTCGGCCTTTCCGCTGTTCTCGGGCTTCGTCAGCAAGACCATGGTCGTGGAAGCCGCAGCGGCTGACTATCGCCCGGTCATTTTCCTGATGTTGTTGTGTGCCTCGGCGGGAACGTTTCTGCATACGGGGCTGAAGCTGCCGTGGTTTACCTTTATGGGCAAAGATTCGGGGCTCAGACCGAAAGAGGCGCCGGCAAATATGCTGCTAGCCATGGCCATCGCAGCATTTCTATGCGTGTTCATCGGCGTCTTTCCGGGCTACCTGTATGCCCTTTTGCCAGCACCGGTCGAATATAACGCCTACACAACCGGCCACGTCCTGAAGGAATTACAGCTGCTTTTGTTTACAGGGCTTGGATTCTTTATTCTGCTGCGCCATGTTGGTGGCGAGAATAAAGTCGCCGTGGACACGGACTGGATTTATCGGGGCGGCGGAAAGCGGGCAACAATCGCGGTTCGTGACCGAATATCGCTGGCCAACCGGATGTCACGGGACTGGTTCATGGGCATATTGTCCACCAGCCTGGTCTATCTCAATCGCCACCATGGCCGCGACGGCAAGCTGGCACGCAGCTGGCCCACGGGCTCCATGGCGTTCTGGGTCGTCGTATTGCTCGCCTGGTTATTGATTTTCGGAATCGACCAGCATTAGAGAAAGATCCGTGCAGAAACTATGGCCCGGACTGACTGGTCAGTCCTGACGCTCGCGGCTGCGCCGGCGCTCAATGACGCGATATTCGACTTCAATAGGCCCAGTACTGTCGGACCGGGCAGAACCTTTTCCGGCGAGCAATTTGCGAACCGCAAGCACCGCAGCGCCAACCAGAGCAAGACCCATTGCGATAGCCAGCACAAAAAGCCCCAGCATGAAGCTCAGGGCAAGTATGCCAATTCCGGCGAGCGCCAGGCCCAGGCGCGCCAGCGGACTGGCGGGGGGCTGATAAAATGAGAATCTATTGGAATATTTCATAATCAAGAGAGCAGACCCCGTGAGTCAGCATGAGTTCCTCTGCCCGTCCAGCGATTTACCTGAGGGCGAATATCACGAACTTCAATTCAGCGTCGGCGGGATCGCTCGTTATCTGGTGGCGACCCGGCTCAACGGGGAGGTTCAGGCCTGGTACAACCGCTGCCCGCACGCTGGCCAACCCCTCAACTGGGCGCCCGATCAATTCCTGACCGATGAACACAACCGCTTGATCTGTGCCGCTCACGGCGCGGTGTTCGAGCCTCAGACAGGACAATGTGTCGCCGGCCCCTGTCCCAAGGCTCTTCTGACCCGCTGCCCGGTCATCGAGGAAAATGAGCAGGTGTTTGCCGCTGACGAGTTCTGATGATCCCGTATCAGTAGATCAGATTGACCATCAGCAGCATGACGGTCAGAAACAGCACGCTCATCAACCCGCCCACGCGGATGAAGTCCTTCACCTTGTAGGCCCCCGGACCCATGATCAGCGCGTTGACCGGGTGAGTCGGCAGAATAAAGGCATTGGAGGCCGCCAGCGCGATGATCAGAGCATAGATCGCCGGATTGGCCCCGGTCACCAGCGCGATGTTGATGGCAATCGGAACCAGAAGAACAGTGGCACCCACATTGGACATCACCAGGGTGAACATCGTAGCCATCAGGGCTAGTGCAATCTGGAAGAAAATTTCCGGCACATCACCCAGCGCATTGAGAACCTGCTGGGCAAGCCACGCCGCTGTACCGGTCACTTCCATCGCAAATCCCAGCGGGATCAGGCTGGCCATCAGGAATACCGTTGACCAACTCACCGCCTGATAGGCCTCGTCCATGCTCAGGACCCCGCTCAGAATCATGCCCAGAGCACCCGTCAGCAGAGCAATCGAGAGCTGAAAATCCGTAAACAGAATCAGATACAGCGAGAGCGCAAAAAAGCCCAGCGCGTAAAAAACTTTGTGGGGTCGCTGCTCTTCTTTCGGGATATCGGTTGCAACGATCAGATCCTTGTCACGAGCAACAGCCGCCAGATCACGCCAGGTAGAGTGACTGACCAGGCAATCCCCTATCTGCAGCGGCTCCTCGCGCAGCTGACGGGTAATGATCCGCTCTCGTCGATTTATCGCCAGCACCGAGATACCGAAACGGTGACGCAGCCGGGCCTCACCAATAGTCTGCCCAATCAGCCGAGAACCAGGCGGGATCACCACCTCAGAGATGCCGGCCCGAGTTGGATTGAACAGGCTCCCGAAGGTTCTCAAGCGCGGTTGCAGACGCAGGTGGTTTTTCAAGGCAAATTCGCCTACTTGCTCGCGTGACCCCATCACGCCCAGCACCGTACCAACCCAGACCATCTCCTCGGCAGGCGGCGCCAGACGCGGCTTGTCGGTTGACTGGATGGCCAGCATCAGCGGCGCGCCCTCCAGCTGCTCAGCCTCGGCGATCCGCATACCGACCAGAGGAGAATCGACGGTGACCAGCATTTCGTAGACATCACCATCAATGCCGTAAACCTCGGCGAAATACTTCTTCGTCCGTCCTGGCGCCGCCGCTCGCTTGCCCTCACCGCCCGGCAAGAGCCAGCGACTGACCACCAGAAAGTAAAGCAGTGCGGACACCAGCAGCACCAAGCCGATGGGCGCAACAGCAAACAGATCAAACGGGCGCATGGCTTCGGCACCCGGTGGCAATGACCGATTGGACGTCAGGATCAGATCGTTGAGCAAGATCAGAGGGGAGGAGCCGACCATGGTGATCGTGCCGCCTACAATCGCACAGAATCCCATGGGCATCAAAAGTCTGGAGAGGGGCATATCCAGGCGGGCCGAGACTCGCGAGACAACCGGAAGGAACAGTGCGGTCGCTCCGCTGTTTTGCATGAAGCCCGAGGTCACGCCTACCGTGGACGACATCATGGTCATGATGCGGGACTCAGATCGACCGCCAACTCTTACGATGAAAGATGCCACCACGTTCATCACGCCGGTTCGATCCAGTCCGGCGCCGATGATCATGACCGCGATGACCGAGATCACGGCATTTGAGGCAAATCCATTGAACAACTGATCCCCGGACACCAGGCCGAGCAGGCCAATGAGAACCATGATGCAAATCGCCGCGATGTCGACCCGGACAATCTCGAAGACAAAAAGGAATACGGTCAGACCCAGCACCATCAGAACCAGCACCATGTCCGTGCTCAGTGTCAGACCGCCATCCATCGCTAATCAGCTCCGGCGCTCATACAGCAGATCAAAGATTTCGTGTCCGCGCTTGAGTCCCCGACGCTCGAACCGGGTTTCAGGTCGCCATGCCGGCCGTTGCACAAAGGGATCGCCCAGATTCGTCAGCTCGTCGCATCCGGTGAGAACTGAAAGCATCCACTCGGCGTAAGGCGCCCAGTCGGTGGCAAGGTGAAGCAAGCCACCGGGCTGAAGTCGTTTGGCGATCTGGGCCACAAAAAGCGGCTGGATCAGGCGCCGCTTGTGATGCCGCTTTTTGGGCCAGGGGTCAGGAAAATAGATCCGCGCCTGGGCCAGGCTCGCGGGCTGGACTTGCTGTTGAAGGACCTCTACCGCATCACGCATGGCCACACGCACGTTGGTGATTTCCTGCCTGACCAACTGCTGCACCAGACTGCCAACGCCCGGCTCGTGAACCTCAATGCCCAGAAAATTGTGCTGAGGTTCGTTAACCGCCATGAAGCCCAGCGCTTCTCCGTTTCCGAAACCGATCTCTAAAATCAAAGGGGCATCGGCAACGAAGCTCAAGCGCGCGTCATCCAGATCTGGACTCAGCGACAATGAAGGAAGATCTTTTTCAATTGCACGTTGCTGGGCTGACGTGAGTCGTCCAGGACGACGCACAAAGCTTCGCACGCGACGCAGACGGTTTTCTGCAACGCTCTCCGTCATCCGCGACCGGCGCTGATCAAATGAATATCCATGACCCACATTCTAGCCACGCGGCAGGACCTCATCGGCCCCAAAGAGCCATTCCATGATCGCCATCCGCATGAAAACGCCCATCCTGACCTGCTGAAGAATCAACGACCGCTCACCATCAGCGACTTCGTTACTGATTTCCACCCCCCGGTTGATGGGGCCGGGATGCAAGACCCGGCAACCGGGTGAGGCTATTTTCAGATGCTCTGTCCGCAAACCCCACTGATGATGGTAGTCATCGCCGTCGGGCCAGACCCCCTGCTCCATTCGCTCTCGCTGAATTCTGAGCATGATGATCACGTCAGCTCCCTCGACCGCGTCGACGATCGTGGGGTAATAGCTCACCCGGCTCGGCAAGCTTTCAGGCATCCAGGACTCAGGACCCGACAATCGAATTTCAGCAACGTTGCAGCGCAGAAAAGCGGAAATATCCGAACTTGCAACCCGGGAGCGGACGATGTCGCCGACGATCGCGACCTGGGCACCCTCCAAAGCGATGCCAGCCGATGCAAGCGTAGCCACATCAAGCAAGGCCTGGCTGGGATGGTGGCCGCTTCCATCGCCGGCATTCAGCAGCTGTACCGGGCTGGCGAGTTCTCCGGCCAGCGAGTGGCAACGACCCGTCTCGGGATGCCGGATGATCAGACCGTCGACCCCCATGGCCGCGAGATTAGCCGCGGTGTCCTCCAGAGACTCGCCCTTGGTCGAAGAAGAGCGCTCCCTTTCCACGCTGATCACCCGCATGTTCAGACGCAATGCGGCCAACTCGAAAGACACTCGCGTGCGTGTGCTCGGTTCAAAGAACAGGTTGACGACGGTCCTGTCGATCTTACTGGGCGTCTGACCCGCTGCCAGTGCCTGAGCCCGAGCAATCAACCACGTCAGGTCATCGTCACTCAGAGACTGTATGTCCAGCAGATGACGGGGCGGCTGTTCAGGCAATGCCATGCTGGCTCATCCAGGATTCCAGAATGACGGCTGCCGCCATGCTGTCGAGCCGACCGGCATCGCGGCGGCGGGCCCGGCCTTCGCTGCGCCGAAGGGCAAAACCCGCCGCGGCGTGCTGAGAGCTCATTCGCTCATCGTGCATTTCGATAGAGACGGTGGGGATGCGCTGGCCCAATTCATTGGCGAATTTTCGAATGTCACGGCTCATTTGCGTCTCTTCTCCCGCACCGCCCAGCGGCAGTCCAACAATCACCCGCTCGGGCTGCCACTGCCTGCAAACAGCAGCCAGCCCATCAAACAAAGCCTCCGGATGACGGTATCGAATCGGCTCCAGCGGACGTGCCGAAGCCGTCAACCGATGGCCGATCGCCAATCCGACTTTGCGGGTTCCGTAGTCAATCGCCAGCAGCGCTCCCGATTCAGGCATGGCCGCCGGACGGCTGCAGGCGACCGACTTCAATGCCCAATCGTTCGACCGCGCCTTGCCAACGCTGCTCAATGGGCAGGTCAAAGATCAACTCCGAATCAGCCATGACGTGCAGCCAGGCGTTCTCTCTCATCTCTGATTCAAGTTGGCCAGCGCCCCAGCCGGCATAGCCCAGAGCCACCAGAAAATGGTCTGGGCCCCGGCCCGCGGCGATGTCTTCCAGCACATCGCGGGAGGTGGTGATGACAATGTCCGGCCCAACCTTCATGCTGGATTCATAGCGCCGATCAGGGCTGTGCAGCACAAAGCCGCGCTCGCGATGGACCGGGCCACCGTCAAACACCGGTAGATCGGCGAGCGAGGCATCAGTACACTTCAATCCGACCTGCGACAACAAATCCTGCAACACGAACTCAGAAGGCCGATTGACGGTGATACCCAGCGCGCCTTCATCGTTGTGCTGGCAAAGTAAAGTCACGCCGCGGCTGAAATTCGGGTCATCCATACCCGGCATGGCAATTAGAAATTGCTGTTCAAGATAGCTCATGGTCAGGATATTAACAGGCAACGATCAACCCTGGACCAGTCCACCAGCGCTACTGAACTGCCAAGTTCTCGTGATGGTAAGAATGTCTACCTGCTCGGTAATTTGCTCGGGTAGTTCCGCAAACGGCGAGGCCAACCGAACGATGCGAATAGCAGCTTCATCCAGTACCGAATGACCGGACGATCGAAGCACCCGGATCTGGTCGATACTGCCGTCGGGAAGAATATCAACGCTCAGCACAAGCTTCCCCTCGATTCCCTGACGTCGTGCAGCCTCCGGATAATTCATATTGCCAATCCGCTCCACCTTGGCAATCCAGGAACTCATGTAGCTCGCGTACAAATGCTCACGTGTGCTCGCTGAGATGAACTTGCGCCTCGGCTGGCGCAGAAAATCCCGACTATCCTGATTCGTGTCCGTCGCCGAACGAACAACGGCCAGAGACTGCTCAAGCAGCTCACGCGGATCAGGAAGTTCGGCCTGATCGGTCTCGCTGGGCTCTGTGTCGACCAGCAGGCGTTCTGGCGAAACATCGGAACTGACAATCGAATCGGGAAGCGGCTCGGCCGGTCCCGCCTCTGCCAGCGGTTGCGGCCGTTCCGGCTCGGGCGCAGGCTCGCTCAGCGGCACAGGCTCGGGCGGCTGTCCGGGTTCATCGCTTTCACCCCCGCCGAGTTGATTGACCTGCGCAAGAAAATCTGCCTGATCCGGGACCTCTTCGGTTGCCCAGTCAACCAGCATGACGTCAAGATCCGGAAAGTCGCTGTCAGACCGCAAGGTTTCAAAGTTGAAATGCACCAAACCGATGATCGCAGCGTGCAGACACACGGCCAGCGCCAGCGCCATGGCCAACGAATCGCTGCCGCGAAAATTGCTTGCAATCGCGCTCACGGATCCACAGCGTCAAACAACTGCCCAGCCAGATTCAAGCCAAACTGCGCGTCCAGTTCACGAATGCACGTCGGGCTGGTCACGTTGATCTCGGTCAGTCGATCACCGATGACATCCAGACCGGCCAGATAGATCCCGTTTTCAACGAGGATCGGAGCAACCGCTTCAGCGATTGCCCGGTCAGAATCACTGAGAGGACGGCCTTCGCCCCGCCCGCCTCGGGCCAAATTGCCCCGGAAATCCTCGCTTCCCGGTATACGGGCGAGGGCATAGTCAACCGGTCGCCCGCCGATGACCAGGACCCGCTTGTCCCCCGCTGAAATCTCGGGCAGAAATTCCTGAACCATCGCCGGACGCTTCTCACCCTCAGTCAGCGCCTCAAAGATACTGTTGAGATTGGGGTCGTCGTGGCGGGCCATAAAAATCCCCTTTCCACCCATGCCATCCAGCGGCTTCAGCACCGCTTTTTCGTGCTCGGCAATAAACCGGCGCAGCTGATCATGGCTGGCGCTGACCAGAGTTGAGGGAATCAGGTCTGGGAACTGGGCGATCGCGAGTTTTTCGTTGAAGTCCCTCAGGGCGCGGGGACGGTTGACCACGGTCGCGCCTGCAGATTCCGCCAATTCAAGCAGGTAGGTCGCATGCAGATAGTCAGGGTCAACCGGCGGATCAGCTCGCATGAGTACAAGATCATCGGAGCCGAATGCATGTTGGAACGGGTCGCCAAGGGTGAACCAGTCGGCCGGGTTGTCAGCCACCTGTATCGGTCGCATAAGCCCGCCAGCCCCTTGCCGATCCAGATACAGTTCGCTCTCGCCGAGGTAGAAGAGCTCGTAGCCACGGCGTTGGGCTTCCAGCAGCAGGGCAAAGGAAGTGTCCTTGGCGATATGGATAGAACCAATATCGTCCATGACCATGATCACACGCTTTTTCTGCATCCTGCTTTACCTCAAACTGTGAAGACACCAGCGGCTGCTCTGGGTATAGTGGCAAAAAATCTGATTTGTCAGAGACCTGCCTCGCTTTCTTCGACGTAGTGCAAATTGTTTCGGAATCGACTACGCTTACAGAATAGTTTACAAGGGGGATGGCTGGGCGATTACCATAACGGCCTATGAACGAACACGACAGCGACAGCAGCGGCCTTGACGATCAGAGTCTGGCTGGACTGAAGGTTCTCCTGATCGATGACAGCCGAACCATTCGGCGGTCAGCCGAAACAATGCTGACTCGCGAGGGTTGCGAAGTCATCACCGCGACCGATGGATTTGAGGCGCTGGCGCTCATTCATCGTCACGAGCCCAACCTGATCTTCGTCGACATCATGATGCCCAGGCTGGATGGCTATCAGACCTGCGCCATCATCAAGAATAACGAGCGTTTCCGAAGCGTTCCCGTGATTATGCTGACCAGCAAGGACGGACTGTTCGACAAGGCGCGCGGGCGAATCGTGGGGTCAGATCATTACCTGACCAAACCTTTCACGCGCGATGAACTCTTAAGCGCTGTCAGGGGTCAGCTGAGCGCCGCAGTCGCAGCCTGAATGGTTGGTCAGGTCAGGAGCAAGCTTACTTCGGGGTACTAGCTGATGGAACAATACGCGGCTACTCAGCCAGACCAAAGCCCGGCAACCGCCGGACTCTTCGCCCGTCTGGCCGATTTCGAGCAGCGCAGTCTCGCCCACGACACCGGCGAGCTTCAACGCCAGCAGCACACCAGCAACTGGTCAGGAGTCGGTATTCGGCTACGAGAGCACCTTCTGGCTTGCCAGACCGATCGCATTGAGGAAATCATCTCTCCACCCCCTTACACCCCGATTCCCGGGACCCGTGACTGGCTGCTTGGGATTGCCAATGTCAGAGGAAACCTGGCGGCCGTCTCCGACCTGGGCTGGTATCTGTTTGGGGAACCCACACCCACAACGGCCAGAACTCGGCTGGTTCTCACCCGCTTTCAGTCCCGCCTTGCCGGGCTTCTGGTGGACGAGGTAATGGGGCAGCGCCATTTCCATAGCGATGACCTACATGATGATTCGCGCTGGAACGGCTCCGCGCTCGAGGGGCTTGTAGAACAGTCAATTCCGGTCGGTGAAGGTGTCTGGGGAATTCTTGAGCTGGACCAGCTTGAACAACGCACTGATTTTATGAACGGAGCCCGCGATGACCGTTGAACCGGGCTTGCGCGCGCTTGAATCGCGAATTCTCAGGGGAGCAGCATGAGTCGCAAGAAAGGAAGCTCGCAGAGGGTTTCAGCCGGGCAGGTTTTGCTCTTTGTTCTGCTGGCTGCCTTGCTGGCCGCAGTTTCGGCCAACTTCTATCTGCTTAACGAAAGCACCCGGCAAGAGGCCGACTATCTGGCGCTGACCACCGCCATTCAGGTCCGCTCGCAGCAGCTGGCAAGAACGGCGAGTGAGGCGGCACAGGGTGATATCGCCGCACTGGAAGACCTGGCCGCCTTGCGAGGCGATATCGACCAGGCCGTTTCGGCGCTGCGTCAGGGCGACCAGACCCGCGCCTTGCCCCCTTCGCCGCAGCAGGTCAATGCCTCGCTTGCAACACTGGAGGGCATCTGGCAGCGTATCGACGGCGATGCCGGGCAGCTCGTTGAACGAGCCGACCTGCTGATCAGCCTCGCCGATGCAGCCGCCGGATTCGCCGCCACGGCACCGAGACTGCAAGCTGCAACCGATCAGGTTGTACAAAGAATGC
Source organism: Wenzhouxiangella sp. (assembly GCA_036351735.1). Taxonomy (GTDB): domain Bacteria; phylum Pseudomonadota; class Gammaproteobacteria; order Xanthomonadales; family Wenzhouxiangellaceae; genus Wenzhouxiangella. Next base: position 3,312 of record JAZBPR010000209.1, on the reverse strand, counting down.
TGGTCACCGGGGCAGATCCGCAGCAGATCTACGTCACCTCACGCCAGCTGGCCCTGATTGATCGGATGCTTAGAGAGGCTGCCAATATTGTTGCCGGCGGCACTGGGGCAATTACAGCCGCGGATGCGTTCAATCGCGATGCCACCCTGTTTTCGCGGGTCCTGACAGGCCTCCAGCAAGGTGACGAAGCGCTGGACGTTTCGCCGGTCGAGGACGCAGAAGCTCAGGAGGCTCTCCAGACGGTGAGTGATCTCTTCGAGCAGGCTCAGGACGAAATCAACACGATCCTGACCGCATCCACCGACCTCTTTGAGGTCAGGTTGGCCGCTGATGAAATCGGATTTGATGCCCAGGAACTCACCACTCAGGCCCAGGCCCTTGCAGACGAGTACAGCGAGCTGGGCAATACTCGGTTGTGGCCATCCCTGACTGCCGGCATCGCGCTGGCAGCCGCCACCGTTTTTGTGCTCTTCCTCCTTGGGCTTGGCGCCTATCGCAACCAGCAAAGAAGCGCGCGGGCAACGGCCGAACTCAATCAACGTAATCAGGAGGCCATCCTCCGGCTACTGGATGAAATGAGCTCATTGGCCGATGGCGATCTCACGGTCGAGGCTACGGTCACAGAAGACGTGACCGGCGCAATCGCGGATTCCGTGAACTACGCCGTCGAGGCTCTCCGCGATCTTGTCGCTGGCGTCAACAGTACCGCCCGGCAGGTTGCTGCTCAGGCACAGGAAACCCGGGCTACCACTATGCAACTCGCGGAATCCAGTGAGCACCAGGCCCGCGAGATCGGCACCGTCAGCGACAACATCAACGACATGGCGCGTTCATTTGACGATATGGCGAGTCGTTCGAACGAGTCTGCCGAGGTCGCTCAAAGCTCGGTTGAAATCGCCAACCGGGGGGCGGATATGGTCCGACAAACCATCGCCGGCATGGACAACATCCGCAACCAGATCCAGGAAACCGCCAAGCGCATCAAGCGCCTGGGTGAGTCTTCCCAGGAGATCGGCGACATCGTCGAGCTGATCAACGGTTTATCGGAACAAACCAACGTGCTCGCGCTGAACGCAGCGATTCAGGCGGCATCAGCCGGGGGCGCCGGCCGCGGCTTTGCCGTGGTCGCCGACGAGGTTCAGCGCCTGGCCGAGCGCGCAACGGATTCTACGCGTCGAATCGAAGCCCTGGTCCAGACCATTCAGTCCGATACCGCCGAGGCAGTCAATTCGATGGAAGAAACCACGGCTCAGGTAGTGTCGGGGGCGCGTCTGGCCGAGGATGCGGGCGAAGCACTGGAGTCGATCGAACGCGTATCCAATGATCTCGCCGGGCTTATTCAGAACATCTCTGGCCAGGCTCAGGAAGAATCCAGAAATGCGACCCGGATCGCCGGCATGATGAACGGTATTCGCGACATCTCCGTCCAGACCAGCGAGGGAACCGGGCAAACGGCCGCTTCGGTCGCCAACCTGGCCGAACTCGTCCGAGAGCTGCGCGAATCTGTATCGGACTTCAAGCTGCCTGAGGATGATCAGGCATGACCATCGTGTTTTCGATCAGATTCAGCCAGGGATGCAGCGAGGACGTCCGGTGAATCAATCGCCTCTGAGCCGGGAATCGCTGCAGTGGACCCGACCCATGCTCGAGGAGTTGTGCGTGGAGGTTCGCCAGTCGCTTGAATCCTGGGCTGAACGGGAAAGCGCTGATCGCGAACAATCTCTTACACAGGCGATTGAGGCCTGCGAGAAGGTCCACCGCAGCCTGTCGGTGCTCAACTTCGAAAGCGGCGACCTGATGGCCAAGGCCATGCGAGACGCCTTGATCTCATTGAACAATGACGATACCGATGTTGATCAGACGGTTCAGACGGTGCTTGAAGCGACCGCCATCCTCCCCGATTATCTTGACTATGTCGAGGCCAGCGGCGGTGACCAGATTGGCGTTATTCTTCCTGTCATCAATGACTTGCGAGTCACCGCGGGTCAAGAAGCGCTCGACAAGGCCAACTTTTTCCCGGTTCCGCTCAATGGCGTGCGACCTCCGTCAGATCAGGCTGACGGGTCGGCCAGTTTTCCGGAACTGCGGCGTCAATTTCAGATCGCGTTGCGCGACTATTTGACCGGTGGTCGCGAAGCAGCGGCTTTCGAGCCCGTTTGCAAGGCCCTGCTCAAAGTCAGAAATCACCCCCTTCTTCCAAACGGCCTCAGGCGTCTGGCCTGGGCGCTTGCTGGCCTGGCTGAACTGATTTCACAGGGTGAGCTTGAATTTTCACCGGACATTTCAAGGCACTTTTCGCGCCTGGATGCGCTTTTGAAGGAAGTGTGCGGCGACACCGACGACCTGGCGATCGGCAATCAGGCCGACAGCGCCGTTCGCGCGGTTCTCTTTCAAGTCTCTTCAATATCAGCTCGCACACCCATTGCGCTTGAATTGGCCGAGGCCTTCAACTTCGAGAATCTCGACACCACACCAGCGCTTGAAGCCAGCGTTTTTCTTGCAGGGCACAATCGCGACCTGATCCGCGCGGTCACGGATGCGGCTCAATCGGATCTTGCTCAGATCAAGGATGTTCTTGGCTCTCAACTCGAAAGCAATCGGGATCCGGATGTCCTGGAACATCAGACGGAATTGCTGGAGTCGGTTGGCGAAAGCCTGGCTATGATCGGCCTCGAGACGCTCGGTCAGCGTATTTCAAGACAGGCCAAGCGTTTGTCCTCGGTGGGGAACAACATCGACGACCCGGTGCTATTGGAAGTCGCCCGTGAATTGCTGGTTGTCGAATCCAGTCTGTCCGAAGGCTTTTCTGTTGCCGCCTTCGCTCCCGCCGATGCCGACGAAGAAAACGTGGCGGCCACCTTGTTGCCCGCCTCCGAGCTGCAGCGCATCGTTCGTCAACTGATTCGTGAAACCATTGAAGACTTGGCCCATGCCAGGCATTTACTTGACGGGCTGGCACGAGGAAAGTCTGAAAACGACGCCGCGCCCGAAGCCCGTGGGATTTTGCGGCGGATTGCCGGGGCCGTCCACATGGCCGAGCTTGAGCAGCCCGGTTTCATGCTCGACGCCACCGGAAAGATCGTCGATGACCTCTTTTGCAGTCCAAATACCGAATCTTCGCCTGAGGCACTTGCGGCACTCGCTGAATCTCTGACGATCATAGAGTTCCATCTTGAAGCGATTGCCGCCTCGGATGGCGGCAGAACGGAAGGCCAATTCACACAGGCAAAAAACCGCCTCATCCAGCTGGGATACTGGCCTGAGGCGCAGAATGAGCCAGAACTTGAGCCAGAACTTGAGCCAGAACTTGAG
>JAZBPR010000208.1:0-30435 GCA_036351735.1 Wenzhouxiangella sp. | reverse complement strand
TCGTCTAGGGCAAGGTTGCCGACCAGCTCTGTACCGGCAGCAATGACGGTCGTTCCGCCGCTTGCGCCTTGCTTCGAATGATTTCGACCAATGATTCCCATTCGACCCTATCCTCGTTGGCAAAAAGAGTGTCGTACTCGGAGATCGACCAGCGCAGAAAGGTCGATGGATCCAGCCGTCGGTTCAGATGGCGAACCTCATAGTGCAGATGCGGCCCGGTTGAGATGCCGGTATTACCCGAGTATCCCAGCAAATCACCGCGCTGGACGTAGTTGCCTGAATCAACCTCGATCTTGTCAAGGTGACCATAAACCGTTGAAAAACCGTAGTTATGGATAAGTCTGACCATCTTTCCATAGCCGCTGCTCTGATGATAAGCCGCCCACTCAACAACGCCGTCGGCCGTCGCATACACAGGCGTCCCAACCGGCGTTCCGAAGTCGATCCCGCCGTGCATGGCTTCCCGGTCATGGACCGGATGATTTCGCATGCCGTAGCTGCTTGTGATGCGGCGGGAGTCCAGAGGAAAGCCTGACGGGATGCTGTTGAGCATCAGACGCTTTTCGAACGCGGTCTGACTTGCCGTGTCAACGCGCTGAGCGAGCGGTCGGTCAGGTTCGGCCTGGAGACCGATGAGTATCTCTATGTTCTCCAGTTCATCGCTCAGGGCCTGAAGAGCCAGAGCCTTATCCTGAACGTCGGCTTCCAGCTGGTTGCGTGCTAGTGCCAGGGCTTCGCGCTCTGTGGCCACATGATCTCGCTCGGTCTCAAGAGCAGCTAGTTCGTTGTTGAGGTCCCCGACCCGACCGCTGAGGACAGAAATAATGACCGTGCCTGCTACGAGCATCGTGCCAAGGACAGCCCCGAAAGCGACTAGCCCTCGGCGCATAAGCTGATTGAGCGTGAAATGCCGCGCTCCTCGGTAGTCGGAAATCGTGATCTGATAATGATTTCGCATGCTGGTCCTGATCAAGTAGCCGCGTTAAGCAGGCAGCCCGTAATTATCGCCGCGCTCCCGGATGGATGCAAATTGGCGCCGGGAATCGAATTGGCTCTTGAAATCAGGCATTTCGCGCCCAATTCCTCGTCATCGTGGACGGTCCTTTAACTTTTGCTCTGTCTGTGTTGGGACTTGTTTGTCTGAATCTAGGAGTTAAGCCATGACCAAAGCCGCCGGCATCGAGACCAGAAAATTTGATACCGAAGTCCATCAGCTTCTGAAGCTGATGATCAACGCGTTGTATTCCAATCGCGAGATTTTTCTCCGCGAGCTGATTTCAAATGCCTCCGATGCTAGCGACAAGCTGCGTTTCGAGGCCTTGACGAACGATGCCCTGAAAGGTCTCGATCAGGATCTGGCCGTAGATGTGGCGTTTGACGACAAGCAGGGGACGCTGACGGTCAGCGATCGCGGGATCGGTATGAGCCGCGATGAGGTCGTGGAGAATCTCGGCACCATTGCCCGATCGGGGACGCGCCGTTTTCTAGACAGCCTTTCCGGCGATCAGAAAAAGGATGCCCGTTTGATCGGCCAGTTTGGCGTTGGCTTCTATGCTGCGTTTATCGTGGCTGAATCCGTCACCGTGGAAACCCGGCGCGCCGATCATGGGGCTGGGGAGGGCGTGCGCTGGACTTCGGCCGGAGAGGGCGAGTATCAGATCGAAACCATTGACCGCCCGGAGCAGGGAACAACGATTACGCTTCAGATTCGCGAGGATCATCGTGACCTGCTCTCCGACTGGCAGTTGCGAAGAATCATCAAGCATTACTCCAACCACATTGCGTTTCCGATTCGCCTCCACAAACCGCTCGCCCCGACAGACGATGACAAGGCCGATGAGGTTTCGAACAACCAGAGCGAACCCGAACTGGTCAATGCCAGCCAGGCCCTCTGGACTCGGCAGAAGTCCGAACTTAAGGACGAGGAGTACACCGAGTTCTACAGCAGCCTGACCGGTGACCCCGAAGCCCCCCTGAGCTGGGCGCATCATCACGTCGAGGGCTCTCAGCGCTACAGCCTATTGCTGTACTTGCCGTCCTCCGCGCCATTCGACATGCTGATCAATCGCGACGAGCGTGAGGGCGTGAAGCTTTACATCCAGCGGGTTTTCATCATGGATGCAGCCGAGCAGGTTGTGCCCCGGTACCTGCGTTTCATGCGCGGAGTCATCGACTCGGCTGATCTGCCGCTGAACATCTCGCGTGAACTGCTCCAGGACTCACCGCTGCTGAAGAAGATTCGCGCCACGGTGGTCAAGCGCAGTCTTGACCTGATCGAGAAGCTGGCTGAGCAGGGTGGCGAGCCCTGGCGCAAGTTTCTTGATGCGTTCGGCTCGGTCCTCAAAGAGGGCGTCATTGAGGATTTCGAACAGCGTGAGCGCATAGCAAGCCTTTTGAGATTCCCATCGACCAAGGGCGAGGACGATGGCCTGGTCAGCCTGGATGATTACATCGCCCGGATGGCTGATGAACAGGAGCAGATCTGGTACCTGACGGCCGATTCCCTCAAGGTCGCTCGAAACAGCCCGCACCTGGAGGCTTTTGCCAAGCATGGGGTCGAAGTACTCCTGATGACCGATCGGATCGATGAGTGGCTGGTCAGCCACCTCCACGAGTACAAGGGTAAGGCGCTGAAATCGGCCGCGCGCGGCAAACTGGAACTTGGCGAGACCACCGAGGCGAATGAAGAGGCCAAGAAGCTCGCCGGCCGCATTAAGAAAGCGTTGGGCGAGAGAATCGGCAATGTACAGCCCAGCCAGCGTCTGATCGACTCGCCGGCCTGCGTTGTGGCCGATGAGCACGGCATTTCTCCGGTGATGGCCCGCATGATGCGTCAGGCCGGACAGGATGTGCCAGAGTCTACGCCGAACCTCGAGATCAATACCGACCACCCGCTATTGAAGTTGATGGACGGGCTGGAAGAACCGAAGCGGTTTGGCGAGTTGGCTGGTTTGCTCCTGGATCAGGCTTTGCTCGCCGAGGGCGGGGAACTGGCCGACCCGGCGGCCTATGTGCGGCAGGTCAATCAGTTGCTGGTCGAGGCTCTGGGTGGAAGCGCTGGACCGGCCGATCCGGTCAAAGCCGCGTCATGATCCAGACCAGCAGGCGCTCGCTGATCAGGAGCGCTGGATGATCACCGGGGCCTCGTCAGACGGTTGGCGCAAGCGTTTGGCGGGCTGGGTTGAAGGCAGGGCCTTTACCCGGTTCATCATTGGCCTGATCATCATCAACGCCATCATTCTTGGCCTGGAGACTTCTTCCCAGGCCATGAGCGCCTTTGGTCCCGCTTTGGTTGCGATCAATGGCCTGATTCTGGCCGTGTTCGTGATCGAGATCGTTCTGAAGCTGTTGGCATTCGGGCCGAAATTCTTCCGTTCGGGCTGGAATGTCTTCGATTTTCTGATCGTTGCAATCGCGCTGGTGCCTGCCTCCGGGCCGCTGGAAATTCTGCGTGCGCTTCGCATTCTGCGGGTACTGAGGCTGCTGTCGCAGATTCCGAAACTGCGCGCGATCATCGAGTCTTTGCTGCGGGCTTTGCCGGGGATGGGCTGGACCGCGCTCCTGCTTCTACTCGTGTTTTACATCTTTGCGGTCATGGGCACGAAGCTTTTCGCCGAGGAGTTTCCGGAGTACTGGGGCAATCTGGGCGTGAGTCTGTTTTCTCTGTTTCAGATCATGACGCTGGAGTCGTGGTCGAGCGGGGTGGCGCGCCCGATGATGGAAACTTATCCGCTGATCTGGATCTACTTTGTCCCCTTCATCTTGGTCTCCAGCTTCATGGTGCTTAATCTGTTCATCGCGATCATCGTGACGGCTACCCAATCCATCCATCACGATGAGGAAGCCGAACAGCACCAGGCCTTGCTGACCGAGCTGAAGCGTATCAATGAGCGTCTTCAGCGTCTCGAGGGCGACAGACGCGAATGACCGGTACGGACGCGGTCAGGCTGGACAAATGGCTTTGGGCTGCTCGGTTTTTCAAGACACGCAGCCTCGCCCAGCAAGCAATTCGCGGCGGCAAGGTCGAGATTAACGGTGACAAGCCCAAGGCGTCCAGGCTGGTGCGAGCCGGCGATCAGCTTCGAGTCAGCAAGGGGGAATGGTTGTTTGTTGTCGACGTTTTGCAGTTGTCGGAAAAACGGGTATCGGCGCCTTTGGCTCAGCAAATGTACCAGGAGACGGAGGACAGCTTGGCCCGCAGAGAGGCTTTGCGCGAGAGTCGTCGTGAGTCGGGTGAGCGGGGTGGACGGCCCGATAAACATCAGCGCCGTGTCTTGCGTCGGATCAACCGTGGTGAGTAGGCTATATGCCGCCTTTGCTAGGAGTTGGCCGCCTGATTCTGCAGCTCTTCTAGCTCTTCCCAGCGCGCGTAGGAAAGATCGAGTTGTGCCTGCAGCGTTGCCATTTGATCGGCGATCGAACTGGCCCGCGCGGGGTTGTCGGCGTGAAGTGCCGGATCGTTCATGCTCGACGCCAGCGCCGCCATCTGCGCCTCCAGCTCCTCAACCTGCTCCGGCAAGGCCGTCAGTTCCCGGGCAAGCTTGTAGCTCAGTTTTCCGCGGCGGCTGTTGGGTTTTGCCTCAGCCTTGCGCTCTTCTTGCGTGTCGCCGACAGAATGTCGCTCGGATTCGGCGCGAGACCGCTGCAGCAGGGAATCTGTATACCCGCCGACATATTCGGAAATCCGGCCTTGCCCTTCCAGCACCAACGTGGAAGTCACCACGCGGTCGAGAAAGTCTCGGTCATGGCTGACCAGAAGCAAGGTGCCCGGGTAGTCGGCCAGTTGTTCTTCCAAAAGCTCCAGCGTCTCGACATCCAGGTCGTTGGTAGGTTCATCCATGATCAGCAAGTTGGATGATTTCGAGAAGAGTTTGGCCAGCAGCAGCCGATTGCGTTCGCCCCCTGATAGTCGAGTGATCGGCGCTCGGGCTCGGTCTGGCATGAAAAGGAAGTCCTGCAGATAGCCGATGATGTGGCGAGATTTGCCGTTGATGGTGACGAATTCCCGGCCCTCAGCGACGTTTTCAGCCGCGCTCCAGTCGTCGCGCAAGGCTGCGCGCTGCTGATCAAAGTAGGCAATTTCAAGCCCGGTTCCTAGCTTTATTGAGCCGGAATCCGGCTGAAGTTGTCCGAGCAGTAGCTGGATCAGGGTTGATTTCCCACTCCCGTTGGGTCCGATCAATCCAACTCGGTCACCACGGAGAATGAGCGTCGAAAAGTTTTGCACGATTGGCTGATCGCCCCAGCCGAACGATAAGTCTTCAGCCTCAATGACTTTCTTTCCCGATGGTTTGGCCAGGCCCGTTTCGAGCTTCACCTGGCCGGTCTTCTCACGGCGTTGGGCGCGCTCCGTTCGCATCCGTTTCAACGCTCTGACCCGGCCCTCGTTACGGGTTCGCCTTGCTTTGATGCCTTGCCGAATCCACGCCTCTTCCTGAGAGAGTTTGCGGTCAAAGTGTTCTTGCTCGAGCTGTTCTGCGTGCGCCCGTTCCTCGACCCGGCGCAGGTAATTGTCCCAATCGCCCGGCCAGGAGCTCAGCTGGCCACGGTCAATTTCAATGATCCGCGTTGCGAGATTCTTCAGAAACCGACGGTCGTGGGTGACGAACACTATTGCGGCCTCGAAATTCAGCAACAGGCTTTCCAGCCATTCGATGGATTCGATATCCAAATGGTTTGTAGGTTCGTCCAGAAGCAGCAGATCGGGGTTCGTGACCAGCGCCTGGCCCAGCAAGGCGCGACGTTTCAAGCCACCGGAGAGCTGATCAAACGGTAGATCGCCCTCGAGCTCAAGCTGACTTAAGACCTGCTCCACCCGGCTGTCCAGATCCCAGCCATGTACGGCTTCGATGCGGGCCTGCAAGTCGGCCAATTTTTGTGGATCGTATTCGGCTTGACTGACATGATGATATTCAGTCAAGAGTTTGCCCAGGTCGCCAAGACCTGCCGCAACCAGATCAAAGACGGTGCCATCGGCGTTTGCCGGCACTTCCTGCTGAAGGCGTGAAACCTTGAGTCCAGGTGCGGTGTCCACCTGGCCAGCATCGGGCTGAATCAAGCCTGACATCAGTCGGAGGAGAGTGGATTTTCCGGCTCCATTCCTGCCAACCAGCGCAATCCGTTCACCTGAGTTGATAGCAAGGTTTACCCCGTCCAGCAACAGTGGCCCGCCAACGCTGAGTTCAACTGCTTTGAGGGAGAGTAGGGTCATCCTTGGGTTTGATGATTGATTGGAAGTGGGGATGGTAGCGGACTTCTCCGGATTTCGGGGGGAGAAGCAAGGCTGGGACTGGCCATCGAGTATGCTTTCAGCGAACTGAGCGATCTTGCGTGCAGGGAGATGTAAATAGAAAATGGCTGCGCAGAAGACGAAAGAGCCGCGCTATCACAGCGATTTCTACGACGAACTCATCGGTCCGCGTGGTGGGCCGAGACGACCGGCACGGGGATTATGGAAATACCTCAGGCGGTTGGACCGCGATGAACTGATCGAGCGTCGGGATGCCTGCGAGGTCGCGGCATTGGTCGCCGGTATTACTTTCCGCGTTTACCATGATGAAGGCAGTGCTGATCGTGCCATGCCGTTCGATCTGATCCCCCGCATCATCGATGTGGATGAGTGGCAACGCATTCAGGCTGGTCTTGAGCAGCGTGTTACGGCCCTGAATCTCTTTATTGATGATCTGTATGCCGATCAGAAGATCATCAAGGATGGCGTGTTTCCTGCCGAGGTGCTTGCCGGCTCAGCGAATTTCAGGGAGCAGTGTCGCGGAGTTCGACCGCGCTATGGCGTGTGGGCGCATATCTGCGGCAGCGATCTGGTCAGAGACGCCGATGGCACGATGTACGTGCTGGAAGACAATCTGCGCGTTCCTTCGGGCGTTTCTTACATGCTAGAGAATCGCCAGGTGATGAAAAAGGTGTTTCCGGAGCTTTTCGAGGATATCGACATTCAGCCGGTCGATGACTATCCGGCCCGATTGTTCGACACGCTGGCCAGTCTTTCGCCGCGACCGGGCGACTATCCCACGGTGGTGGTTCTGACCCCGGGAATGTACAACTCGGCCTATTTCGAGCACGCCTGGCTGGCCCAGCAAATGGGCGTGGAACTGGTCGAGGGACGTGACCTGATTGTCGACGATGATGACCGCGTATTCATGCGCACCATCCAGGGGCTTGAACAGGTGGACGTCATCTATCGCCGCATCGACGATGCCTTTCTTGATCCTGAAGTATTCCGCGAGGATTCCATGCTTGGCGTGAGGGGTTTGATGCGGGCGTGGCGCGCCGGCAACGTGGGTCTGGCCAACGCCCCAGGTGCGGGTGTGGCTGACGACAAGGTGGTCTACTCGTATGTTCCTGACATCATCCGCTATTACCTGGATCAGGATCCGATCGTGCCGAATGTGCCCACGTGGCGCTGCAGTATCCCGAGCGAGCTCCAGCATGTCCTGGCCAACATTGATCAGCTCGTGGTCAAGCCCGCCAATGAATCCGGCGGATACGGCATGCTGATCGGGCCGCACGCCACGCAACGGCAGCGTGATGAATTCAAACGCCTGGTGAAGGCGGATCCTCGCAACTACATCGCCCAGCCAACCCTTGCGATTTCTACCTGTCCAACGCTGATCGGTTCCCAGATCGTGCCGAGGCACGTGGACTTGCGCCCTTTCATTCTGTCTGGTGACCAGCAATACGTGACGACCGGGGGGCTGACCCGAGTGGCCATGCGAGCCGGTTCTCTGGTGGTGAATTCATCCCAGGGGGGCGGGAGCAAGGATACCTGGATCGTGGATGCCGATGGAGGTCGTCAGTGATGCTGTCGCGGGTTGCCGAAAACCTTTACTGGTATGGCCGCTATCTGGAGCGAGCCGAAGACGTGGGCCGCATGATCAACGTCAACGGGCATTTGATGCTTGATCTGCCCCGCCAGATGTCACCGGGTTGGTTGCCTCTGGTCAGGATATCGGGAAGCCAGGCACTGTTTGAAGAACTGAACGACAGCCAGGATGAACGTCAGGTTGTGCGCTTTCTCCTTGCCGAGCCGCGCCACGCTGGATCGGTGCTGTCCTGTCTGGCTCAGGCTCGCGAAAACCTTTTTGCCGCGCGTGATTTGGTGCCGCGCGAGGTCTGGGAGCAGACCAACGATCTTTACCTGCTGGCCAAAGACCAGCTATCCGGCGTTTTGTCCAAGCGGCGGCGTCAGGAGTTCATCAATGACATGATCCGGCGATGTCAGCAGATCATCGGCATGCTGGCCGACACGATGAGCCACGACCACGCCTGGGATTTTGTTTTGCTGGGACGTTATCAGGAGCGTGCCGACATGACGACCCGGATTCTGGATGCGCGCTCGGCCCATCTGCTGAGCGGATTGGGTGATGCACAGCCGTTCGAGCAGTTGCAATGGATGAGCGTGTTGAAGTCGCTAACGGCCTATCAGATGTATCGGCGTCACGTTCGACTGCGCGTCAAGGATTCAGACGTGCTGAGATTCCTGCTGCTGGACCCCAAATTCCCCCGTTCGGTGGCCTTCTGTCTGGTTGCCGTCGCCGAGCGACTCAAGGGACTGCCGCGTCACGATGAGGCCTTGATGGTGGTTGGGCGCCTGCAGCGCATGCTGGATCAGGCAGACATGACCGACTTGATTCAGGGTGGCCTGAGTGGCTACCTCGACCAACTGCAAAAAGCGCTGATCGAGGTTGGGGAAACAATCCGTCAGACCTGGTTTTCGAACCCGGCGACAGACTGACCCGGGGGCGCGATCAGGCGCTAGCGCGCTGTTGCTGATGGTGCCGGATCTATCCACCCTTCGGCGTCGGGCAACTCAAGGAAAGCCTGACGGAGTCTCTCGTTCCATTGTTCGGCCAGCGTGGTCAGATAGGGGTCGCGCTCTTCGAGTTTGAGCCGGCGGCTGATGCGGTGTGCACCCATCGAGCAGACCGCAACTTCGACCGGCGGCCCCACGGACAAGTTGGAACGCATGGCCGCATCCATGGATACCAGCGCCAGACGGGCCCCGAGATCCAAGGAGAGCTCGGCGTCGGCCAGGCGTGACAGGATTGGCTTTCCATACTTGGTCTCTCCAATCTGCAGAAAAGGTTTCTGCCTGGAGGCCACAATGAAGTTGCCCTGCGGGTAGATCAGGTAAATATCGTGCGGCTGATCGCCAATCTGGCCACCCAGCAGAAAGGTCGCCTCGGGGTTGAATCCGCTGGCCTGATCGGCGTCGGGGGCCACGCTGTGCTGGACGGCCCGGTTGATCTCTCCGATGTAGGCCGCGGCTTCGTCCAGATGCTTGAGGGTGTTCAGATTGCGCTCAACGTTATGGTTGTCGAGATCGCGTTGAATCTGACTGCGCACCGCCTGTGTTGTTGCCAGATTGCCCGCAGACAGCAAGACCAAGACCCGATCGGAGCGGGTGGGGAAGCAGTGCATTTTGGAGTAAACGCTGATGTCATCGACGCTGGCGCTGGTCCGTGAATCGGAAGCCAGCACCAGGCCGGTATTCAAGCGCAGTCCAAGGCAGTAAGTCATTCGCGATCAGGTTGGATATGCACAATCGCGAAAGCATAGCAGAAGCGCCCGCTACGGCGCTGTTTGGACGCTGTTGCAGCGATTACTCGCCGATGATGCCCTCGGTCTTCTCGCTTTCCGTGGCTTCACGAACGCCTTTCACCGCGACCTTGAAATTCAACACCTGACCGGCCAGCATGTGGTTGCCGTCGACCTTGACGGTGTCTTCGTTGACTTCCCGGACCAGCACGGTCATCGGTCCGGCCGAGGATTCGGCCCGAAAGCTCATACCCGGTTCCACTTTTTCCATGCCGTCAAAAGCAGACTTGGGAACATCCTGAACCAGTTCCTCTCTATACGGTCCGTAACCTTCTTCGGGCTGGACGCTCACGGCCAGTTCGTCGCCCTCGCTCTTGCCTTCAATGGCGTTCTCCAGGCCGGGGATGATGTTGCCGTGGCCGTGCAGATAGACCAATGGCTCGCGGCCTTCGGAGGTATCAATGATCTGGCCGTCGGATCCGGTCAGGGTGTACTCAATGCTGACAACCGTGTCTTCTTTGATTTGCATGCGTAATCCATGGTTAAAAATGACCCCAGAGGGTAACACGCCTGATTGGATTGCCCGGTTCATCCAGCCGCTTTGCTTATTGATCCGCAGCGGCTTCCAGTGCCGCGACGGTTGACCGGGTATCGGTCTGAATACGGTCGCCACGTGCGATCAGGTCGCCGCCGACAAGGACGGCGCAATCCGGGCCTTGGGCCTTTGCGGTCAAAGGTGCTTGGATCAGCGTTTTCCCGCCGCCAGTGCAGGGCAGCGACGGTTTGATGGGGCCCAGTTCTTCGGTCAGTGCCTTACAGGTCTCGCGCTCGTCATCCTCGCGTCCCGAACTGATGCGTCCACCGCGTCCCGGAAAGATGCTGATGTCAGCGCCCGCTATCCGTGCCAGTGTTCCTAGCAGAATGGCCGTTGTGATTCCGGTGGTCTCCGGCTCGGTCAGCGCGCCGGCCATCGCCGGATGCGACAGCCACATGAGCCCGCGATCACGCGCAGCAGTCGAGACGGTCTCGATTCCCATCACCCAGCCACAAAAGACGACGCCTCCGAGGCCCAGCGCCTTGACGATGTCGAGTTGAGCCAGCAGATGCGCGCCGCTACCGGCGACATGGGGTAGATACAGGCAGCGTCGTCCGGTTTGCTGGGCCGCCTGATCAATCGCTGCTGCACAGGCACTGATGCGGGCACGGAAAGTCTCCAGATCTTTCTCGACCAGATTCTGGTCATCCTTGATCAGATCACCCCCACCACTGGCGAAGGCAAACGCCTGGGCCGCCAGAAGTTCCGGCGAACTGCCGCGCGGCTTGAGTACGGTCATCAATAGCGCACGACTCGAAACGCCCGTCCAGCTGCGAATACCCGCTATGCCGGCGATCGGCCCCGGGACTTGGTGAAGCAGAAGGTCAGGCAGATGGAGACCGACCAGGCGGACCCGAGGATAGAACGATACGTTCCCATACAGCAGTTGCAGGAGCTGGCCACACTGAGCGCTGGCCAGTTCAACTGGATATCCAATCTCCAGATGCCAGCATTGTTCATCGACTTCGCTGACCTTTAGAACGCGTCCAAGCAGCCGCTGCGCAATGTCATCTGGTATCAGTGCGCGGGTCAATTCCAGGCTTTGCTCGCGGGCGATGTTCTCGGCCAGAACATCAGGGCTACGGTCGGGGAGGGTGGCTTGATAGACGGCCCGGATCAGCTCCACGCTTGGCACTCCAGAATAGGTGGTCGCGGCTTACAATAGCGCAAACACGGTGCATCAAATTGATCACGAAAGACATGAGCAGCAAGCAGCGAGTCCTCACGGGCATCACCACAACAGGCACTCCTCATCTTGGCAATTACGTCGGCGCGATTGAGCCGGCGATCGCGGCAAGCCGTGATGAGAGCACGGAGTCCTTTTATTTCCTCGCCGATTATCACGCGCTGGTGAAGTGTGAGGATCCCGAACGAGTTCGCCAGTCCACCCTGGAAATCGCCGCCACCTGGCTTGCTCTGGGGCTGGATACGAGTCGGGCGGTTTTCTATCGCCAGTCGGATGTGCCGGAAATTCCGGAGCTGACCTGGCTGCTGTCCTGTGTGACCGCCAAAGGTTTGATGAACCGGGCGCATGCCTACAAGGCGGCTATGGACGAGAACCGGGAGGCGAAAGAAGATCCCGATCACGGCATCACCATGGGACTGTTTTCGTACCCGGTGCTGATGGCGGCCGATATCCTGATGTTCAATGCCCATCGGGTTCCGGTTGGCAAGGATCAGATTCAGCATCTGGAAATGGCGCGCGATATCGCCGCACGCTTTAACCATCGCTATGGCGAGCACTTCGTCGCGCCGGAAGCCGTCGTGGACGAGCATGTGGCTACCCTTCCAGGGACCGATGGCCGGAAGATGTCCAAGAGCTATGACAACACCATTCCGCTTTGGCTGCCGGAGAAAAAGCTTCGCAAGGCCATCATGAAGATCAAGACCAATTCGCTTGAGCCTGGAGAGCCGAAGGATCCGGATACCGCGCCGGTCTACTCAGTCTATGCGGCCTTTGCTTCACCCGAACAGCGGCAGGCGATGCGCGAAGCGTTTGCCGATGGCATCGCCTGGGGCGAAGTCAAGCAGCAGTTGTTCGAACTGGTCAATGAACAGCTTCTGGCGCCCCGCGAGCGCTACGAGGCCTTGATCGCCGATCCTTCGAAAGTGGAAAACGAATTGCGACTCGGCGCGGAGAAGGCTCGTGCCGTCAGCCGCCCGTTCATGGATCGGCTCCGCGAGGCCGTCGGTATCCGGGCGCTCAGCTGAGACACGGTCGGCGTGAGCGATCAAGTTCAGTGGTATCCGCCCAGACTGCAGGTTGCCGGGGGTGGGTGTTTTCCGGTTCGCAACGTCTGGTGCGTAGGCAGAAACTATGCTGAGCACGCGCGAGAAATGGGCGCAGATCCGGATCGTGGCACACCGGTGTTTTTCTCGAAGCCCGCACAGGCCCTCTGTCAGGCCCGCGAGATCGCCTATCCGCCCGAAACGAATGAGCTTCATCACGAGGTAGAGCTCGTCGTCTTTCTGCGCAGTGGTGGTCGGAATCTAGAGGCTGATCAGGCGCAGGCGGCGATCTTCGGATATGCAATCGGGGTGGATTTGACGCGCCGGGATGCGCAGTCGGCGGCCAAAAAGCAAGGGCATCCCTGGGAGATGAGCAAGGGTTTTGATCAGGCCGGCCCGGTGGGCACGATCTGTCCTGCGGCAGACTGGCAGCCCGAAGCCAGCATGGCCATCCAGTTGAGCGTGGATGGGCTGCTGCGTCAGAATGCAAAGCTCGGAGACATGCTCTGGTCTGTGCCCGACCTTCTGGTTTCGCTGTCACGTACGGTGACGCTATCGGCCGGGGATGCGGTGTTCACGGGCACGCCGGCAGGGGTGGCAGAGCTGCTTCCCGGTCAGCGAGTACGAGGGCATATTGACGGCCTCCCTGAGTTGGGCTTCCGGATCGCAGCCTGACTGTGCGGTTATGCTGCTTGCAGGGCTAGGCAATACAGGAGAGCTTGATCAATGATGCCTGATGGCTCGTATTCGGTGGAACGGCTGCTGGAATTCCATAAATCGGCCGGCATGGAAGGCCTGATCAACCCGGCCGTCGCCAGAGCCAGACGCAAGGCGGTTGAGCGTCTGGTCGCGGAGATGACGTCGGGCGAGCGCGGGGATTTGCGGGAGCTCGACGTTGATGTGCTCGCCTCTCGCTTTCACAAGCTCGAAGAATCAAGTATCCGCAGTGAGGCACTGGCTCTCTACGTGGATCGGGTCAAGATGGCGGTCGCGGATTTTCTGTCCTGGTCTGACAACCCGGCCAATTTCCAGAGCCTGGGCGGGGAGCGCCAGCGTGCAATCGCAAGAGGCAGTTTGACGCCTGAGCGCGAGATGGCGGAGCGGATCACCCTCGAGTCGACCGAGAATCCGTCCAACATCATCCCCATTGCACTGCGGGAACGCGAAACGATTTATGTCGCAAACCTGCCGCTGGATTTGACCGAAGCCGAGGCCGAACGGATCGCCAGGGTGGTTCGGGCATTCGCGTCCAGCGAGGCAGATCAGTCGGAAGATGAGTCATGAGCCGTCTGTTCATCATCGTTTTGATGGTGATCTTCGCAGTTTGCGGACTGGGTTTCTGGCTTTACTTCATCTGGGGCAGCGGCGGCGGACAGTTTCGCCAAGAGTTGGTGCCGGAACTGGTTGTCTTCTGCATTGAAGCCTTTTTCCTGGTGGGGTTATTGGGTCTGATTCAGCGCTACCTCGAAAACCGCAGAAAGCGGCAGATGTGGCTGAGCCTGCGCGGATCGTTTCGCGATCTGCTATCGCTGCTCAACATCGCGTTTCTGGAACCCAATTCCGAGCCGATGGGCTCCAAAGAGCTGGAGCAGGATCCTGCGGTCATCGACGACCTTCTGGCAGAACTGAGTCGCAAGCACCCTGACCTTGACAGCCTGGTGGCTCTGAAGCGCGAGGGCGAGGAATCCCTGTCCATGACCCGCGATCTCGTTGCGGTTGCAGCGCAGCTCTCCGCCACTCATATGAACTGGTGGATTGCCATCGTTGACAGCATCCGGCGATTATCAGAGGCGCGCGATCGGCGCGCCATGGAAGGCGCGATTCATGAAATGCTGGTCAATATCCGGGAGTTTGATCGGCTGGAACTGTAGCCGACATCAGGAGGATCGAGTGTCAGCCCTTGCCGCGGGTCCGGGTTTTGTCCTTACGGGCGTTTTTTTCCAGAAATCCGACGATCATGCCGGCAACATCCTTGCCGGTTGATGTCTCGATGCCTTCCAGGCCGGGAGAGGAATTGACTTCCATGACGACCGGGCCATGATTGGCTCGGAGCAGGTCTACGCCGGCTACGTTCAGTCCCATGATCTTGGCCGCTCGCACGGCAACGGAGCGCTCCTGCGGCGTGATCTTGACCAGTTCAGCCGTCCCGCCGCGGTGAAGGTTGGAACGAAACTCACCGGGTTTGGCCTGACGCTTGATCGCCGCAACCACCTTGTCGCCGACCACAAAGCAGCGAATATCAGCCCCGCCGGCTTCCTTGATGTATTCCTGCACCATGATCGAGACGTTCAGTCCCATGAAGGCCTCAAGCACGCTTTCGGCCGCCTTTCGGGTCTCACACAAGACCACGCCGATACCCTGAGTACCCTCCAGCAGCTTGACCACAAGTGGGGCGCCGCCAACCATTTCAATCAGATCGCCAATGTCGCTCAGCTGGCGGGCAAACCCAGTCACCGGGAGGCCAATCCCGCGTCTGGACAACAATTGCAGCGAGCGAAGCTTGTCGCGAGAACGCGTTACGGCGACTGACTCGTTGAGGGGGAAGGTGCCTACCATCTCGAACTGACGCAGTACGGCAGTACCGTAGAAGGTGATCGACGCGCCGATCCTTGGAATGACCGCATCGAAAGCTTCCAGTTGCTCTCCCCGGTAGTGAATCGTCGGCCGATGGGAGGTGATATTCATGTAGCAGCCCAGCGTATCGATGACCTGTACTTCGTGTCCGCGCTCTTCGGCAGCCTCGACCAAGCGGCGGGTCGAATACAGCTTTCTGTTGCGGGAAAGGATAGCGATACGCATACGGGTAGGCCTTGAGGTGTTTGACTCAGCTGCCGGCGTCCAAACGCGGCTTGCCCTGAAGAAAGGTCCGTGCCGGATAAACCAGCGCATGATTTTCCATGGCCTTTCGGCCAAGTAACATACGGTAACGCATTCGACCCCGATCAGTCAGCGTCACGTCCACCATCCAGCGCGAGTGGCCGATGACGATCGGCGTGCGGATCGTATATCGGGACTCGGCCTTGCCGCTGGTCGGTCTGACCTTGCGAACCGAAAGCAGTAAAGCCTCGCAGTCCTGATCGCCGCGCGGACGCGGGTACCCCAGGTGGACCCTGAAACGCACCCATTCCTCATCGTTTCGTTCGAATGCTTCGATATCGCTCGCGTGAAGCGCACAGGATTTCGCCCCGGTGTCGACTCGTGCACGTAGCCGTCTGATTCCGAGATCAGGCAGAGCGACCCACTCACATGCACCGATGATCATGGTGGGTGCCACGTGTGCGCTCATTGTCTGCTTCCCTGCCTCAGTGTGGTCTGGCCAGATCGTCCAGCATCGCCTTGAGGAAGCGTGCCGCTTCACCACCCGTGCAGGCGCGGTGGTCAAAGGTCAGTGACAGGGGAATCATGCGGTGAACCTCGATTCCACCGAGCACCGGCACCACTTCATGACGCAGGGCGCCTGCCGCGACGATGGATACGCATGGCGGAGTGATGACCGGCGTTGCGTAACGGCCGGCAAATTTGCCGAAGTTTGACAGGATGATGGTGTAGTCCTTCAGGTCTTCCGGCGGAATCGAACGGTTGGTCGCGTTTTCGCGCAGTCGATCGATTTCCTGACGCAGCTGACCTCGATCCAGCCGGTTGATGTTTCTAAGGGCGGCCACGAACAGACCATCGGCGGTATCCACCGCCATGCCTACATGCATGTTCTTGTGGATCATGCGCATGCCGTTTTCGCCGTCATACCAGGCATTCAGGCCGGGCTCGGCCTTGGCACCTGACCACAGGCTTCGGATCAGTCTGGCGGTGATATCTTCTCCGGCCGACCAAGCGTGAATGTCGGCGTCATCCATCAGCGTTGTCGGAACGATGCTGCGATGCGATTCGCTCATCACCCTCGCCATGGTCCGGCGGGTCCCGCGAACAGGTGTCCATTCATCAGCGCCATCAGCCTTCGCTTGATCTGGGGTTGACGGCGCGACAGGAGCGTCGGCAGACGCGGGCGACGGGCTGGTCGATGCCCCCAAAGGCGCGCTGCCGTCGGCTGCTGCCTGCCTCACATCGGCTGCGGTCACCACATTGTCGGAACCCGACGGCTGGACATTTCTGATCTCGACGCGGAGTTTTCTGGCCAGGGCGCGTACCGCGGGTGTCGCCTTGATGCCGCCGAAATCGGTGGTTTGTTCATGCAGGACGACGTTGCCTGCCTGGACGTTTCCGACCACCGTGCCGCTGTCCTCGCTGGCTGGCGACTCGGGTGCTGGTTCGCTGTCTGGTGCCGGTGCTTGTGATTCCTGCGCTTCGTCGGCGTCGGGTTCGTCGTCCGACCAGTCCTCGTCGCTCGGGTCAGTGTCCTCGACTTGATCAAGGTCGCCGGCACCGAATTCGTCGTAAAGGTCTTCTGGGCTATCGTTGTGTTCTTCTGGCGGCTGCAGGTCCAGATCTTCCAGCGAGATCGCTGAGGATGATGGCTCAGAGTCTTCGGCGCCCAGAGCGGCCTCATACGAAGGTTCGGCTTCACCTCCGAGATCAGGCAATTCCTCCGCCGAGGGCTGTTCATCATCGCCTTCCACCCAAAACTCGACGAGTGGGGCCCCGGTCTGGATGACATCGCCGGCCTGCCCGTGGAACTTCAGAACCTTGCCGGTCACGGGACTCGGAACCTCGACCACTGCCTTAGCCGTCTCCATTGAAACCAGCGGTTGGTCAAGCTGGATCTCGTCGCCTTCGGCAACCAGCCACTCCACGATTTCCGCGTCGGGAAGACCTTCGCCCAGATCGGGCAGTTTGAACACTGTCATGAGACCTCCAGAACCTGATGGGCTGCATCGACGATGCGACGAACGCTCGGCATGTATTTCAGTTCGTTTCGATACAGCGGCATGACGGTATCGTAGCCGCAAACTCGCTTGACCGGCGCCAGCAGGTTCCAGATCCCTGCATCAGCCAGTCCTGCAGCAATTTCGCTGGCAACGCCACAGTGCCTGGGCGCCTCCTGAATGATGACACAGCGACCGGTGCGTGAAACCGACTCGACGATGGTGTCCATGTCCAGCGGGCTGATGGTCGCAACGTCGATGATTTCGACGCTGACACCCTCGCTTTCAAGCTGATCGGCCGCCTGCAGAGTCTCCTTGATCATCGCACCCCAGGTCACCAGCGTGATGTCGCTGCCATCGCGAAGCGTGAAGCAGACGTCCATCGGGAGTTCTTCCCCGTCGTCAATTACCTCTTCTTTCTGCCAGCGGTAGATGCGCTTGGGCTCCATGAAAATGACCGGATCAGGGTCGCGGATGGCAGCCAGCAACAGCCCGTACGCTCTTGACGGCGAGGAGGGTATGACCACCCGGATGCCCGGCATATGCGCAAACAGCGCTTCGGGGCTCTCGGAGTGATGTTCGGGGGCGTGAATACCGCCGCCGGTCGGAAAACGCAGCACCATGGGACAGCTGAGCCGCCCGCGGGTGCGGTTGCGCATGCGCCCAGCGTGGCACATCAGGTGGTCGACCATCGGCATCGTGAATCCGCAGAACTGGGCTTCGGCAATAGGCTTCATGCCCTGGGCTGCCATGCCGACGCTCATTCCGGCAATCATGACCTCAGCCAGCGGGGTATCAAGTACCCGCTGCTCTCCAAAGCGTTGCTGCAGCCCCGCAGTCGCCCGGAAGACTCCGCCGTTCACACCGACATCTTCGCCCAGGACCACCACGGTGGGATCTTCTTCCAGGGCCCGGGCCAGGGCAAGTGTCACACCCTCGATCAGGGTAATCGCCGCCATTAGTGATGCCCCCCGTCTTCGGGGTACTGCTCTGCATAAGCCCGCTGTTCGGCCAGATCATGCGGCATTTCGGCAAACATGTAGTCGAACATTGCGGTGACAGGCTGGGGATCGTTTGTCACGATATCCAGGTATTCATCGGCAGCTGCCTGGACGTTTGCGGTGCACTCTTCCTGCAGTGCCTGTTCTTTCGCGTCATCCCAGACCCCCTGATCGATCAGGTAGGCCCGAAGCCTTGCGATCGGCTCTTCACGCCAGGCCTCCTCGACTTCCTCGTTGGGTCTGTAGCGGCGGGCGTCGTCTGCGGTCGTATGGTCGCTGAGACGATACGTGATCATCTCGATGACGAAGCTCCCATGGCCCTCCCGGGCTGCGGTGATGGCCTTTTCCATGGCCCACAGGCAGGCGATCAAATCGTTGCCGTCGACCTGGATGCTCGGCAGTCCCCCTGCAATGCCTTTCTGGGCGAGCGTCGCGGCCGTGTTCTGCCTGGATCTGGGTACCGAGATGGCCCACTGATTGTTGATGATGACCAGAACCAGCGGCAGCTTCCAAGCGCTACCCGCGTTGATCGCTTCGAGGAAGTCGCCCTTGGACGAACCGCCATCACCGACTACCGAGACAGCCACTCGTTTTTCGTCGCGAAGCTTGAAGGCCATTGCGGCACCAGCGGCGTGCAGGCATTGCGTGGCGATTGGAACACACCAGGCGAAATCGTGGGGCGCACCTGCGAAATCGTTCCCGCGCTCGTCACCGCCCCAGTAAAGCAGCACGTCGGTCATGCGAACCCCGCGGCAGAACTGAACGCCGTATTCGCGGTACATGGGCGCGAAACAATCTTCGGCTTGCATGGCCGCACCAATGGCAACCTGAGCCGCCTCGTGTCCGAGACAGGAGGCGTAAGTGCCGAGCTTTCCGGTGCGCTGCAGGGCGATGGCTTTCTTGTCGAAAATCCGCGTGAGCACCATCTGACGGTAAAGATCGGTCAGGCGGTCAAAGTCCTTGGCGAGAGACGGAACCTGCTGGCCCTCGACCAGCTTGCCGTCCCGGTCAAGGAACTGAAAATGGTCCACCTTGAAGGCGGCGACGGTTCGCGCCATTTGGACACCTCTGGTTTGTCGTTTGAATTGCGCCAGGTCGACGCCCCGAAACGTCAACCGCAGCCGATAAATTATACCCGTCTCCTGCGGCCTCGATACACTGCACAGATAGAGCCAAGGTCGAGAGGGATCGATTCATGACCGCAGATACCAACGAAAGAGACCTGGAAGCGAGCATTCATACTGATCTTCAGGGGCGGTTGGATTACCGCGCATACCTGAGTCTGGACGCGGTTCTCGGTGCCCAGAATCCGCTTAGCGATCCGCCCCATCATGACGAACTGCTATTCATCATTCAGCATCAGACTTCGGAGCTGTGGTTCAAGCTCATCATCCATGAGCTTGATGCGGCAATGCGATTGCTCGCAACGGATGATCCGTCGCCCTGCCTCAAAATTCTTGCGCGGATCAAGCAGGTTCAGCAGCAGCTCTTTTCGCAGTGGGCTGTGTTGGAGACGTTAACGCCGAGCGAGTACGTTCAGTTCCGGGATGCTCTCGGGGACTCTTCCGGCTTCCAGTCCTTCCAGTACCGCTTGGTTGAGTTTCTGCTCGGCAACAAGAACGCTGCGGTGGTCTCGGTTTTTGATCACGATCCCTCGGCTCAGTCGCTGCTGAACGAGGCCCTGCATCGCCCGTCCTTGTACGACGAGTTTCTTTGTTATCTGAGCCGCATCGGCCATCCGGTGCCCAGGCACCTGATCGACAGGGACTGGTCCAGGGCTCATCGCCGGGATCCGTCGCTCGTTCCCGTGCTTCTGGCCATCTATCGGCAGCCGAAGCGCTACTGGACCGAGTATGCGCTGTGCGAGCGTTTGGTGGACGTTGAGGAGTCTTTCCAGCTTTGGCGCTACAGACATCTGAAAACCGTGGAGCGCATCATCGGATTCAAACGGGGAACCGGAGGCTCCAGCGGCGTGGGGTTTCTTGAGCAGGCGTTGAAGCTGACCTTTTTTCCGGAGTTGATGGATGTGCGCACAGCGCTGTGAGCCCGGGTTGGGCGGGGCTCAGAAAACCACACACTTTGTGCAATAATTTCAGGCTCACAAAAAAAGCAATCCGGGGTAGAAAATATGAAGTCACTCTCAGTGCTGGCCGCCGGGCTTCTGGCGGCTTCCGTGGCCTCGGCCCAAACCGTGGAAGTTCCGCGCTTGCAGGCCGATGTCAACGTATTCACCGATGCCAACGGGATTCCCACCATCGTTGGCGAAACCGAAACCGATGTCACTTTCGTGCAGGGTTATCTGCATGCAAGGGACCGGTTTTTCCAAATGGATTTCCTTCGCCGCGTGGCATCCGGCACCCTCACGGAGCTGGTCGGTCTGCCAGCGCTAGGCAACGACATCCAGATCCGGACGCTGGGCCTGCGGCGCGCGGCATGGGCTTCTTATGCCGGTCTCGATGACACCGAGAACGCCTGGCTGAAGGCTTACAGCGATGGGGTGAACTACTACTTGGCCACAAACCCGCTGCCGCCTGAATATACGGGGCTGGAACTCAGCTCGGCAGAGCCCTGGTCGCCGGTTGATTCCCTGGCGATTGGCAAGCTCCTGGCGTTCCAATTGTCGTTTGACCAGAGCCTGTCGGCTATTGGCAACACTGTTCGCCTGGGTACTTATCAGGCCGTGGGCGAGGCCGTTGGGTTTGACGGAACGGCGTTGTTTTTGCAGGACCTCAATCCAAGTATCCCAGTCGACGGTCGGGTCTCCATTCCCGATTTCTTTGATCGGATCGGCGTCATCATCCCCGAAGCGGGGCAGGGTGAGACCGAAAAGGCCAGTGGAGCCCAAATCCAGTCTGCTTCGGATGCTCCAGCCATTGGAAAGATTGACCCGGACCTGGTCGAACTGGGCCGGCGATACATGGAGCGTGTCGAAAATCTGCCTTTTCTGGGGCAGAACCTGGATCTAGGGAGCAACTGGTGGGCCGTATCGGGTGAACACACGGAAAGTGGCTTCCCGTTGTTTGCCAATGATCCGCATCTGGGCCTGACGATTCCGTCGGTCTTCATGAACGAGAACCTGGTTATTCGCGATGAGGATGTGGCCGTCAGCGGTGTGGTCTTCCCGGGCGCGCCAGTCAACGCTCAGGCCTGTACGCCATTCCTTTGCTGGGGATCGACCGTTAACCGACTCGATGTGACCGATGTGTTCCAGGATCCGATTCTGGTCAACAATTTCGGACTCCCGACTCACACTATCCACAAGGGAGTGCCTGAGCCGATTCTTTACGTGTTCCAGTCCTATTTTGCGAACACTCCCGGTAACGGCGAAATGGATGATGTCTCGCGCGTTAACGTTGGTTTCGACGGCGGCGGCATTACCTTTATTGTTCCCCGACGCAACAACGGCCCAATCCTCGAATTGATGGGCGATAGCGCCCTGACCGTTCAGTACACCGGCTGGGGTCCGACTTTCGAGCTATCCGCTTTCAGAGCATGGACCCGGGCGCGCAGCCGCGAGGAATTCGAACTGGGTCTGCGCGATTTTGGCTTCGGGTCGCAGAACTTCCTGTATGCCGACATTGAGGGCACCATCGCTTACTACATCGGTGGCGAGATGCCGCTGCGTGCGGATCTGCAAAACGATCTGGCACCCGATGGTGGACGGCCGCCCTGGTTTATCCGTGATGGCAGTGGCGCGCTGAACCACGAATGGTTGATCGATCCTGATCCGCAGCCGGGACAGGCGACGCCGTATGCGTTGATTCCGCGCGAGGAAATGCCTCAGATTGTGAACCCGCCTTGGGGATATCTGGCCAACGCCAACAATGACCCGGTTGGCACCACGCTGGATGGGAACCCCCTGAATCAGATCCGGCCCGGCGGCAACGGCCTGTATTACCTCAACACGAACTATGCCGACCTGCGCATGGGCCGTCTGGATCGCGAACTAAAGGATCTGGTCGAGCGTGGCAACGTCACCATTGACGATATGAAGGCCTTGCAGGCCAATAACGAGCTGCTGGATGCTGAACTGTTGCTGCCGTTCTTGCTGCAAGCGTTCGAAAACGCGGGTGCAGACGATGCATGGCCGGGCCTGTCGGCAGTTGCAGCTGATCCCCGTGTTCAGGAGGCCATGGGCCGTCTGGCTGCATGGGACTTCTCAACGCCTACCGGGCTGGCCGGTGGCTTTGATCCGGGTGGGGATGCAACCGGCAATAGCGTTCCGAGCGACGCAGACATTGCCAACAGCGTGGCCACGACGATTTACAGTGTCTGGCGAGGCGAGGTGATTGCCAATACGATTGATGCGACCCTCAGCGCGGTCGGCTTGGCCGATGCACTTCCGTCGAGCACATTGGCTTGGCGGGCGCTGGTCAATCAACTTCGTGCCTTCCCGCTGACCCAGGGGCAGGCACCTTCGGGCCTGAGTTACTTCAACGTGCCGGAAGCGCCAACGCCTGCAGCAGCGCGCGATGCCGTTTTGCTGGGTTCGCTGCAAAGCGCGCTGGATCGTCTTGCCGGAGACGCTTTCGCCAACGCCTTTGAGTTTTCGCAGGATCAGGATGACTACCGCTGGGGCAAGCTACACCGCGTGGTTTTCGATCATCCGCTTAACCAGGCACCGTTCAACGTACCTGGCGCCGGTGGCTTTACCGATGTCGGTGAGAACCTGCCCGGGATTGCGCGCGCAGGCGGATTCGAGGCATTGGATGCTTCCAGCCACAGTGCCCGGGCACGCTCGGAAAACGCGTTCATGTTTGGCTCGGGTGCTGCCCGACGGAACGTGGCATCTCTCACGCCGGATGGACCTGAGGCGCAGGAAATCATTCCGGGTGGCCGCAGTGGCGTGTTCCTAAGCCCGTTGTATACCAACCAGTTGAGACTATGGCTGGTCAACGACTACCTGCCGCTGGCCATTGGCGAAGACCAGGCCAGCAGCGGTGCGGCTTTGGTCACCACATTTACCCGTCAATAGTTCTTTCTTGCAATTGGCTGACCGGATCAAGCCAGGCGTTCGTGATGGGCGCCTGGCTTGATTTTTGGCCGGCGTGCAGCCATTAGAAGGGGTCGACCTTCGATTGTCAGGAACTGATGCGCAACCTTCTGGACCAATTTGCCCTCGCGCATACTCAGGTGACCCGCCTGAACGCTGACCTCAAGGAGATCGTCAGTCCGGATCAGGCTTACAAGGCCAAGGTAGAACTCAAGCTGACCCCGCGTGAGATGCCGCCAGATCAAGGCGTTTCCCAGTATCAGGTGACGGCCCGTCTGACTTGTCGCGGCTCGCGCGAAGCCGATGATCCGCAAAATGTCTTATTTGAGATTGAGTTGGTGGTGCAGACGGTTTATCGTCAGTTTCAGGGAGAATCCGTGAGCTTTGAGGACTTTTCAACCTCACACGCGAGCCTGACCCGCCAGCTATATCCGCTGATGCACCATCAGCTTCAACCGGTGTTCAAGCAGTTTGGTCTGGAGCAGGTCAGGTTGCCGTTCGACCTGATCAATGGTCCTGATCGGCCCGATGAGATCAGACAACTTCACTGAAGCGTGTGGTCGCCTGATCCGGCGTCTTATGCCGGCTTGTCGTTGACCGTCCGGCGGCCACGTGAAAGAATCCTGTCAAATAACCAAGAATTAGCAGGGAGAACACCTTGAGCACTGCCCGCAGGGAACCAATTGCCAAGGTCGACACGGCATGGCTTCGAATGGAGCAGCCGACCAATCTGATGATGATCACGGGGGTGACGGAGTTCGACGAACCGGTCGACTTCGAGCATTTTCGCCGAATCATCGCCAACCGTTTTCTGGCATTTCCCAGATTCCGCCAAAAGGCCGTCGATCAGCCCCGGGGTTGCTGGTGGGAGGAAGATGACCAGTTCGAGATCTCCAGTCACATCCGGCGCACCGCGCTGCCCGGTGACGCCGGCAAGGCCGAGCTGGAGGAGCTGGTTTCCGAACTGGCCTCGACCCCACTGGACAAGACCAAGCCGCTTTGGCAGTTCCATTTCGTCGAGAACTACGTCGGCGGGCCCGTTGCCATCAGTCGTATTCACCACTGCTATGCCGATGGGATTGCTCTGGTGCAGGTCATGCTATCTCTGACAGAGACTTCCGCAGAGGCTTCGAACCGGCTGGTCGAGCAGGAGGCCTGGAAGAAAAAGCGTGCCGCTGAATCCAACATCTTTAATCGCCTGACCGCACCGGCGCGCGAAGGGGCAGGGCTTATCCAGAACGTCAGTCAGAAAATGGTTGACGAGGCCAGCGAGCTTTTCCGCGAACCCCAGAAGGCGGCTGAATATCTGCTGGGCGCTGGTGAGATCGTTTCGGAACTGGCAACGGCCCTGCTGCTGGAAGACGATCCACCTTCGCGCTTCAAGGGTAATCTGGGAGTGCGCAAGCGCGTTTCCTGGGCGCCGCCCGTGCCGCTGGAGGAGGTCAAGGCGGTGGGCTATGCGCTGGGCGCAACGGTTAACGACGTGCTCATTTCTGTCATGACTGGGGCGCTGCATCGCTACCTGGTCGAAAAGGGAGACGATCCTGGTGAGCTGACCATGCGTGCAACCGTTCCAGTCAACCTGCGGCCCCTGGAGCATGCGCGTGATCTCGGGAACCACTTCGGGCTGGTGTTTCTGGATTTGCCGATCAGTGAAACCAATCCACTGGAGCGGCTTTATCGGGTCTCTGCGTTCATGGAAGAGCTCAAGCGCTCAAAGCAGGCAGTCATGTCCCTGGGCTTGCTCGCTATGCTGGGCATGGGTCCGGCGGCTTTGCAGAAGCCGGCTCTGGAACTGTTCAGTAGAAAAGCCAGCACGGTGCTGACCAATGTGCCCGGACCGCAGCAGATTCTCTACATGGCTGGTGCGCCAATACGGGAAATGATGTTCTGGGTCCCGCAGACCGGTTCGATCGGCATGGGTATCAGCATCATCAGCTATCGGGGACAGGTGTTTTGCGGACTGATTACGGATAACAAGCTGGTGCCTGATCCGGATGTCGTCATGGGGCACTTTATTGAGGAATTCGACAACCTGCTGCACCTGACCCTGCTCATTGGTCCGCAGCCAGGCCCCGTGGGTCCGGAAGCTTACGATGTCGTCCACGAGTGGATAGACGGCGGGGATTAGCGCTCAGGCCTCCAGATAGCTTTTTGCGTACTCCGCATCGAGTTTCTGCATCGCGTCTATGGGCTTGATGGCTGCGGCTTTTTCATACGCCTCGTTGGACTCATCAATCCGTTTGTCGCCGTAGAGCAAGTAAAGGGCATTGCCATATTCAATATGGGCAATCGGTGCCTTTGGGGTCAGCTTGAGGGCGGTCTGGCACTCCGAGATGGCGGTGTCGGCTTTTGCTCCGTATGTCATGCCGCCAACGAGCTTACCGACTTTGTCGATGATTTCAGCATGATATAGGCCCGAGGCGGTGCGCGCCTCGGCGTGTTTTGGGGCTAGTTTCAGCGCCTGATCCAGCGACTGCCGAATTTTCCCGCCGACGCCCTGGGCCAGAGCCTTGGCCACTGAGATGCACTGGCTATAGCGGCCCAGCAGAAAGGCATGGAAATAGTGCGCGTTGGGATCTTCAGGATACGAGGCGATGGCCGCTTCTGCTCTTTCAATGCCAGTCTGATAAATCGCCAGCTTCTCTTGCTCATCTTCTTCCAGATAGTCCGCGTAAATGCCGCTGGCCTTGTTGGCCACCGCATGCGCCAAAGGTCCTACTGCAAGCGCGGTCTCAACCGCTTGGGCAAATCGGCCTGCGTGATAGTCCCTCCAGGCTTGCTGCCAGTCCTTGGCCGTCTGCTCCGGGTTGCTGTGGCGCGGGTCGAGTGCCAATACCCTCTCTGCGTCGGGAAAAGGCTCAAGGTCGCCTCGATGGAGTGCCGTCCATGACGTTTTCAGCGCCTCTCCGGCGTAATCGAAAGCTTTGTTCTGGTGTGGGAAGTCGGCCCACTTTTGGGTGGTCATATTAGGGTGACTACTCTAGAACCAGGCCGTATCTTACCCATCAAAGCTGACGAAAAGTCAGCCTGGTTGGTTTGAATCACTTAGGAGGCACACATCGTGGCCAAGAAAACCGCAAAGAAAAAGGTTGCCAAGAAAAAGGTGACCCGCAAGACCGCAGCTCGTAAGAACGTCACAAATCAGGCGCAGGACTATGCGCACGAAATCTGGTTAGCTGGGCTGGGCGCGTTCGCTCTGGCACAAGACGAAGGCAGCAAGCTGATCAAGGAAAGCACCAAGCGCTTTGATGACACCACCAGCAAGGTGGTGGGCGAGTCAGCCAAGCTGTTTGATCGCCTGGTCAAAGAAGGCGCCAAGATGGAGAGCAAGGGTCGCAAAATGGCATCCGATAAGGTTGGCGGTGTCCGCGGTGACGTCGAAAGCCGCATCGATGAAGTGCGCAAGAGCGCTCAGACCAACTGGGACAAGCTGGAGAAAGTCTTCGAACAGCGCGTTGCCCGTGCTCTGAGCCGTCTGGGTGTGCCGACCTCTGATGAGATTCGCGAGTTGAGCGATCGTGTCGCTGAATTGAACAAGCGCGTGACCGAACTGGCGCGCAAGCAGTCTGCCAAGCCTGCAGCGCCCAAGAAGCCGGCAAAGAAGGTCGCGCCCAAAGCTGCATCGCCCGAGGCTGGCAGCACGAAGGCCGACTAGGCTAAACGACTACCCCGAAGCAGTCCGGGCTTCCCTCGGCCCGTATCAGACTGCTCTTTTTAACCCGGGCCTCGTGCCCGGGTTCTTTTTGCCTGGCCGCTTTACTCGTAGGCTTGGGCTAACTCGTGTAAATGGGCCTTCGACTCGCCGATCAGATACGGATGAACGAGGCTCATGACCTGCCAGACAGCTCGTTCAGGGCGAACGTTGCCGCTGTCTTGCACCTGATCAAAGGCCAGCCAGAATGTGCTGACCAGGGTGATGTTCCGAACGATGGCGTCGAGCTCGCGTGGGGAAGCCTGCATTTGTCCGGCGGCGATCAGGTCGCTGCACAATGCCTGAGCGGACTGCATGGTCAGTCTCAAAATTCCTCGAAAGCGCTGATGCAGCCCGCGATAGCGGTGGCACAGATCGGTCAAATCCCGGTAGATGAAACGGTAATCGCCGATGGTCTCGAAGGCTAGATGAAGCAGGAACCAGATATCTTCGATGTTTGCATCACGCTCTTCCGGCGCTGCGAGCAGCTCGAGCATTCTGTGCTCGAAGCCTGAGAACAGGGCGGCCACCAGATCAGCCTTGGTTCGAAAGTGGTAGTGGAGGTTGCCAGGGCTGATGTCCAGGGATTCCGCTACCCGGTTGGTGGGGACGTTCGGTTCGCCCTCCTCATTGAACAGGGCGAGCGCAGCGAGCAGAATGCGCTGGCGGGTATCCCGGGCCATTCGGCGAAAGAAAAGAACTAGCTTTTCAGAGACTCAATCAGGTCGATGTACTTCTGTTTGGCCTCGTCGGCAGGCATGCCCTTGCGCTTTTCCCAAGCTTCATACTTGGCTACTCCCACGAAGTCGAAGAAACCAGGTTTCTCGCCGCTGATGTCGCCGGCTGAGCCCTGCTTGTAATAGCTGTAGAGTTTGAGCATGGTGTCGTTGTCAGGGCGCTCCGGCAACTGCTTGGCCTCGGCTTGAGCCTGTTCAAATCGCGCGTCTAGGTCACTCATCAGGTGCTTCCGAATCATTGAGGAGATAACCGATGTTCTAGCACGCGTCAGCGCAAGGGTCAACGACTGTTTCGGCCAGCCCGGAGCCGAAAGACAAGTTGATGCTGGCACAAAGGCCTCTCACCCGTTATCTTAATCAGGTTGAGGCTTCACTAAATCAAGAAAATCGGGGAGAACACTGCATGACTTACTTCGTCACCGGAGGAACGGGTTTCATTGGCCGAAACCTGATTGATCAGCTGCTTAAACGCAAGGGTACGATTCATGTGTTGGTCCGGCGCGGATCGAAGAAGAAATTCAATCGTCTGGTTGACGAGCGCTGGAGTGATCACAAGAAGCGGATTGTGGCGGTCAATGGTGATCTTGCCAAGCCCGGGCTGGGACTCAAGACTGCCGATCGTGACGCACTGGCCGGCAAGATCAAACATTTCTTCCATCTGGCGGCTGTCTATGACCTCAAGGCCAGCGCTGAGGAC
Source organism: Wenzhouxiangella sp. (assembly GCA_036351735.1). Taxonomy (GTDB): domain Bacteria; phylum Pseudomonadota; class Gammaproteobacteria; order Xanthomonadales; family Wenzhouxiangellaceae; genus Wenzhouxiangella. The sequence continues at coordinate 2,117 of JAZBPR010000208.1, read as the reverse complement.
AATCAGGTCGCCAATATCGACGGCACCCGACATGCGATCCAGTGCGCAGAGGCGCTCAACGCCGGCTGCTTCCATCACACATCGTCCATCGCCGCGGCTGGGCTCTATCGCGGAACTTTCCGGGAGGATATGTTCGAGGAAGCCAGTGGCCTGGATCATCCTTATTTCCGCAGCAAGCACGACTCGGAAGGCTTGGTGCGCAAGCATTGCAGCGTGCCGTGGCGGGTTTACCGTCCGGGAATCGTCGTCGGCCATTCCGAGACCGGCGAAATCGACAAGATTGACGGGCCCTACTATTTCTTCAAGCTGATCCAGAAGATGCGCCGCATGCTGCCGCCATGGGTGCCAACCTTGGGCCTGGAAGGCGGCCGTGTCAATCTCGTGCCGGTGGATTTTGTGGCCAAGGCCATGGATCACATTGCGCACAAGCCGAAGCTCGACGGGCAGTGTTTCCACCTGACCGACCCTAGCCCCAAGCGGATTGGCGCGGTCATGAATCTGTTCGCCGAGGCTGCGCACGCGCCGCTGATGTCGATGCGGTTGGACGCCAGGCTGTTTTCCTTGATTCCAACCCCGGTCAAGCAGGGTCTGGGGATGCTGCCGCCGGTGCGGCGGATTGTCAGTCAGGTCCTCAAGGATCTGGGTATTCCCAAGGATATGCTGAGTTTCTTCAACTATCCGACCCATTTCGACACCCGCGATGCTGAACGGGCGCTCAAGGGTTCAGGGATCAGCGTGCCGCCGCTGGAGGATTATGCCTGGGTGCTTTGGGATTATTGGGAGCGCCATCTCGATCCGGAATTGTTCATCGATCGCTCTTTGTCGGGGAAAGTGCGCGACAAGGTCGTATTGATCACCGGTGCATCATCCGGAATCGGTAAAGCGACCGCGCTCATGATGGCCGAAGCGGGTGCCAAAACCATCATCGTGGCTCGGGGTGAAGAGCAACTGCTGGAAACCAAGGCCCAGATCGAGTCGGCAGGCGGGCAGGCGTTTCCCTACACCTGTGATCTATCTGATCTGAACGACGCGGAGCGACTGATCAAACAGGTGCTTGCCGATCATGAGCACGTCGATATTCTGGTCAACAATGCCGGCCGATCAATCCGGCGGTCAATTTCGCTGTCCTACGATCGATTCCATGACTATGAGCGTTGTATGCAGCTGAATTACTTCGGTTCGCTGAAACTGATCATGGGCTTTTTGCCGGTCATGGAAAAGCGCCGCAGCGGGCAGGTCATCAATATTTCCTCGATTGGTGTTCTGTCGAACGCGCCGCGGTTTTCCGCCTACGTGGCTTCGAAGGCAGCGCTGGACGCCTTTGCGCGCTGCGCGGCTTCTGAATTCAACGACACCGGAGTGTCGTTCACCACGATCAATATGCCGCTGGTGCGAACACCGATGATTGCGCCCACCAAGATGTATGAATCGGTACCGACAATCACGCCGGAGGACGCGGCGGACATGGTGAAGCAGGCGGTGATTTATCGACCGCAGCGAATCGCCACTCGCCTCGGTATTTTTGCCCAGGTTCTGCATTCCATTGCACCAAAGAGCTCCGAGATCATCATGAACTCAGCGTTCAGGATGTTCCCGGATTCGGCGGCGGCCAGGGGGCAGGCGGACGGCGGTCAGGTGGAGGCGACTCAGGAACAGGTCGCGTTCGCATCGCTGATGCGAGGCATTCACTGGTAGGCAAATCAGTAGATTCGGGGTTGAGGCCCTGGCCTCAGCCCCGGGTCAGTCGGTCCAGCTGGTCAAGACTGCGGGCCAAGCTGTTGCCCATCGGGGCAAGATAGCGTTTTTCTTCCGCCATGGCTTCGCTGAAGCTACGTTCTTTTTGAAGAATCGATCGGTTCAGTCCCAAGCTGTAGGGTTCCAGGAATTGCTCCAGTTCGTCAGCGCGCGCCAACAGTTCACAACGGGTGGTCTGATAGGCGTGGTTGACGAGTTCCTTGCGCGATGAATAACTGAACACGTTGGTGAAGAACATCCGCTCGTCATTGCGGTTCGGCTCGACCAGAAGGATGGAACTTGCCGGATATTCAGTGCGGTATTTCGCCATGCCAACCTGCATCCGTGACTGGATCAGTGAACGGAAGGTCTGGGAAAGAACC
>JAZBPR010000207.1:0-10518 GCA_036351735.1 Wenzhouxiangella sp. | reverse complement strand
TCCATGCTGCTCCTGCTGGAACTGGACGGTCACGTCACGGCTCACGCCGGCGGACGCTACAGCCGCACGCACCAAGGACCCTGAATGAAAGAAAACGTGCTCGATCTGCTGATGTATTTGTTTGAAAACTACATCTACGACGAACCCGAAACCACCCCGGATCGCGAATCGTTGAGCGACAGCCTCGAAGAGGCGGGCTTTTCTAGCGCGGAAATCGATCGGGCCTTCTCCTGGCTAGACGGGCTGGCCGAACAGCGCCGCATGCCTGTGATGGCAGGACACGCGAGCAATCCGGTCCGGATTTTCTGCGACGATGAGTGCAGCCGACTGGACGTGGACTCCCGGGGACTGATCCTCTACCTGGAAAACATCGGCGTACTCGACCCGGCGCGCCGCGAGCAGGTGCTCGATCGCCTGATGGCGCTCGAAGACGAGGATATCGACATGGAAGACGTCAAGTGGGTGGTCCTGATGGTGCTGTTCAACCAACCCGGGCAAGAAGCCAATTACGCCTGGATGGAAGACCTGATGTTCGACGAAGAAGGCGAATATCGCCACTAGCATGGCCAAAAATCTGCTCATCGTGGAATCGCCCGCCAAGGCGACCACCATCAACAAGTACCTGGGCCCCGATTTCGAGGTTCTGGCGTCTTACGGCCACGTCCGCGACCTGGTGCCCAAGGAGGGCGCGGTCGATCCGGATAATCACTTCGCCATGCGTTACGACATCATCGAGCGCAACCGCAAACACGTCGACCGAATCGTCGCCAGTGCGCGCAAGGCCGAAACCGTCTATCTGGCCACCGACCTCGACCGCGAGGGTGAAGCCATTTCCTGGCACATCGCCGAGATTCTGAAAGAACGCGGGATCAATGCCTCGACCCCGATTCGTCGGGTGGTGTTTTCCGAGATCACCAAACGGGCCGTCGACAAGGCCATGGAGAATCCACGCAATCTGGCCAGCGACCTGGTCGACGCCCAACAGGCGCGGCGTGCACTGGATTACCTGGTTGGCTTCAACCTCTCGCCATTGCTGTGGAAAAAGGTTCGGCGGGGTCTTTCGGCCGGGCGCGTTCAGTCGCCCGCCCTGCGCATGATTGTCGAGCGTGAAGAAGAAATCGAACGCTTCGAGGCTCGTGAGTATTGGACCATCGAGGCCGATCTGGGCAGCGAGCCTGAGCAATTCTCCGCCAACCTCGTTCGTCTGGACGGAGAAAAGTTCGATCAATTTGACATTACCGATGCCGAGCGCGCAGAGCAGGTCCGCCAGCAGGTCGAAGAACGCTCTGGCGGCACTTTCGAGGTCGCACGGATCACCAAGCGCCAGCGCCGCAGAAGAGCACAGCCGCCGTTCATCACCTCGACCCTGCAGCAGGAAGCCGCCCGGCGGCTTCGCTTTACCACCCAGCGCACCATGCGCTTGGCCCAGCAGCTGTACGAAGGGATCGATATCGGTGAAGGCACCCAGGGCCTGATCACTTACATGCGAACCGACTCCGTCGCGCTTTCTCAGGACGCGCTGAGCGAAATCCGTCAGGTCATTGCTTCGGAGTACGGCGCTGATGTGGTTCCGGACAAGCCGAACTTCTATCAGTCGAAGTCCAAGAACGCCCAGGAAGCTCACGAGGCCATCCGGCCCTCGTCCCCGAAGCTGACCCCAATCCGGCTCAAGCGTCATCTGAGCGAAGAGCAATATCGTCTCTACGAACTGATTTGGAATCGGGCCGTCGCCAGCCAGATGATTCCGGCGGTCTACGACACGGTCAGCGCTGAGTTCGACATTGGCGACCACAGCTTCCGGGCCACGGGCTCAACCTTGATCGAGCCGGGCTTTCTCAAGGTCTATCAAGACGCCCAGGCCGCCCAGGACAACCGCCTGCCGCCGCTGGAAGAAGGCGACCGCATCACATTGGTTGGGGTCAGGCCCGAGCAGCACTTCACCGAGCCACCGCCGCGCTATTCGGAAGCCAGCCTGGTCAAGGCGCTGGAAGACTACGGCATTGGACGCCCGTCGACCTACGCCTCCATCATCCAGACGCTCAAGGATCGCGAATACGTCGAACTGGAAAACCGCCGCTTCACGCCGACCGCCACCGGACGGGTGGTGTCGAATTTTCTGTCCAACCACTTCGAACGCTACGTCGACTACGACTTCACCGCCAAACTTGAAGACGAGCTCGACGCCATCTCGCGGGGCGAGCACGACTGGGTTCCCCTGCTTGAGGAGTTCTGGCAACCGTTCATCGATCGGGTGCAGGAAAAGGAAGAGTCCGTCAGCCGCCAGGAAGCCCAGCAGGCGCGCGAACTGGGCACCGATCCCAAGACCGGCAAGCCAGTGATCGTGCGGCTGGGCCGGTACGGTCCGTTCGCCCAGATCGGTCAGGCCGAAGACGAAGAAAAACCTCAGTTTGCCGGCTTGCGCGCGGGCCAGAAAATGGAAACGATCACCCTCGCCGAGGCGCTGGAGCTGTTCAAACTGCCGCGCGAGCTGGGAGAGACACCCGAGGGCGAACCGGTGCAGGCCAATATTGGCCGTTTCGGCCCGTACGTCCGCTACGGCACGCGCAACTTCGTATCGCTCAAGGATCTGGACCCGCACGAAATTACCTTGGAGCAGGCGCTGGAAAAGGTCGCAGAGCACAAGCAGATGCTCAAGGAGCGCATCATCAAGCGCTTCGAGGCCGAAGATATCGAAATCTTGAAAGGGCGCTACGGCCCCTTTGTGACCGACGGCAAGCGCAACGCGAGCGTGCCAAAAGATGTCGAACCCGAGTCGCTGGACCTGGAAACCTGCTTGAAGCTCCTGGCCGAAGCCCCTCCCAAGGGTCGCCGGGGTAAATTTGGCAAGAAGAAAGCCGGAGCCAAGAAAACCGCAGCGAAGAAAACAGCCAAAAAGAAGACCGCTGCAAAGAAAAAGAAAAAGAAGAAAAAGACCAAGAAAAAGGCCGCGAAGAAGACATAGCAGCGTCATGGCCATCCCAAGCATTGAACCTGTTGCCCGTTACCTAACCGATCTGCAGGACCGGCTGTGCGAGGCCTTTGAGTCCTCTGACGGCGGAAAAGGATTTCGTGAAGACCGCTGGGACCGACCGGAAGGCGGGGGCGGCCGAACGCGCGTCATGGAAGGCGGCAAGGTTTTTGAAAAGGGCGGCGTGAACTTTTCTCACGTTCATGGCGATGCCCTGCCGCCGGCAGCCAGCGCGCGGCGTCCGGAATTGGCCGGCAGAAGCTTTCAGGCGCTGGGCGTTTCGGTCGTCATGCATCCGATTAATCCTTATGTCCCCACCAGCCACGCCAACGTCCGCTTCTTTCTGGCTGAAAAAGAGGGTGAGGCGCCGGTCTGGTGGTTTGGTGGCGGCTTTGACTTGACGCCCTTCTACCCCTTTGATGAAGATTGTCGGCACTGGCACGGTGTCGCCCGCGATCTCTGCGCGCCCTTCGGCAGCGAGGTTTATGCGGATCACAAGCGCTGGTGCGACGAATACTTTTATCTCCGGCACCGCGATGAAACCCGCGGCATTGGCGGTTTGTTCTTCGACGATTTGAACGCGTGGGGCTTTGACCGCTGCTTCGCCTACCTGCAAGCCGTCGGCGATGGCTATCTGGAGGCCTATCAGCCGATCGTCGAGAAACGCAAGCGCACCGCTTTCGGGCAGCGAGAGACCGATTTTCAGCGCTATCGCCGGGGCCGGTATGTGGAATTCAACCTGGTCTACGACCGTGGTACGCTTTTCGGGCTGCAGTCTGGCGGTCGGACGGAATCCATTTTGATGTCCTTGCCGGCAGTTGCACACTGGAAGTACGACTATCAGCCGGAACTTGCTTCAGCCGAAGCCCGGCTGGCCGATTACCTCAAGCCTCGCGACTGGCTGCAGGGGGCTTGACAGGGGGACGTCGCACAACCTTCCACCGTCAGGGAGGACAGGCTTGAAACTGATCTTCGACGAACGTGACAGCCTGGATGCGCTGGAGCACGCCCTGTCGGCGCTGAGCGAGGCTCCCAACATCGCCAGCCTGATGGTGCTCGGTTGTTCGGCAAATGCCTGGCCGAAAAAGTCGTTGGACAGCATCCTGAAAAGCCTCCGGCTACCGGTCTTTGGTGGTCTGTTTCCCAACATCAACTTCCGCGCCCGTTGCTACCGGCAAGGCCTGATCGTTGCCGGTTTTTCCAGGAAAGCCGATCTGGCGACGATCACCGGCCTGAGTCAGCCCGAAATCAATCTGCATCACTGCCTGAATGAGCAAACCCATCTCTGGCCGGGGGCAACGGATGCCTCGACCCTCATGCTGTTTGTCGATGGGACAGCTCCTCGCATCGACGACCTGGTCAATGAACTGTTTTTTTCGTTCGGCCTGGACCACAGCTTTGTCGGCGGCGGGGCAGGATCGCTGGACTTCACGGACGCCATGCCCTGCATCATCACCCCTGACGGGCTGATCAACGATGCGGCAATCTGCGCCCGACTTCCGCTAGCCAGCAGCATCGGGGTCGGTCACGGCTGGGAGCCTGAAGGTCACGATCTATTGGTCACGGCTGCGCGCGGAAACATGATTGACGCTCTGGACCATGAGGCGGCTTTACCGGTCTATGAACGCTGTCTCCAACGCCATGATTTGCCGCCTCTGTCTCCCGACAATTTCTTCGAGCACGCTCGGCACCACCCTTTCGGCATCAGGAAACCGGGAGAAGAGATCATCCTGCGCTGCCCCGTCCGGATCAGCCGAAAAGGCAGCCTGGTCTGCCTGGGCGAAGTACCCGTTGGCTCAGCGGTCCAGATCATGGGGGCCAGGAACGAGCGTCTGATCAGCGCCGCCCGAGAGGCGCGCGCTACGGTTGATGACTACATGCTCAACACGCGCGGCTCCTGTTACCTGGTCCTCGGCAGCGTTTCGCGGGCCCTCTGCCTTGGCGACAGCCTTGGGGACGAGTTGCAAGGTGTCAGCCAGAACGACCTGAGCTTCGGCGCCTTTACACTGGGGGAAATCGCCAACACAGGACAGGAGTTTCTGCAGTTCTACAACAACAGTATCGCCGTTGCCCGATTTCAGGAGCGTCTTGAGCCTTGAGCGCGCGGCAGGACATCGACACCCTGTATGCCATTGCCTTGTCGATCGGTCGCAGCCTGGACCTGGATCAGATGCTCGCCGAATTCACGTCGGTCTTGCGGACCCGGCTGGACGCAGAAACAGTCGACATCATCACGGCGGAATCGGATTCACTGACCGCTGCCCGCGACGATATGGGTCCCGCTGGTCATGGCAAGCCGGCCAGCGTGAGGTGGCGATCCGTTTTCAGCGCCTCTGCCGAAACTGCGCGCCGGCAGCTGCCCGATGAGATCGCCATTGAATCGGACTGGCCGAGTCGGGCCGATGAGTTGATGTCTCTTTATACTCGCCCACCCTACGCCATAACAACAGGCGCTGGTCAAGCTTTGGTCTTCCCGCTTGCCGGTTTCGGAATATTGATCCTGAGGCTGCAAAACCCTGGGGCGAGTGATTGGTGCCTGAAGTCGCTACCGCCGCTCATGGAGAAGCTGGCCAAAGCGGCAATTGCCTGCCGCCAGGATGCCCAACTGAAGGAACAGGTTCGCGCGGCCGAAGCCGCCAGCCTGGCGAAAAGCCGCTTTCTGGCCAACATGAGCCACGAGATTCGTACGCCCATGAATGGAATCATGGGAATGATCGACATGGTCCTGGATACGCCGCTGGAGACCGAGCAGATCGAGAATCTCGAACTGGCCAGGCTGTCGGCCCAGCATTTACTCGAGTTGATCAACCAGGTGCTGGACTTGTCGAAGATCGAAGCCGGCAAGTTTGAAATTCGGGCCGAGACCATTGATCTGATGGAATTCATCGGAGATGTCATCAAGACCCTCAGCCCCAGGGCCCAGACCAAGGGGATCGAACTTTACTACGACCTTCGCGGCTCGCTGCCAGATTACGTGGTCACCGACCCGGCCCGCCTGCGACAAGTCCTGATCAACCTGCTCGGAAACGCGCTGAAATTCACGGAGCGAGGGCACGTCCGGCTGATCGTCAAGCCCGAAAAGCCATCGGCAGTCCCAGACCAGCGTTCCAACGGAACCATCAATCTGCGCTTTATCGTCGAAGATACCGGGGTGGGCATTCCACCCGATCAGCTGCAGTCAGTATTCAGACCCTTCGAGCAGGTCGAGTCGGACGCCACGCGGCGTTTCGAGGGCACAGGATTGGGGTTAGCCATTACCCAGGAGCTTGTTACTCTGCTCGGAGGAAGCATCAGAGCAAACAGCAGACTCGGTGACGGAAGTGTATTCACCATTGATCTCACCTTGCCCATCTCAGCGGAGCCTCCCGCCGGAGAATTCGAACAAATGGTTGATGTTGGCGAGCGCTCCGTTTTGTGCGTGGAAGCGGAGCCGATCAACCGCAAGGTCATGAGGCACTTGTTCAACCGGCTGGAAGTCGAGCATCAAATGTGCGTGAGCGGTTTCGAGGCTCTGATTCACCTTCGCCAGGCACGCGCGAGCGGATCCCATTTCGATCTCGTTCTGCTAGACGCCGACTTGCCGGGCATGGATGGATACGCCAGCGCGCAGGCCATCCTTGCCGAGGGGCTGGCTCATGAGACGGACATTCGCATTATGTCCTCAAGCAGTGCCCACGGGGAGGAACAGAAATGCCGCGAGCTCAGCCTGCGCAGCGTGCTGGTCAAGCCGATCACCGTCTCGGTACTTCAGAGGACATTCAGCCAGCACTGGTCTAATGCCCATGGCCATCAGCTTGGCCTGACCCGCCGGGAGCTTCTCAAAGATCGCCGTTTGACAGTGTTGGTGGCAGAAGACAGTACCGTCAACCAGAAAGTAGCCGCTGCGCTGCTCAAAAAGATCAATGCCCTTTACAAGATTGCTCATAACGGCGAAGAAGCGGTGGAACTCGCCAGAACCCAGGCGTTCGACGTCATCCTGATGGACATGATGATGCCGGTCATGGACGGATCGGAAGCCACCCGTCGAATTCGTTCGCTGGAGGAAACAACCGGGTCGCCACCCTGCCCGATCATTGCCCTGACCGCCAACGCCATGAAAGGAGATCGAGAAGCCTATCTGGCCTCTGGAATCGACGGCTATGTGGCCAAGCCGATCGATCCGTCCAGCCTATATGCTGAGATCGAGCGAGTCGTCGGTTCCGGGCAGCAACATGAATCCCGATCACCACCGATGACCGCTCAGTTTTCCGACCTGGACGAATTTCTAAGCTCACAGGATCATACCGACCCGGTCGCGGCGGCCGAAGGCCAGATGACCAAGGCCGGGAGTACATCCGCGGTTGACTGGTCAGGTGCAGTTCGTCAGTCCGGCGGCGATGAGGCGCTACTTCGCGAGGTGCTGACCGTGTTTCTCGGAGAGTTCCCCGACCATCTGACCGACTTGCAAAAATATCTTGATGAAGAGAATCGCGAGCATTTGGAGCTGGCCGCTCACTCCATCAAGGGCCTGTGCGCAACGTTCGGCGCGGCCATCGCGTCAGAAGCGGCACTGCAGTTGGAAACTGCCTGCAGCCAGGGGCAGGAGTGGGCGTCGATCAGAGCCCTGACTGAATCTCTGGTCCAGCAGCTTGAGGCGGCTGGAGCGCAACTGAGTGCCATCAACAACGGAGTAGGCTCAGCATGACAGAATCAGAGGGCCACGGAATCGCCCTGCAGCCCATCTGCGATGGCGCCCTGAGGCATGTTGGCGACAAACTGTTGTACCGTGAGTCGTCGACGGCGCAGGCAGCCAACGTCAATGACGCTCTCCTGGCGACCGCGAGGGCTTGTTCCAGCGTCCTGTTCGACATCGGCTTGCCGCAGCTGGTCGGTGATCGTTTCCTGCTGTGCACGATTCCAGACGAGTGGCTGCATGATCCAGAGGCGATCCTGTACCCGCCCGAGCAGACCATTCTGGAATTTGCCGACGATGCGTTGAAGACTCCGGAAGCGGCAAAAGCCGTTGCCCGGCTTCAATCTTTAGGTTTTCGGATTGCCATGGACGCAGGGGCTTATGCTGCCTGCCGGCAGCAGCTCGCGGCACCGCCCGACGTCATCAAGACCGATTTCCGAAAAAGCCAGACCCGATCGGCGGGCGACGTGCCGGCTTCATCGGGATCGGGCCCCGTTGAAATGGCCACTTTCATCGAAACTGCTGAGCAGCTTGAACAGGCCCGATCGGCGGGTTTCGACTGGCTTCAGGGCTTCGTGTTCTCTTTGCCCGTGGTCATTCCGAAAACCACGCACAAGCGCAGCGGGAATCGTGCCGTGGAGCTGCAGTTGCTGGCGGAGCTGGCCCATGAAGACTTCAGCCTGCGCCAGCTCGAACCCCTGCTGGCACAACATCCCAGCCTGGCGACCCTGTTGCTGCGACAAGCCAATTCCGCCGCGCTGGGTCCCAGGGGGAGGACCATCGAAACCCTGTCCGAGGCCATGATGCGAATCGGTGCGCAACGCATGCGAACCCTGGTTTCGACCTTCATGCTGTCGAGCAACGACCCGATCCGCAGCATCCAGGCCCGGGGACTGCTGGTTCGAGCGGCGATGGCCTCCAATGTGGCCGAACGAATCGCCAGCATTTCTGCACCGGTGGCCTTTTCGGTTGGTTTCTTTTCGCGTCTGGACGTCTTCGAAGGCCAGCCCATGGAAGATCTGGTTCGCGGTCTGCCTTTGTCGACCCCGGTCACCCGGGCCCTGACCCACGGAGAAGGAGAGCTCGGCAAGCTGCTTCGCATCCTTGATGAGTTCGAATCCGGGCGCACCAGCGGCCTGGGCGAGCCGGCCATCAGCATGCTCAACGAGGACTATCTCCGCGCCACGGCCTGGGCAGACAGCTGGCTGCGAAGCGACGATTCGACCGCCACTGATCAGTCAGGATCCGCGCTCGCCGAGCCATAGCGCCCAATGGCTGTTCTGACTTTTTCGAAATTGTAGGGTTTGACCAGAACTCCGCCCACGTCAAGATCGCGAGCACGCTCTACATTTTCCTTGGTGGCACTGCCAGTCTGCACGATGACGAAGACCCGCTCGCCCTCCGGCATGGCGCGCAGTTCGTTGAGCACCTCCAGCCCATGCATGTCCGGCATCATCAAGTCCAGGAAAACGATGTCAGGCATGCGCGTTTTCATCATTTCAAGGGCCTTCCGACCGCTGGCAGCCTGGCGGATGTTGGCAAACTTCAAGTTTCGCAGCAGCCCCACCAAGAGCAGGCGCATGGCTTGCTGGTCGTCGACGATCAGCACTTCGTCGGTCCGGGATTCATCCGTCATTGTCATGGTTCTCTAGCGCCCCGGCGAAGCTCTCGAGGCCCAGTACAGAATCAATGCCAGGCCAAATAGCATGCCCCCCAGGTGCGCGAAATGGGCGATTCCGGGCATGGTGCCCGTCACACCGAAAACCAGTGTGAGGATGCCATAGATGATCACAAACCACTTCGCGCGCATTGGGATGGGGGGGAACAGCAGCATGATCCGGCTGTTCGGGTACATCATGCCGAAAGCCAGCAACAGGCCGAAGACGGCGCCCGAGGCACCAATGGTCGGATAGATTTCTCCGGCCAACTGGGCCACCCCAAGCTGCACCAGTCCCGCCCCGATCAAGCACACGAAATAAAAAATGATAAACCGCCGGGTGCCCCACAAACGCTCGATCGGCAGCCCGAACATGTACAGGGCAAACATGTTGAAAAACAGGTGAGCCAGCCCACCATGAAGGAAACCATAGCTGACCAGTTGCCAGACGCCGAAGCCGGTCTGCAGGCTGGTGCCGTCGCCGAGGTTGATCGCCCCAGGCGTCCCCAGTGGCCAAAGGGCGAACAGCCTTATGACGTCGGTGAAGGCGCTGACTTGGACGAAGTAGGCCACGACCGTGACGATCAGGAGCGTCATTGCGGCCGAGCCGCCAACTCCGCTGCGCGCGGGCTGCATGCTCACGGAAGCTCGTCCAGCGCCCGCATCAGGCCATCCAGACCCTCCAGCGGGGGTCGCCTCTGAGTAAACGCCGTGCGCAGCCGCGCTATATCGGCAACCCCCAGCCCGGCCTCGCGGCCTGCCCAGGCCCGCTCGGCAAAGCCCAGCAGCGCGGCAATGTCTTCATCGCTCAGATGCTGCATGGGCGGCATGTATCCCCGATACGTGCGCCCGGCCACCTCGATTTCGCCGCGCAGCCCGTAAAGGACAATCAGCGCCAACGCTTCGGAGGGCAGCTCCATCCATTCCGAGCCGGCCAACGGGGGGAAGGCCGGTGGTTTGCCCTCGCCCTGATTGCCGTGGCACGAGGCGCAATAGCGAAGATAAGGCTCCTGCCCCTCGGCCAGCTGCGTCGGCGGCGTGCTGGAATTGCAGGCTGTCAGTACAACGAGGATTGCTGTCGCTACTGCAGCGCGAATGGTTGCAGGCGAAGGCCGCAAGCTGCGTTTACAATGTCGGATTGTCTTGTCCATTTATGATCAGTTGATGTCGATTCAGCGCGTCACCGTCTATGCCGCTTCCAGCCAGGCGCTCTCTCCAGAC
>JAZBPR010000206.1:0-3694 GCA_036351735.1 Wenzhouxiangella sp. | reverse complement strand
GCGGAAGTACCAGACAGCAGATCGACGGAAAGCGCTTACCAGTGTCTGGTCTTGTTTCCAAGCCTCTGGCCAGTAGTCGGAAGGCGGTCGTTCTTCCCTGCGCCAGGGGCGCTGATCATCCAGAGAGAGCGCGACGCCTGTTTCCAGAGCAATGACAAGATTTGGAATCTTGAACGTCGAAAACGGACGATGCCGCTCGTCGCCCCGCGAAGGCCGGAACCGCCACTCCTGTCCGGAATCCAGATCTCGGGCACAGAAAATGACGTCCTTGCCGGCCAGCGCATTCTCAAACCCGCTCTCATTCAGCACCACTGTCATCGACTCAGAGCCCACGGAGGACTCAACCAGCATCAGCAGCAAGACGACAGAAATCAGGCGCACAGATCAGCCAACCCCGATATCCGAGGGCGCGATCGAAACGGTCTTGATAATCGCATGCAGCCTCACACCCACTGTAATCTCCAGGCGGCTCAGCGAACGACGGGTCACGCGCGCCAGCAGCCGGCCGGCGCCAGTCTCTAATGCCAACAAAGCGTCCGAGCCCTGTCCGACACGAACCTCAAGCACTTCACAGGGCAGGATGTTCAGCGCGGACAGACCCTCCGGACGCTGCCTCGACAAGATGACATCGTGGGCTGCGATTCGAACACGAACTGTTGCGCCGACAGGCTTGTCCACCGCTGGCAGGAACAAACTTTCCCCACCTGCATCAAGCTCCGTCAGACCATCTGGGTGGTGGCTGGCGACGGCAACGCTTAAGATCGCGCCGGCGCGGCGAGGGCCCAAAGGCTGAACGGCAGGATCGGCCAGCACGTCGGCTGCCGGGCCCTGCCGAACCACCTGCCCATCTTCCAGCGCAGCAACCGTGGTGGCAAGGCGAGCCACTTCAGAAACCGAGTGGCTGACATAGAGAATCGGGATTTCCACCTCATCGCGCAGCCGCTCGAAGTAGGGCAGAATCTCAGCCTTTCGTGCCTCGTCGAGCGCAGCCAGCGGCTCATCGGCCAAAATCAGGCGTGGCGCGGACAGCAAGGCTCTCCCGATCGCCACGCGCTGCTTTTCACCACCCGATAGCGCGCCCGGTCGGCGATCCAGCAAATGGCCCAGACCCAGCATCTCAACCACGCGGCTCAAATCCTCACGTGGCTCGCCGCGAGGCGCAAACCAGGCACCGTACTTGAGGTTCTGGCGCACCGTCAGATGCGGAAACAGGCGCCCCTCCTGGAAGATGTAACCCAATCGGCGCCGGCTGGGTGGCAAATGAATGTTCTTTTCGGTATCCAGCAACACCCAGTCACCCGAGGCGATTCGACCGTGATCCGGCTGAAGCAGGCCCGCCACGGCATTGATGATGGTGGTCTTGCCAGAACCCGATCGCCCAAACAAGGCGGTCAAACCGGGCGGGGCTTCAAAACGGGACTGAAGCCTGAACCCCGAGAAGCGGTGCTCTAGGTCAATCTGGAGCATTACTTGCCTCCCACCCGATTTGCCACACGACGGCCGACAATTTCCGACAACAGCAGGGCGCTCATCGCCACGATGACCGACATGATGACCAAACGCATCGCTGAATCCTCGCCACCCGGCACCTGAAGGAATGCGTAAATGGCCGAGGGAACGGTGCGCGTCTCGCCGGGGATGTTGGACACAAAGGTGATCGTCGCGCCAAACTCGCCCATGGCCTTGGCGAAGGCAAGAATGGTACCCGCGATCACGCCGGGCAGAATCATGGGCAAGGTGACCGTGGTGAATACCCAGACCGGCGAAGCACCTAGTGTGGCTGCGGCCTGCTCCAGCTTGGGATCCACCGCTTCGATCGACAGGCGTATGGCCCGCACCATCAAGGGAAAAGCCATGACACCGGCAGCGAGCGCGGCGCCCGTCCAGCGAAACGCAAACACCACGCCGGCATCGGCCAGCACGCTGCCAATCGGTCCCCGAACACCAAAAGCCATCAGCAACAAATAGCCGGTGACTACCGGCGGCAGGATCAGGGGCAGGTGGACCAGACCGTTGAGCAGCTGCTTACCGGGAAACGTCCAACGCGCCAAAGCGAAAGCAACCAGCACGCCCAATGGCAGGCTGACCAGCGTCGCCCAGAAAGAGACTTTCAGTGAAAGGGCAACCGCCGCCCATTCTTCGGGGCCCAACCAGCTCATGAGCCCGGACTAGGGTGGAACAACGGCAAATCCCTGCCGCTCGAAGGCAAGTCGCGCTGCCGGCCCAAGCAGATATTCCATGAAAGCCCTGACGGCAGGCGTATTTCGTCCGGTCAGAACGGCGGCCGGGTAAACAATGGGGGGGTGTGATTCTGCCGGGAAGGTTGCCACCACAGAGACCTTGCTTTCGGCCACCGCATCGGTCGCATAGACCACACCATACGGCGCTTCTCCCCGCGCCACCAGGGCAAGTGCCGCACGCACGTTGTCAGTCTGCGCAACACTGGCCTCAACATTCGACCAAAGACCAAGGTGATCAAGCGCCGCCTTGCCATACATACCCGCCGGCACCGCGTCGACCAATGCCATGGCCAGACGGCCACCCCCAAGCAAGGAAACCAGATCAAGATCGGGACTCAGCGATAGAGACTCGCCTTCGGGTCCATGGGCAATCAGCACCAGCCTGTTGTTGAGCAAATCGACGCGCGAACCGGCTACAAGCAAGCCGTCGGCCGCCAGCACATCCATCCAGTTGGGGTTGGCCGAGATAAAAACATCTGCCGGTGCGCCTTGCTGGATCTGGCGCGCAAGCGCCGAGGAGGCCGCTAGAGAAACAACCAGGTCGTGACCGGTGGCCGATTCAAAACCTTGCTCAATATCAGCCATGGCGTTGGTCATGCTGGCCGCTGCAAATACCACGATGCGTTCGCTGGAAAGAGCGCAGGCACTCAAGCCAAGCAGGGCCACCCCGCAAAGCAGTTTAAACAGATCACTCCGATGGCAACCGACCATGCAAAACTGACGACCCAATGAGCTGATGTATGCGCTGAAAGTATAACTGCGGGCGCCAGATGGGCGCCCGCAGGACTTCAGAAACCGCGCTGATATGCTGATTGCTCGGTGCCGCTTCGGACAACCGAACGGATTTCCCCAGTTTGGCTTAGCGACCCAGCTCGGTCGGCAATGGCGGCGGCTCACGAGCAATGTCGTCGCTGTAGGCCTCCAGACGGATCATGATCTCGTCGATGGCCGCTTCGAGCTGGGTATCGCGCCCTTCGTTGGTCGCGACCGGGTCGAGCTTGACTTCGATATCCGGCGCGACGCCTTCGTTCTCAATCGTCCAGTTGTTGTCGGTATCGACAAAGCGGAAATGCGGCACAGTCATGATGCCCCCGTCAATCAGCGGCGGGTTCTTGAAGATCCCGATCAGGCCACCCCAGGTACGGGTGCCCAGCAGCGGGCCGATCTCCAGCTCGCGGAAGGCGTAGGGTAGGTAGTCGCCCCCGGAGCCGGCATCCTGATCGATCATCATCAGTTTGGGCCCGTGCAGAGCACCCATCGGGGTGGTCGCCATCATGCCGTCGCGATACACCCAGTTCGACAGGTGTGGTCTGGACAGGACTTCGACGATGTAGTTAGCTGCCTGACCACCGCCATTGCTGCGCTCATCGATGATGATCGCCTCTTTATCCAGCTGGGCGTAGAACATGCGGTTGAAGAAGGTATAGCCCGGCCCGGCTGTATTGGGCAGGTAG
>JAZBPR010000205.1:0-2319 GCA_036351735.1 Wenzhouxiangella sp. | reverse complement strand
TTCCACGGACGCGGCCCACCGAGACAATCATGGACGAGGTAGTTGGTAAAGCGCTGTATAGCACTCGCCCAGCGGGGCGCCCCACTGCTGCTCATGCGCAGTTTCGCCGTTTCATGAGCACACAGCTCCTGCGCTTCCTCACAACTGAAGCTCTTTTAACCACTTTTTAGTCGGTCAATCCGTCTCCATCAGGCAAGTTGGCCGATGCTCCGGCAACGGATGAGGTCGGTAATTCGAAGGCCAGTTGGTAGGCGACGTAATACTTGGCGATATTCGATACATATGTCACCGTTTCTCGGCCCACACGCTCAGCCGTGATCTGTTCAACATGGTTGAACCAGCGATTGGGATCCAGACCTCGCTCGGCCGCTTCACGTCTGAGACTTCGGATTCTTCCCGGACCGGCGTTATATGAAGCCAATGCGAACAGCAACTGATTCTCCTGATCGATGGCCGGGTCATCGAAGAACTCGTCTTTTAGATATCTCACATAGCGCGCGCCGGCCTTGATGTTGGCTTCCAGAATCGTGATGTCCTCTACCCCCATATCCTGCCCCGTGCTGGGCAGTAGCTGCATGATGCCAATTGCACCGACAGGGCTGACCACCGAATGATCCAGTCTGGATTCCTGATAACTCTGAGCAGCCAACATCAGCCAATTCAGATCATTGTTTTCAGCATGTCGCTGGAAGATCTTGGCAACCTCTTGCAAGCGCTCTCGCGCGGCCTCATCGGTTGCCGAAGTTACAAACTGGGTCTCTTCAAGGTAGCGCTTGAACAGGATGTTGCCCATCAACGTGCCCTTACGCACGCTGGCAAGATACTCGTTCAACTCCGCTGCCAGCTGGGGGCTGTTTCCGCGTATGCCGTAGGCGATGTCGTTGCCCTCGCTAACGGCAATATCTTCATGAACCACCAGATTCGGCAGGACCTGTTGCCAGAAATTTGCCAGATACCCGTCGGCGATGGTGTATTCCACCAGCCCGGCATTCACCATCTCCAACGCATCTTCGGTTTGAAAATGTCCGGGTGCTTCGCGAATCGTTATCGGCGCCAGCGCATCAGCACTGAGTTCGGCGTTGACGATTCTCAAATGCTCCACATAGCTGCTGCTGGGCGGAACAAAGACAGACTGTCCTGCCAGATCAGCCAATGATTCCGGCGCTGGCGCATCGACATGCCGGACCAGCAACTCACGGACATTGCGACCCAATGGCACTGTGAAGTCGATGAGCTCCGCCCGCTCGTCGGTCACGGTCAGGTTGGCTGCAACAATGTCACCCAGACCTTCTTCCAGCGCAGGGATCAACCGATCTCGGGTAGTGGGTATAAAGACGACATTAATCCGGATCAGACCTTCGGCATGACGGTCGTTCAGGTACTCCTCGAACCCCGCCATGATTTCGTAGTTCATGCCGCGCTGGGTGCCACCGTCAATGAAATAGCCGGTGCGGCTGTAAGGGACCAAAACACGCACGATCCGGCGCTCAAGCATGCCGTCCAGATCACCGACCCAACGACCAAGATTGATGTCATCGTTCTGGCGGGCTACGGCCGATGACTGCAAGGTCGATACAAAAAACAGTGCGACAAGCACGATCTTTAGCAATAGACGCATAATCTCAGAACCCGAAAAGAAATGGACACCTCGCTACAAGTAGCGATCGAACGCGATCATCGCATTGGAGCGACAGGCTGATCAAGATCAGCAAATCCTGAGCCGATCGGAGCTGTCCAACGCGGCTCAACGAGCGGCAAGCCGGAAGGCACTCAATGACTTCAGAGCCTGGAGCCCTTAGAACTTCATCGAGGCGAGTGCTGCATCAGGATTGCCGGGGCGGCCGGCCTCAACCAGCTTCCGCGTATCGACGATAACGGTAGTAGGCCGCGCAGGCGCCTTCGTCGGAGACCATGCAAGAACCGATCGGGTTGCGCGGTGTGCAGACCGTGCCGAAGATTTCGCAGTCGGTCGGTTTTTTGACCCCGCGAATCACCGACGGGCACTGGCAGGCCTTGTTTTCGCGCACTTCTTTTTCCGCTAGATCGAACCGCTTCTCGGCATCGAAGCTGGCGTATTTGTCCTTGATACGCAAGCCGCTGTAGGGCACGGTACCAAGGCCCCGCCAGGCGAACTCGGGGCGCAGCTCCAGCGTATCGGCCACCATGGCCTTGGCCTTGGCGTTGCCCTCGCGGCTGACACCGCGCTTGAACTGGTTTTCGACCTCGGCCCGGCCTTCGTTCAACTGCCGGATCAGCATCACGATCGATGCCATCACGTCCAGCGGCTCGAAACCGGCGATAACGACCGGGCGCTGGTAT
>JAZBPR010000204.1:0-4993 GCA_036351735.1 Wenzhouxiangella sp. | reverse complement strand
GGACTCGATGCTCGCCTTGGCGTAGAACTCGTGGAGCCCCGCGGGCTCGACCACGAGCTCGATCGTTTCGCCCACCACCGCAATGGACACGATCCTCACGAGAATCCCGGTCCGGTCATCGAGGGCGATGACCATTCCAACCGTGAGGGACTCGGTGGCCGGCGTGCGATCGAGAATGAGCGCGCTGGTCGCGCCTCGGGCCGGCTGGCTCGCCGAAACGACGGTATCGCCATCGATCAGCGCGGCGTCGCTGCGGAGCTCTGCCATGACCACCACGCCCCGGGCTTCTGCGCCGCTGGTCGGATCGATGACCACCACCTCCGAACTCTGGACGGCCATCCCCGTGGCCGTGATCGTTCCCATCTGCCCGGCGGCCTCGAGCAGCAGGTGATCGGTATTCGTCAGGCACCACTGGAGCGCTGAGGAGTCCAGTGGCGCGCCCGACGCATCGAGCAATTGCGCGGAAAACTCGACCACCTGTCCAGCTGTAGTCATCGTCCGACTCTCACCGGTCAGGAAGACGATTTCAGTCCCCCCTCGTTCCTCGAAGCTATCCGTGAAGAGCGCGCTGCGTGCGCGACAGTCGTAAGGCTCGTAGACCGGCCGGGCGAGTTCGAAATCGATCCCCGACACATCATTCGTGCCGACCACGATCGCGGTGCCCTCTGCGACCACGTCACAATCATCACAGGGAACATCGTTCCAGACTTCGGGCTGGTAACCCGGGGTGGAGCCGATCTGGGTGCGCGCAAAGTAGCTGCCGGGCCCGGGAACTCCCTGCAACCATTCACCCTGGGCGCCCACGAGAACGGGCGATCCAACCAGCACCCCGGACTCATCAAGGACTTCCACGGCCGCCGAGGTGAGCGGCGTGCCCTGGTCGGTGAAAACCCGGCCGGACAGCGCGGCTCGGGGCTCGAGCGCCATGTCGAGCGTATTGTCACCGCTGGTCACTGTAAATACGGTGCCCTGCGCGCCCACGTCGCAGGCGCCGTCGTCACAGGGCACGCCGTCGTAGAGCTCGTCGATATAGCGGTTGGCTTCGCCATAGGCATTGAAGAACACCTTGTAGTTGCCCACCGGAACACCGCCAATCTCGTACCGACCGTCCGGTGAAACTTCGGTGTAGATCAGCAGCCGCTCACCGGTGACCGCGTCGAACAGGTCGACCGCGACCGGATGGACGGGTGTGGTTCCGTCGGACTGGTCGACCACGACACCAGTGATGGAGCCGAACAGTGACGAGCTGGCGCCATACTCGGCCTTAATCACTTCCTCGGCCAGCTTGTCGCGCACGCCGAAAGTCCGCTTGGCGCCCCAGACCTCGTCCCAGAGCGCATCGTCGGCCCAGTCATGACCCCAGAGAAAAGCCCCCTCGACCAGCCGATCCAGTTCGCGATTAACCTGGAAGAATGCGCGCAGGATGTCGGCCTGCGTCTCGGCGCCATCGTCGATGCCCGTTCCATCCTCGTCGGTGAATTCCCTCAGGGTCTGCTCCTGGGCAAAGCTCACCCAGGGCGACTGGACGGAATCGACGTAGCCGAACTCGACGAAGACGATCGGTTTTCCGGGCGCATAGGTCGTGAGCGGCACCACGTAGTCGTTCAAGGCGCTGCGGTAGCCCTCGAGCAGCTGGTGGTAGGGGACTCGGGACTGGGGCTCACTATCCACGGCCTTGAAGTAGCCGGTCAGCCCGATCACGTCCATGGAGGTATCGCTCCAGAGCCAGCGCCACATGTCGCCCACGTCCTGCATTTGCTCGGCGATGGAGATGTGATGCTGCGCGTAGGTGACGAGTCCGGAATAATCTGCCCGGACCGCGGCAATCATCGCTTCGATCTCGGCGGTGAACTCGTTGGGCCAGCCGGGGGCCGTTCGAGTGCGAAACAGGCCATCGGACTCCGTTCCCAGCGAAAACATCTCCACGCCCAACGTTTCTGCCAGCCGCGCGAAATGGCCGGCCTGCTCGGTATAGCTCTGCCAGAAGGCGCTCACAAACGTGTCGTGGTCCGGGTGCGCCGGGTCCCAGGGCCAGTTCTCCGGCTCGACCAGTTCACTCCATTGGTAGACGAAGGGCGCGCCGAGGATATTTCGATCGACGTAGAGGTTTGGATCATCGACTTCCGCGATCGACGTATTCTCGAAGGCCAGCGTCAGGAAGACCTTGAAGCCGTTGCTACGAAGAAAATTAACCATCGTGGTGAGCTGCTCATCCGTGTAGGTGGGGATGAGGTCACCGGACTCCGGCGGATACTTGCGCTTGACCTGGCTGTCGAGGCTGTTGTCGACATACAGGGCGACTGAAATACCAACCCAGTTTGCGCCGACGCTGTTGAGCCAGTCGATATAGCCCTGACCAAGCACGGGGTCGAGATACTGGGCGTCGCTCCGGGTCGCACCCCAATTTCCGCCCATATGGACGGCGCGCATGTTCTGGAGAATCGACGTGTCAGCCGCGAGAGAGAGACCGGAACACGCGAGGCCGAACAAAAGAGTGAGGAATACCGCACGAAGCAGCGAGACGAAATCGGACTTCATGCGAGCCCCTTTTAGTGACGTATTTCACATGAACACCCAAATATACATCAATAAAGGAGCCGGATCCCAATCAAAAGGAATCCTGATTACGTCTGTAGCTCAGCCAGCTTAGCGAAACGATAAGGCAGCGGTGCCGTGCGGCAGTCCACGTAGGCCAGCCGCTCGATCATGCTTCCCGGCTCGAAGCGACGGTTAAAGCGGTAAGCGAAAGCGCCCAGGTACCGACCAAGGTGCTGTCCTCTGACCGCATGGTAGATGCAGTGCAAAGCTTTCTTCACGTTCCCCAGCATCATGTTGACCCAGGCGAAATCCGGCGTCTCGACGCTGCTGGGTCCACCACCAGTCTTGATGCTCCAGTGCGGGCACGTCTCCACGATGGCCCGGAAGCACGCCAAACCATCGGAGGTCACTTCAGCCTCCGGCGCCAGATGTATGCTCGCCCAGCGGTCAATCGTGTCGCTGGAAAAGGACTTGATCGGCGTCATCCGCATCGCCAGAGGCCGCCCGTCGGTAGAGCAGGCCACGTCAGCCACAAAGCGCGTCTTGCCCTCGGCACCCCGGCCACACTTGCCGCCCCGACGTTCTCCGCCCCAGTAGGCGTCGTCAACTTGCACCAGACCGGTCAGAGGTTGGCTGTCGGCGCGCTCGCGCATGGTCTCCATCAGTTTCTGTTTGACCAGCCAGGCGGTGTTGTAGGACACCCCCAGATGGCGGGCAAGCGCCATGCCCGAAAGGCCGGTCTTGCTCTGGGTCAGCAGAAAGATGGCCAGAAACCAGGCTGCGGTATGAATCTTCAGAGTGACTAACAGCTGACCACGATGAAGTAAAAACGGCCCGGGTTGCCCGGGCCGTTTCTATATTGACTTGGACTTGCAGATAAACTTCGTTCTACGCTTTATTCCGCGTCAGGGTTATAACTCCAGCCGGGAATTTTCCTCAGCATCACTCTGTCGTAGCCTTCGCCATCGTCGTCCAGAGTGCTCCACATCCGCTCCCAGAGCGCGCGCGCAGCGGGTTGACCAACCGCCTCGCGCAGTACGCTCGCGGGAGTGGGGGGATCGGTATCCATCTCTGCAAAATTCTCAAATTCGTTGACAAGGAAAAAGTTGATATCGCCTCCGCCTTCGCCGAGCATTTCGTACCAGCTACTACGGTCATGCCCGCCTTCCCTCACGATGTCGAAGATTTCGGAAGCAGCCTCTCGAAACTTGCGGCCGTCGTCAACGCGGAACTGCCAAAGCCCCACGACGCCCGGATCGTAGTCATTAGAGGTACTCCAATCCGACATGTACCGAGCGTAGTGCGTCTCGATATCTCGAATGGTATTGCCCATTTGCTCCTCGACTATCGAGTAGCACGGGCCCAAACCTGGACCGTCCAATTCTGCCCAGTTGTCCATCCGACTCACCCACCATACGATCGGACGTTCCATATCGACCCAAGCGGACCATGAACTGTCGAGATCGTTCTCTTTGTGACAATTGATGTAAGCCTCCATCCCGGCCCCGAATTCCAACCAAGAAACCGGCTCAAGGTGGAATTGATGCATTCTGAGCATGTGACCCTCTGATTCTTGCGCAATAGCAGAGGTTGAAGTCATGCCAATTGCCAAGGCGGCAGCAGCCACCGAAAACTTTGTCGTTTTCAAGATTTTTCCCTCGTTTTTTGGCTTTCTATTTCTATCGGTACCCAGTGCTTCGAAAGCCGTGAAAGCGTTGGGTGACTGGCCGCAGCGTGCGATATATTGCAAGATTCTACGAGCCTAAATTTGAACAATGCTCAATAAATATTCCGATATGTGAAATGTAGCACATCTAATCCGTCAAGGGCAGCTGGGTCCAATCGAAGATCGTGCGCGCTGTCAGCGAGGTCTGATGATGGCAGTGGTGGCACTGAAAGACCTGGCGAGACTTGATCTGGCAGTAGGTCGAGTCACCGCACTCTGGGCACTCGAAGCCACCGGGCCAGCGCAACTGAAAAAGAGCGTCCCGGCTGTGGGGTCCACCTCACGCTTCAGATCCGTACCTTTTCAGAAACTCGACGGTAATCAGGAAAGCACAAGGGTCAGAGTAAAGAGACAGAGCAAAACATGAGAAGGGCTTAAGTTCGGAGTCTTCGGAGCGCTCGATCTGTTCAGTGCCGCGCTCCAGAAATCCCTCGCGTTCCAGGAGCCGACCCACCCGGCGGGCGATGGTGCGGGCCAGCTGTGTCAACTGGACCGATGTCGGTTCGCGCACCCACTTAAATCGCGATCGGCAACACCGCCGCGGTGGTCGGCTTCGGCACCGTGGCCAAGGTCTCGCCGGCCTTCGACGCGGCGGTGGTGTGGGTCACCGGGCTGCCCGGTTCAGGTTTGGTCTCGGCCGCCATCGCGGTTTCGGCCATCGCCGCGATGACCGGCTCAGCGTCCGGGGGCCAGGCCATCGCCCTGCCCATCCTGGGTCCGCACTACATG
>JAZBPR010000203.1:0-9850 GCA_036351735.1 Wenzhouxiangella sp. | reverse complement strand
ATCTGTTCCACACCAAGATGCGGCTGAAGGACTTTGATCTGGACAATTACTTGTTTGGAATCCATCCCGAAGATATTTCCAAACGGGAGCGCGCCCGGATCGAGCGCCGCCTGCGTAAAGAAATGCAGGAACTGTTTTACGGACGCAACCTCTAGGAAGACCGATCGGTGCTTGTTTCGAGTGCCAGCGGGTCGATGATCGCCCCTTCGATCCACTGCTGAAGTTCGCCAGCTGTTTGCGTCGATAAGCCGGAGGCGACGGAAAGCTCGGCGGGGCTAGGTCGTGTGCTGTCTCCGGCTACAGGGAGAAAGCCCTGATCTGACAGCCAGGCTTCCAGCTGTTCCAAGTTGTCGGTTCGAAATCTTGAGACCTGACCTTCACCCAGCGCACTGATCAGCCCAGCTGGGTTTCCGCCGAGCTCTTCATTCAATGCTGCAACGCGGGGCAGAAAGCGGTCAGTGATGAGTTCTGAGCGAACTAGATCAGCCTGTCTCAAAGGTCTGGAATGGCTAGCCTGCCATCGTTTAAGAATCAGACGGACCGCCTGAATGCGCCGGCCCAACTCCTGCCGGAGCTGCTGGTCCAGCCACTCTGGCGCGGTTTCACCCGAGGCTCCGGCGAGTTCCAGAAGGCGTTCAAGCGGACCCAGGCTGGACAGGCCGGCCTTCATCAGTCTGACAACCAGCCCCAGATCATCGCGCAGCAGGTGGAAAACGCTGATGCTGCCCGCATCCTGCCAGGGATCAATGGCAGCAATACCTGCTCTTTGGGCCCAGTCGTTGGGAGAAAGGCCATTCGGATCCGGCAGTTCAGCGGGCAGTGGTGCGGCCTCGGGCATCTGGAACTCCAGCTGACGGACCTGAGTGGCCCGAAGAGAGCTCATATCGATTTCGTGCGGCTTGAGTCCATGGCCCAGCCAGTCCTGCCATGCCTGACGCTCATCGCTTTGTGCCGTCATGTAGAAGACCTGGCGTCCGTGCTTGACCAGTTCACCGGTGGCCTGAACGATCGCGCGATAGCGGTCGGGATCACTGGTCGTCAGTGCTTCATCCATGAAAATGGGCAGGGGTTCAAATCGGGTCTCGAGCTGTTCAATCCAGGCGAGTCGGAGGGCCAGCATCAACTGAGCGCGTGTGCCCGTGGACAGTTGGGCAGGGTTTTGCAGGTTCCCCGTCCGGCTGTCGGCCGCGAGAAATGCCCCGGCCTGGAACTCCAGGCGATAACGGTGCCCGGTAAACCGGTTGAGCCAGTGATCGGCGCGCGCCATGAGCGCCGGCTCCTGTTCATCGCGATGGGCAGTGGCAACGTCTTCGATCAGAAATCGCCCGGCAGCGGCGGTCAGGTGCCGTTCGAGTTCAGTCTCGAGCGCATCGTGTGCCGCCTCCAGTTCCATGCCCAGCGATTCAAGCTCCCGCCGGGCAAGAGCATCCCGGTGTCGAGTCTGGATTTCAGCAATGCGCCGATTCAGATCGTCCCGCTGCTCGGCCAGGCCGGCCAACTCCTCGCGCATCGGTTCCAGTTGATCCTGTTGTGGATGGCGGGCCAGATCGAGAAGCTCTGGTTCGTTGATGAGCTTGTGCTCAAGCTGAGTAATCTTGCGGGTGAGTTCGACTCGCTCGGTTTCCAGACTCTGCCACCGCGCTAGTTGTTCAACCTTGAGTCTGAGGCCAGTCTCGTCGTCTGGACGCATCCCTGCCTGGTCGAAGATGCCCTGAATCCGCTGGCGCAACTGGCTGATATCAGTATGCACTTCACTGATCCGCCGGTTTCGAGCCTGCACTGAGTTGTACAGCTCGGCATGTCGGCGCATCTTGGGTGTCAACTCATTGACCAGCCGGGATATCTCGCGCGATGAAATCGAGTCGACCGTTACACCATGCTGATCCAGCAGCTTTCTGGCCAGTTCGCATTCCGAGTCGTAGCGCCTGCTCAACTGTTCGATACGGTGCCGGCGTCGCTCACAATCCTGGCCGGCCTGCTGCCAGTCCTGAAGGCTTCGGGACCAGAGCGCGAATGTGGTTTCCAGGCGCTGTTCTGCCGAAAGCCCCATACCGGTTGCGAGCTCCGTCAGCTGGCTGCGGGCACGGTCGAGTGAGGTGCGCTGAGCATTGAGCTCCTGACGAAGCTCCCCGGCCCGAAGGTGACTGATCTCGCGCTGGGTTGCCGCCTCGAGCTCGAGATCCAGCCGCTTCAGCCGCGCTCTAACCTCCGATTCATTCCAGCCCAGCGGCGGTTCGATCTCACTGAGCTCGAAAGCCCGGCGCGCTTCGGTGCGATCGCGCCAGCGCATGCCAAACCGCACGAGCATGGCAACCGGTAATCCCGCCGCCAGAACAATCAGCAACAGCAGTTCAGGTTGTCCGGATAGCTCCGTGCCCCCCAGCAGGCGAACACCGCCGATCAGGGCTGCCAGCGACAAGGTTCCCCAAAGCCAGCCTTCCAGCGGACTGAGCCTGGCCAGTGCCAGCCAGTCATGCAAGGCGGTATGCGCGTTGCGCAAGTCATCGCGCGGTTGGCCAGTCGGGTTGCGCGAGGATTGAACCAGGCTGAGCTGGCCGGTCAAGGCCCGGATGCGTTCGCGCATGGACAGCACCTTCTCGACCTGTTTCTCAAGGCTTTCCAGGGCAGCTTGATCGATGTCGATGAGCCGTTCAGGCTCCTCGCTTCCCACCCGTTGCCCCGCCTCTTTCAGCGACTGTTCGGCCTGCTCCAGACCGTCTTTCTCAGCTTCCAGTTTCTGCTCGCTTGCCGCCAGGCGATCCCGCGCGTCAGCCAGGTTCGCCTGAAGCGCTTCGAGCGCCTGAGGATCATCAACCCCGCTGTCTTCAAGCCTCGCCTGCTCCTCTTTCAGGGTGGTGTGTTCAAGAACAATCGCGTGCTGCTTTCGCTCCAGTTGTTGCTGGAGTTCACCCAGACGTTCGAGTTCGTCGCCGCGCAAGCGATCCATACCGCCCGGGAATTCCTCGATGAGGGTTGACTCCAGAGCGTCTCGTTGCCCGATTGCGTCGGCCAGAGTCTGGGCATCTTCGATCACCCCGATGCGCGTGGACGCCTCGGTCGCCTCCTTCAATCGGGCTTCCAGATCCGCCAGTTCATCGACTTCGTGCTGAAGGTTGGTGTACTCCTGCTCCTTGTCCTCAATCGACCGATGGAGCCGATCGATCTCTCGGGCCAGTTTCTGGGGCCGGGGCGGGAGGGTCAGGGCGGCATGGTTTAGCACGACGTCGAGATCGTAGCCCCCGGTTAGCAGGGTCTTGAGTTCTGCTGCGATCAGTGCATCGGTCTTGCCCGGTGAGTTTAGTTGCTCGGTGCTGATTAGAAAGGCGTCCAGCGCGTCTGACGCCGGCAGGTTCGGGGCGGCGGTCTTTCTTCCCTGGCGGGTCCAGCTGGTTTGAGCCCCAAGACGATGGGCCAGGATTTCGCCCCTGTCGTCACGCCAGCCGATCCTGATTTCGGCGAATCCGCCTTCCGCCTCCGTCGTCAGGACCGCCCGGACGGCGCGAATCAGGCTGGATTTGCCCGATCCATTCGGACCGGTTACCAGGTTTGCCGTGTCCGGCGCAAGCTCGACCTTGAAGGGCTCAGAAATGCCCTCAAGGTGGCGGATATCGATCCAACTGAGCTTCATTTGGCGCTGCGCTTCTGGTCGAGGAGCTGGTTCAGTGCGATTCGGCCCGCGTCCCGAAGCCAGAGTCGAATCTGATGGTCGTCCAGCGGTGGATCCAGATGGCGGAATTCCTTCTGCCCAGCGACGGCCGCCAGCGCTGGTCTGGCTTGAGCAATGAGGGTTTCGTGTTCAGGGTGGGCAAGGTCATTGAGGATCAGAAGGCGGCGTGCGAGCAGTCCGCAGGGATCTTCCTGCCTGGCCAGGCGCTGCAGGTCCAGGGCAGGATGCGTCTCGATACTGATCTTCTGAACGAAGACATGTATCGGCCCCTCTTGCCAGGGTCTGGCGTTGCTGAGCAAGTCATCAATCGTTGCCGGAAGGTCCGTCTCGAAGGTGCAGCGTCCGGTCAGAACCAGCCGCAGTCCGACAACATCGGGCAGGAAGTTCGAATCCCGGAGTTCAGCGATGTGCCCTCTGGCGGCTGCAAGGATGGCTTCACCAAGCTGGTTCGGTGCTTCAAGCTGGCTAACGTCGATGTCAACCGAGTCGAACCGGAGCGGGGCCAGGGCCTGATGAACAGCAGACAGCTTCTGGTGCTTGAAGCTGACACGCCAGGGACCGCGCGGTCCGGTATCAGAGGCTCTAAGCGCTGTGACCGAGCCCAGATAGCCGATCGGCTGTGCGACTTCCAGACGGCTGGGCTGATGGATATGCCCCAGAAGCCAGGCGGCCAGACCGGCTGATTTCAGCCCGGCGCTGGTGACGGGTGCATAGGGACTGTCTGCCTGATCGACATCACAATGCAAAAGGCCAATCGTCTGCTTGGGCCGATCGGGTGTCGGCATCGTATCCAGGGGGTTCTGGCGGACGTGGGTTCGCGGGAATGACCAGCCGAGAATGCTCAGTTCGCCGACGGACCGTTCCTGCCACCGTCCGCCCGCTCCCAGAAGTTCCAGTCCGGGGATTTCGTCGGCCAGACGGGGCAGGACGAGGGTGTCATGGTTTCCAGCGACGGCGAGGACCGGAATGGAAGCCGCTTCGAGGCGTTCGACGCCGCGCTTCAGGTCCCCGTAGGCTACAAGCAGATCGCGACTGCGCTCGACCACATCGCCGGCCAGCAGCACAGCATCCACGTCCTGTTCAATCGCCAATGCAACGCATCGGGCCCAGGTCGCTTCAGGACCCAGTTCAGCGCGGCGATGCTGCAGGTCAGGGTGCAGGGCGGCAGGGCTTCGGCCAAGGTGGAGATCGCCAACGGCCAGTAGTTCAGTCATGCCGGATCATCTGCGCTGGTGGTTCGATGCTCATGCCCGCCTTCATTACATGCCCCGGAAATTGACAGGAACCATAGCCCATCACTGCGGATGCGGCAAGGCGCCAGCAGCGCTCAAGCGTTTGCCGCCTCTTCCAGCGCGGTTTCGGCATCCAGCCAGTCCACTTCGAGCTTTGACTGACGGTCCTGCAACTTGGATCGCTCGGCCAGCAACTGGTCAAGCCGGGTCTTGTTGTCGTTCTCGTAGATTTGCGGGTCTGCCAGCGCCTGCTCAATGTCCGTCATCCGCTGCGCGACCTCGTCGATCTGGCGCGACAAACGCTCAACGCGGTTTTTGAGCGGCTTGATTGTGGCCAGTCTGTTTTTCCCGTCGGTGCGCGAGGTTGTGGCTGCTGATGGTTCGGCCTTCCTGGTATTGCCCGCGGGATTGGAGCGCTCGCGAAGCCAGCGCCGGTAGTCGTCGAGATCACCGTCGAAACGCTCCACCCGGCCCTGATCGATCAGCCAGAAATCGTCGACCGTGTGGCTGAGCAGATAGCGGTCGTGAGAAACCGTGATGACTGCGCCCTCGAAGCCCTGGAGTGCGACGGTCAGGGCATGGCGCATATCCAGGTCAAGATGATTACTGGGTTCGTCCAGCAGCAGCAGGTTGGGGGCCTGCCAGACCAGCATGGCCAGCACCAGTCTGGCCTTTTCGCCGCCTGAGAACTTGGCTACCGCTGCAGTGGCCATGTCTCCCTGGAAATCGAAGCCCCCGAGAAAGTTTCTTAAAGCCTGATCGCTGCGGTCTGGATCCAGTCTTGCCAGATGGGTCAACGGGCTGGCCTGGGGGTCCAGTTGTTCAAGCTGGTGCTGGGCGAAGTAACCCACCTGCAGCTTGGGATCGGCTGTAATCCTTCCCGTCATGGGCCTGAGTTCCCCGGCCAGTGCCCGCACGAGCGTTGACTTGCCTGCGCCGTTGAGGCCGAGCAGACCAATGCGATCGCCCGGCGCCAGGCTGAGCGAGACCTGCTCCAGTACCGCTGTGTCTGAATATCCCAGGTTGACCCGATCTAAATGAATCATGGGATTGGTGGCTGCCGGCGGGGGCGGGAAGCTGAAGTCGAAGGGAGAGTCCACATGTGCCGGCGCCAAAAGCTCCATTTTCTCCAGCGCCTTGATTCTGCTTTGGGCCGCCCTTGCCTTGCTGGCTTTGGCGCGGAAGCGATCAACAAACTTTCGGATGTGAGCGATTTCCCGCTGCTGTTTTTCGTGGGCGGCTTGTTGGCCAGCCAGTCGCTCCGCGCGCTGACGCTCGAAGCTTGAGTAGCCGCCACGGTAGGCGTTCAGTGAACGGAATTCGATATGGAGCACGGAGTCCACGACCTGATCCAGGAAATCCCGATCGTGCGAAATTAGCAGCAGAGTGCCGGGATAGCGCCTCAGCCAGTCTTCCAGCCAGACGATGGTTTCCATGTCCAGGTGGTTGGTGGGTTCATCCAGCAGCAAGAGATCGGATGGGCACATCAATGCCCGGGCCAGGCTGAGACGAATCCGCCAACCACCTGAAAAACTGGACACCGGATGCAGGTGTGAATCGCTGGCAAAGCCCAGACCGTTTAGTAGTGAACCCGCCCGGGCATGGGCGTCGTAACCACCGGCTTCCGCCAGATTCGCATGGGCTTCGGCGATGGCGTGCCCGTCACCGGTTTGTTCGTGTTCGATCACGGCGCGCTCGGCATCGCGCAGCGTCTGATCACCATCGATGACAAAGTCCAGCGCCGTGCGTTCCAGATCGTCGATTTCCTGAGCCATATGCGCCAATCGCCAGTCTTTGGGAATCTGCAGGTCCCCGGCATCCAGATCCATTTCTCCGAGCAGGAGCCTGAACAGACTGGTCTTGCCAGAGCCATTGGCGCCGATCAATCCGACCTTATGGCCCGGATAAATCGTGGCCGAAGACCGCTCGAGCAAAGCGTCAGCCCCATGGCGAAGAGTGATGTCGGACAACTGGATCATGCGATGCATAATGGTAGCCGAAACCGACTTAAATCCCCGACGGGTGCCCAATTCAGTACTGAGTGATCTGCTGGCCGATTACCGGGTTCGCGTGCATCCGCGAGCGCGTCACGTCCGCCTGCGGATTGACCCTCGGGACGGCCTGGTCGTGACCATCCCGCCTCGGTTCGACCGACGGCGTTTGCCCGCGTTGCTCTCGGCGC
The DNA here is from genome assembly GCA_036351735.1 of Wenzhouxiangella sp. Taxonomy (GTDB): domain Bacteria; phylum Pseudomonadota; class Gammaproteobacteria; order Xanthomonadales; family Wenzhouxiangellaceae; genus Wenzhouxiangella. The sequence goes on along the minus strand of JAZBPR010000203.1, from coordinate 2,769 downwards.
GGTCGGACTGGATCCATCGGGTCGCGAGCAGGCAAGCTCTTGCCAAGGCTCATATGGATCCGGCCTGCCAAGGTCGAAGACCGCAAAAGATCTCGCTGCCGGCTTTGGGTCGTGAATGGCTGGTGGACTATCCCGAACCTTCAGGCCGGTACCTGCGCTTTGACGATGACGGCTGCCGCCTGATCATCGGTCTGCCGGAGGTTACCGACGAGGCGGTTGATGCTCGGGTGATCAGGCGGTTGCGGTCCTGGCTGCGCGGCCAGGCTTCGGAATTTTTGAAGAACCGGACTGAGGCGCTGTCGAATCTTTATGGTTTGGGCTATCGGAGTGTGACCATCCGACATCAGAAAGCCCGCTGGGGCAGTTGTTCGACCCGCGGTGATCTGTCGCTGAATGCACGCTTGTTGTTCTGCCCACCGCGCGCCTGCGATTATGTGATCGTGCACGAACTGGTGCATACCCTGTATGCCAATCACTCGGCGGATTTCTGGAACAAGGTCGAGGAATTGATGCCAGATTTCCGATTGCAAGAGGATGTTCTGAATCAGGTCTGGCTGACCATGCCGGACTGGGTTTAGTCACCCCCCTTTTTTCTTTCATTTGGGAACACGTATGAAGCTGATCGTCAAACTTGTACTGGGTATTGCCGGCGGCATACTCGTTGGACTGCTGGCCCCGGAATGGATCATCCGATTACTGCTGACCTTCAAGTCGCTGTTCGGGCAAATCCTGTTTTTTACCATTCCTCTGCTCATTCTGTTCTATATCACCAGCGGCATCGCCGGTCTGCCGCGTGACTCGGGTCGACTGCTGGGAACAACGCTGGCGCTGGCGTATGCGTCCACGCTGGTGGCAGGCGTGCTGGCGTTTCTTGTTGCCGGTGCGCTCGTGCCGGTATTGACCAGTGGCAGCATGCCGGCGGCGGAATCTGACGCTGCTGCACTGATGCCGTTCATGACGATGGATGTTCCCCCGTTGTTCGGGATCATGAGCGCCCTTGTGGCTGCCTTCATTTTCGGCCTCGGAATCGCGGCGACAGGAGCGAAACGACTTGGGCAACTGTTCGATGAGGGTCGGGACGTCATCAAGGCTTTACTGGTCAGTTTCATCATTCCGCTGCTTCCGTTCTACATTGCCGGTGTCTTTGCCGAACTGGCGGCCGCCGGTACGGTGTTTGCCACGCTGAAAACCTTCGGCGTGGTGCTGGCGATGTCAGTGGCGCTGCACTGGATCTGGATCGTCGCGCTGTTTCTTCTGGCGGGTATCCGGGCCCGGCTTTCGCCATTCAGACTGATCGGCGGTATGCTCCCGGCCTATTTCACCGCTCTTGGAACCATGTCCAGTGCAGCCACCATCCCGGTCACTCTGCAGGCGGTCAAGGGTAATGGGGTTCGCGATGGCGTGGCAGCCTTTACGGTTCCGCTGTGCGCAACCACTCACTTGGCTGGATCGACCATCACGATCGTGTCCTGCGCCGTCGCGGTGATGATCCTGCAGGACGGTTTGGCGTTGCCCTCCCTGCTGGGGATGTTGCCGTTCATTATGACTTTGGGCGTGGTTATGCTTGCCGCACCCGGCGTGCCCGGCGGTGCGGTGATGTCCGCCCTTGGCCTGCTGGGCTCAATGCTGGGATTCGGTGAAACGGCGCTTGCTTTGATGATTGCCCTGTATATGGCGCAGGACAGCTTTGGAACGGCCTGTAACGTGACCGGCGATGGCGCGATTGCGGTACTGGTCGACTCGATGGCTCCAGCTTCGCTGGGTCAGGAGCGGGCTTGAACAGTCCGCTTTGAAGGCCTCCGCATAAAAAAAGCGCGGCCCATTGGCCGCGCTTTTTTGCTTCAGAGCCAGGCTTTGGGTTCAGGGACCGAGCAGCGGGGCAATGACCAGGCTGACGATCGCCATCACGTTGATGAGAATGTTCATCGACGGACCTGAGGTGTCTTTGAGCGGGTCACCGACCGTGTCGCCCACAACGTTGGCTTTGTGGGCCTCAGAGCCTTTGCCGCCGAAGTTGCCTTTTTCGACATACTTTTTCGCGTTGTCCCAGGCCCCGCCAGCGTTCGCCATGGTCAGCGCCAGCAGCACGCAGCCCAGCAGAGCGCCGCCCAGCATGCCACCCAGCGCCTCGGCGCCCATGCCGAAGCCAACGACGACAGGACCGATCACGGCGAGTGATGCGGGCAGCAACATGCGTTTGATCGCCGAGGTCGTGGCGATATCAACGCACCGTGCCGCATCCGGCTCACCAGTGCCTTCCAGCAGACCGGGGATTTCCCGGAACTGGCGGCGGATCTCCTGGATCATTTCAAAGGCTGCGTTGCCGACCGCCGTCATGGTGATTGCCGCAACCAGGAACGGGAACACGCCGCCAATGAACATGCCAATCAGCACGTTAGGGTCCGAGATCTCCAGCGCGAAGCCCTCGATGCGGTGGCTGACTTCGGCGATGTAGGCTGAAATAATGGTCAGAGCGGCCAGAGCTGCAGCACCGATTGCGAAGCCCTTGCCAATTGCCGCGGTGGTGTTGCCGAGTTCATCCAGGGAGTCGGTGATCTTGCGGGTCTCTTCTCCCAGGCCTGCCATCTCGGCGATTCCGCCGGCGTTATCGGCGACCGGGCCGTAGGCGTCAATGGCCATGGTCATGCCGACGGTCGACAGCATGGCCACCGCAGCGATACCCACGCCGTAAAGTTCGGCCTGCCAGTTAGCGATAAAAATGATCGCGCAGATCGTGAAGACCGGAATGACCACCGACTGCATCCCGGT
>JAZBPR010000202.1:0-4071 GCA_036351735.1 Wenzhouxiangella sp. | reverse complement strand
GCTATCGTCCGCAGTTTTACTTCCGGACCACAGACGTGACTGGCTCGGTTGAGCTGCCGGAAGGCGTTGAGATGGTCATGCCGGGCGACAACGTGCAGATGCAGGTTGAGCTGATCGCGCCGATCGCGATGGAAGAGGGCCTGCGTTTTGCGATCCGCGAAGGTGGCCGCACCGTCGGCGCCGGCGTGGTTGCAAAAATTCACGAATAAGTAATCGTTGGATCGTGTCGCGGGGTTCGAGCCTTTGGCTCAACCCCGTTGACTGTCTCGAGAGCTTTGATTTTTTAGGCGAGTAGCTCAACTGGCAGAGCAGCGGTCTCCAAAACCGCAGGTTGGGGGTTCGAGTCCCTCCTCGCCTGCCATCACTTAGATATTCACGGACGATATGGCAGCCGAAAAGACATCACCGCGCGACAACATGTTCTGGGCTGCGGGCCTTCTGGTACTGCTGGCGGGCGTGGTCGGCTTTTTCCATTTTGCCGGCGAGGTCATGACCTTGTTCCGGGTTCTGGGTTTGCTGGCTGCCGTAGGTGTTGCCGCTGCAATCGTTTATCAGACGCCACGCGGCCGCGAAATGTTCGGATTTGTTCGCGAGGCGGACGTTGAAAGGCGCAAAGTCGTGTGGCCGACGCGACAGGAGACACTGCAAACCACGCTGGTCGTGCTGGTGATCACCGTGATTGTTGCAATTCTGTTGTTTTTCATGGACACGCTGTTCGGCTGGATGGTGCGTCGTCTTATTGGCGCGGCCGGAGGTTCCTGATGGCAAAGCAGTGGTATGTCGTTCACGCGTTTTCAGGCTTTGAAAAACAGGTGCTGAAAGGTCTGCGCGAGCGCATCGAGCGTGCGGGCATGGAAGACCAGTTCGGTGAGATTCTTGTTCCCACCGAAGAAGTCGTGGAGATGAAGAAGGGCGTCAAGCGCCGCAGCGAGCGCAAGTTCTTTCCCGGCTACGTGCTGGTGGAAATGGAAATGAACGACGACACCTGGCACTTGGTCAAGGATGTGCCCAAGGTGATGGGCTTTATTGGTGGTCGGCAGGATCGCCCGGCCCCGATCAGCAAGCGCGAAGCGGACGCCATCCTGCAGCGCGTTGCAGAGGGCGTTGACAAGCCGCGGCCGAAAGTGCTGTTCGAGCCCGGCGAGATGGTACGGGTCATCGATGGTCCGTTTAACGATTTCAGCGGTGTGGTTGAAGAAATCAATTACGAGAAGAGCCGACTGCGGGTGGCGGTGTCCATCTTCGGTCGATCAACGCCGGTGGAGCTTGATTTCCAGCAGGTGGAAAAGCTCTAAGGCAAGAACGCGGGCTCGGTTGAGCCCTTGAGACAACAAACGGGGAGCCCGTAGCCCAGGTGCGCTGGCGTCAGAACCCGAGGAGAAGCAAAGCATGGCCAAGAAAATCAAGGCGTACATCAAGCTGCAAGTGCCTGCCGGTCAGGCCAACCCGAGTCCGCCGGTCGGTCCGGCCCTGGGTCAGCACGGTGTCAACATTATGGAGTTCTGCAAGGCGTTCAATGCCCAGACCCAGTCCACTGAGCAGGGCTTGCCGCTGCCAGTCGTCATCACGGTCTATAGCGATCGCAGCTTTACTTTCATCACCAAGACTCCGCCAGCGGCTGTCTTGCTGAAAAAAGCGGCAAAGATTCCGAAGGGAAGTGGCGAGCCGAATACCCGCAAGGTCGGAACGGTGACCCGCGATCAGCTTGAAGAGATCGCTCGCATGAAAGAGCCTGACCTGACTGCAGCCGACATTGACGCAGCAGTGCGGACGATTGCAGGTAGCGCCCGCAGCATGGGTCTGAACGTGGAAGGAGTTGAATAATGGCCAGAGGTAAACGTTTACGAGCCATTCGCGAAAAGATCGAGCCTGGAAAAAACTACTCGATCGACGACGCGCTGGAGTTTCTGAAGTCCAGCAGCAAGGTGAAATTCACCGAGTCTGTTGATGTTGCGATTCGCTTGGGTGTGGATCCGCGCAAATCCGATCAGGTTGTGCGCGGCGCGCTGGTGTTGCCCAATGGAACGGGCAAGTCGGTTCGGGTCGCGGTTTTCGCCCAGGGTGAAAACGCTGACAAGGCAACAGAGGCAGGCGCCGACATCGTGGGCTTCGAAGATCTGGCTGAAACCATCAAGGGTGGACAGATTGATTTTGATGTCTGTATCGCCACGCCGGATGCGATGCGGGTTGTGGGTCGTCTGGGGACTGTTCTGGGCCCCCGCGGTCTGATGCCGAACCCCAAGGTGGGCACGGTGACGACTGATGTCGAGACCGCCGTCAAGAATGCAAAGGCGGGTCAGGTTCAGTTCAGAACCGACAAGGCGGGCATCATTCACAGCACGATCGGCAAGGCTGATTTCGACACGGATCACCTCAAGGGCAACCTGACGGCGCTGATCAACGAGCTGTTCAAGATTAAGCCGCCGGCAGCCAAGGGGCAGTATCTGAAGAAAGTTGCGCTCTCAACGACAATGGGCCCGGGCGTGACGGTTGATACCGGCAGTCTGGGTGCTTGAGGAGTTTGATTGAAGGAATGTGGAGTCGTCAGGGAAGAATCTGACGGCTTCCGGGCGATCGCTCTTGATTGAGCGTCCGTCCAAGACCGCGGGTCTGACCGGTTTCGTGTCGGACAGGTAATGGCTTCGGCCGCCCGCGCAGATGGTGTTGCCCGATCATGGTTATGAAACGGCCACCAATAGGTCCGGCTTTGTCTTAAAGGACAAATGTCGGAATTGGAACGAGCAGTCAGCTTTTAGGACTGTTTCATCTCAACGGAGGTAGCCAATGGCGCTCACACTTGAGCAGAAAAAGGCAGTCGTCGCCGAAGTGGCCGAAGTGGCCAAGACGGCGCACTCTGCTGTTGCTGCCGAGTATCGCGGCATCACCGTCGGGGAAATGACCGAATTGCGCTCGAAAGCGCGCAAAGAGGGCGTTTATCTGAAGGTGGCAAAAAACACGCTGGTGCGTCGTGCCGTTGAGGGTACTGACTTCGAATGCATGTCCGAGCAATTGACCGGCCCGCTGTTATTCGCGTTCTCGATTGAGGACCCGGGTGCGGCGGCGCGAGTTGTCAAGAGCTTTGCCAAGGACAATGATCGTCTGATTCCGAAGCTGGTCTCGGTTGGGGCCCAGCTTTTTGATGAAAGCGAGTTGGAGCGTTTGTCAACGCTGCCGACACGCGATCAGGCGATCGCCATGTTGATGGGTGTGATGAAAGCACCGATCGAGAAGTTTGTTCGTACCCTCGCCGAGCCGCACACCAAGCTGGTTAGGACGATTGCTGCGGTTCGCGATAGCAAGCAAGCTGCCTGATTCTCGAGTCATCGTTAAAACATATCGACGTTCGGTGTGGTCACATGCCATCGTCATTTAAACATTGCAGGAGTTGTAGAAAATGGCCGTTTCAAAAGAAGACATTCTTGAAACAATCTCGAACATGAGCGTGATGGAAGTTGTTGAACTCATCGAAGCCATGGAAGAGAAGTTTGGTGTTTCAGCTGCCGCACCGGTTGCTGTTGCTGCTGGCCCAGCTGCCGGTGGTGAAGCCGCCGCTGCTGAGGAAAAGACCGAGTTTGACGTGGTCCTGGCGAGCTTCGGCTCGAACAAGGTGGCCGTGATCAAGGCCGTGCGCGGCATCACTGGTCTGGGTCTGAAGGAAGCCAAGGATCTGGTCGAGGGCGCTCCCGCTCCGGTCAAGGAAGGTGCTTCCAAGGACGAGGCAGAAGACATCAAGAAACAGCTGGAAGAAGCAGGCGCGACCGTCGAGGTCAAGTAAGCCAGTTGCTTTCAGGATTGATCGAACGGTTCAGGCTGGGCAGTCCTACGGATTGCCCAGCCTGAGCGCGTTGTCAATCAAGCAGCACCAAAGTGTCGAGGTGTGTCCCGGGTCCCTCGACCATGATTGTATCCAGACCCGGCCGGTTTGCAACATCAGGTGGGTAAGACGCTCATGATCTACTCCTTCACGGAAAAGAAGCGCATTCGCAAGGACTTTGGCAAGCATCCTCAGGTTCTTGAAGTTCCGTTCCTGCTCTCAACCCAGATCGACTCCTACAGGCAGTTCCTGCAGGT
>JAZBPR010000201.1:0-4040 GCA_036351735.1 Wenzhouxiangella sp. | reverse complement strand
TTTACATCATTTTTCTCCATGCCGACTCAGATCCCGGCAGCCTTAAGCCCGCCGCTTGACGCAATGGATTGGAAAAGAGTTTCGTTGATGGTCAGCCAAGCTCGGCACAACCCGCCCTGCGCGCACGGGCCGGTGTGAATATGTGAGCCAGATCAAATTGCCCGGCTTCCAAGCATGCTCTAATCAAGCAAACCGTGAACCAAAGCGCCTGATGGTGGGTGCTGTTGTTCGTCTTTCGGTACTGGTGGGCCGGCTCGGACATGAACGAGGACACGAATACTGTCGAGACTCTGCCCGTGCGGGATCTATGGGCTCTACGCCTGTCGATCCTGATTGGTGGACTGTTGATCGCCTTGTTCATGATCGGCGATCTGCAGCTGGTCCCGGAAAGCCTGACCAGCCTTTACTTCAGCAACCGTGCATTTGTTCAGTTGCCACTGATCGCACTGGTATTGCTGCTGACCTTTCATCCAAGATTTTCATCCATCGCTCAGCCCGTGTTCTTTGTGGGCATTCTTGGCTTGACGTACACCAACTTCATACTCATTTTCTTGGCCTGGACGAAAGAGGGATTCAGCTTTCCCTACGAGGGCACCTTGCTTTATGCCTTCTTCGGGTATTTCGTTCTCGGGCTGAAATTCAAGTATGCGCTGGCCATCATGCTTTTGAGCACCGCCGGATTCCTGCTGCTGATGCTCAAGCATCCCGTTTACGGCGAATACACTTTCATGAACGTGGGTTTTGTTGCCGGATCGCTGTTCATCGGCGTTCTTGCCCGATTTCGCCTGGACAAAACGCTGGACCAGTTGGGCCATGCAAACCGGAAACTGACCGGCCTGAGCAGTCAGGACGCCCTGACGGGGCTATTGAACCGGCGCGCATTCCAGGAAGCGTCCGAGCAATTCTTTGACCTGACCCGCCGCACCGATCAGCGGCTGACTGTCTTCATGATGGATCTGGACAACTTCAAGCAGTTCAATGATCGGCATGGTCACCAGGCGGGTGACGAGGCCATCCAGTGGCATTCAGAACTGATGAAGCGAATCTTCCAGAGAAAGACCGACACGCTTGGCCGGTACGGCGGCGAAGAATTCATCGCCGTCGTCTTCAGCCAAAACGAGGATGATGCGGCACAGCAGGCAAGGCAAATGATCCGGGCATGGCGTGCCAAACGCCACACAATGTCTGACCCCACCGATGATTCTGCCGTGGGATGCTCCATTGGCATCTGTCAGGGAAATGCTCAAAGCTTCGATAGCATTGACGAAATGATTCGAATCGCCGACGAGGCGCTTTATTGCGCCAAGGAAAAGGGCAAGGGTCGCCTCGTCCTTGGCAGCAAGACCCTGCCCAAAGACGAGTGGCATCTCGAAACGGTTAACTGAGTTTTCAGCCGTCCTCTTCGACTTGCTCGACGATTAAACGATGCGCGGTCAGACGCAGGGCGTTCAGACGAATAAAGCCCTTGGCATCTTCCTGGTCATAACCCCCGGCAACGTCCATCGAACTTAAATCCTGGTCATACAGCGAGCTGGGGCTGGAGCGCCCTTCGATCAGCACATTGCCCTTGAACAAGGCAAGCCGCACCTCCCCGTCGATCAGCTCAGCCGACTTAAGAAAAGCGGCCTCGATAAAGTCCATCTCCGGCGAGAACCAAAAACCGTTGTAGATGATCTCGGCAAAGCGTGGCGAGAGCATGTCGCGCAACCGGCGGACTTCACGGTCCATCGCGATTCCCTCAAGATCTCTCAGGGCCGCATGCAGAATGGCACCACCCGGCGTTTCGTATACACCCCTGGACTTGATGCCCACGAAACGGTTTTCAACGATGTCGATGCGACCAATGCCGTGCCGTCCACCCACCGCATTGAGGTAACCCAGAATCTCAACCGGATCCTCGATCGATATCCTGCCATCAGCTGACCAGACCTTGACCGGGCAGGCATCCTTGAACCGGATCACCAGACGATCAGGCGCATCCGGCGTGTCTTCCAGCGCGCGGGTGAGCTTGAACATCGAAGCCGGCGGCGCCGTATCCGGGTCTTCCAGCAGACCCGCCTCGTATGAGCGATGCATCAGGTTCTCATCACTGGAGTAAGGCTTCTCAGCGGTAGCCTCGACCGGAATTTCGTGCTCTGCCGCAAAGGCGAGAAGATCAGGGCGCCCCTGAAACTTGGCCAGAAACTCCGGGTCCTTCCAGGGCGCGATCACTGCAAGATCGGGCGCGAGCGCGGCGAAAGCCAACTCGAAACGTACCTGATCATTCCCTTTACCGGTCGCCCCATGGGCCAGCGCAGTCGCACCCACTTGCCTGGCGACCTCCACCTGACGTTTCGCGATCACAGGCCTGGCCAAAGCTGTGCCCAGCAAGTAGCGGTTCTCGTAAACCGCGTTACCCGCAATGGCCGGCCAGATGAAATCGGTCACGAACTCCTGCCGCAGGTCTTCAACGAACACCTGACTGGCGCCGGTTTGACGGGCCCGATCAGCGATCTCGTCAAAGTCCTCCTGCTGACCCACGTTGGCCACGAAGGCAATAACCTCATGACCGGCCTGCAATAAAGTCTTGAGGATGCAGGCGGTATCCAGGCCGCCGCTGTAGGCGAGAACAACTTTGCTTTGCTTCATGCGATTTTCTTCAATTGGGTGTCGGTCAACGAATAATTAAAAATGTTAACGGGTTCACGGATGCGGCTTGATGCTGCGGGGTTGCGCAGATAATTGCCCAGCAAATTCACATAATTTGTTTTTTTTCAGTAAGTTACTGGCCAAAACACTGGAAAAGCAGTTACAGTAGCCATAGACTAACAGCACTTAGCCCCAACCAGCCTCGGGACTCAGGCGTGAACATGCTGCCTCGTTTAGCCATCGGCCTGCTGCTTGCAGCAGTCAACTTGATCATTTCCGTCGGAGCCAACGCCACAGACCGGGTAGGTTATCTGCCTGGCGATTCGGAAACCCGCATTCATACACTGCACCGGCTGTCAGACGGGACGGTTCTGATGGGTGGGCAGGCCTCGGATCTAAGCTGGGTACCGCCTGGCACGACCATTCGAACATTGAGTGCGTCCGGGATCAGCTCATCATCCCCCGGCAATATTGCCTTCCTGGCGCAACTCAGTGCCGATCTGGCGCAGGTGCTGGCTGTGGTGCACTTCCCGATCGGCAGCGTGCGCTCCGTTGACCGGATACGCAGCACTGAAGTACCGGGTCAGGCTACTGGAGCCTTGTTGATTTCCGGCAAGCGGGATCAGAGCAGTTGGCGCGACACTGGCTACTACATTGCCCGCCTGAACGGAAATTTTGTCGAAGCGATACCGGACGGACTGGTATGGGCTCACGACGCTACAGCCGAGCCGCGCCGTGCAGGTGGCCGAAACGGTGAATCCGCATATAAGCTGATACAGCCATGGGACGTCAATGCGCTGGGGGAAGTCTACTTCGGGCGTGGCGCCGAATATGACTTCGACTGGGCCATCATCGAGAAGCTGGACGCCAATGGCCAACTCGCCGTGGTCGAGCACTGGCCAGCTCATTGGATCATCGGTGGTGGTGAATGCTATAGCGCCGCCAGCGAATGCGCCGGAACACCAAGTCACAGCGGGATCGTGCTCAAGGCAGAGCGACGAGGCTCACTCCGATCTCGAACACAAAGCGAGTTTGACCGCGAATTCCCCGATGGCAACGGACGAACCGATCGACCCGGAAGCTTCCCGGATGATTATTTCTTCTCCGGCCCATGCACCTCTTCCTCCTGTCCGGGTGGTTCCGGATACACGGGCTACCGCAGGTCTGACAAACCCACTCAGAGGCTTGGCGGGATCGCCGTCGACCGGCAAACCGGTGTGATCGCCATTGGTTACAGCACCCAGTCGGTACTCCCAGGCGGCAACCCCGACTTCGAACCGGCAATTGCTGTTTTCGATCCTGACGGAACGTTGCGCTGGTGGAATCGGCTTTATGAAGAAACCACCAGCAACTCCAGTCCGGATCAGTACGTGGATGCCCTCGCCATCGATCACACCAACGGTCGACTGATA
>JAZBPR010000200.1:0-15949 GCA_036351735.1 Wenzhouxiangella sp. | reverse complement strand
TTCTTCCTCGACTGCCAGATCACCGACGATCTCCAGAGTTCCACCCGGAATCCCCGCACGCGCATCCTGAATCTCAGCCATCCCCCCCTCTGCACTGATTTTGAATACGGCATTGCTGAGAGGCCATCGTCCCAACACAAGCTGATCACTCTGCAGGGCCAAGTCATAGTCATGTAGTGCGGTCCAGCCAGCGATCAGGGCCAAAGCATCGATTGCATCCCCGGTCGCAAGACCGCGACTCAAATGCACTGGGTCCAAAGTATCCCCGGAAAGACTGACCTCAAAAAAGGGACGTTGTCCAGCCTGATAGTTGCCTTCGATCACCGCCTGATGGCCATCCACTTCCAAAAGCCCCCCATGCAAGGTGACGCCCAGCGGGGGCTGCGCCGAAACATCGAGAGAACCGCTTAACTGAAAGTCGTTCGGTGCACCCCGCGCCTTGCCAGTCATACGCATCTCCGACAAACGAAAAATGCCCGTACCCGCGGGAACAAACAACACGCCGCTGACGGACACGTCCTCTATGACCGCCGGCATGCCAATGGCACCTTCAAAAACAAGATGCAAGGCTCGATCAAAGGCCAGCCCGTCGAGTTCGACCCGGTCGACACTGATTCGCTGAAGACTGTCAGCTCCAAGCCGTCCGATCTGCAGAGACAGATTTTCGAGGCGCAAAGGCCCGTTGACTAGGATACCGGGCGCCATCTCCCGGTCCCCGTAATGAACGATTCCAGCCAAACTATGCTGGCCGGACTCATCAAACAGGAGATTCAAGTTGGCTCCTTCAACGGCCAGGTTTTCCGCCTCAACCCGGCCCCTGAGCAAAGGCGTCAACTTTATGCTCGCCGAGAGCTGATCCGACGTCAGTAGATCGATTTCATTGAAAGCATCAGCGCCAGATAACCGGACATCGCTCGCTCGGATTTCAAGACGCGGAAACAGACTCAGAGACACAGACCCTTCGATGTGCAGTTCACGGCCCAATTGATTTTGCACGTGCGCCGCCAGCAGCCGCTTAAGGCGCTCTTCATCGCCAAGCATCATGAGACTGGCGATAAAACCAACGCTCATGATGAGCACACCAACCAAGAGAACGCTTAGGCGACGCATTCGACGAACTGAAGCCAAGGAGACATGGGGCGATTGTAGCCAATACGGCCCAGAAACGACAAAGGCCCGATCACCTGACCGGGCCCTTGCCGTAAAGATTCAAAACGGAACAGATCGACTATTCGGCTTGTCCCGCCTCCGGGGCGTCAGGACGATCGACCAACTCGACATAGGCCATGGGGGCCTTGTCTCCAGCCCGATACCCACACTTAAGAATACGCAGGTAGCCGCCGGGACGGCTCGCATACCGTGGACCGAGCTCGTTGAATAGTTTGCCAACTGCTTCCTTGTCGCGTAGCCGGGCAAATGCCAGGCGCCGACGAGCAACAGAGTCTTCCTTGGCCATGGTGATCAGCGGCTCGGCGACGCGGCGCAACTCCTTGGCCTTGGGCAAGGTGGTCTTGATCAACTCATGGTGGATGAGACTGGAAGTCATATTCTTGAACATCGCACGACGATGTGACGAGGTCCGGTTGAGCTTACGCCCTGCTTTACGATGACGCATGATTGTTCTCCTTAGCTCCCGGGCCGGGCCAGACTGGCAGGCGGCCAGTTTTCCAACCGGGTTCCCAGGGACAGGTCGTGAGAAGCCAGAACCGTCTTGATTTCGGTGAGAGACTTCTTGCCCAGGTTGGGGGTTTTCAACAATTCGGTTTCAGTTCTTTGAACCAGATCACCGACGTACTGGATGTGCTCGGCCTTCAGACAGTTCGCCGAGCGAACTGTAAGCTCGAGATCGTCAATTGGGCGCATCAACACGGGGTCAAAAGACTCTGGACTGGCGGCTTCTGCATCCTTCTCGCGAGCGACGAAATCAACAAACACCGACATTTGGTCGACCAGAATTCCAGCTGCCAACTTGACCGACTCTTCACAGCTCATCGTGCCGTTGGTTTCAATATCCAGCACCAGACGATCCAGGTCTGTTCTCTGAGCAACGCGGGCGCTTTCGACGGTGTAAGCGACACGATGGACCGGACAGTACGAGGCATCAAGCTGCAACCGGCCGATCGGACGGGTCTCTTCCTCATTGAAGCGAAGCGCGGCCGCCGGCTGATAGCCGACTCCGCGGGTCACCCGGAGGCGCATACTCAAAGGCGCATCCTTGGTCAGATGGCAAATGACATGGTCCGGATTGACAATTTCTACATCATGATCAAGCTGGATGTCTCCGGCCGTGACCGGGCCCGCCTTGTCCTTTGAAAGCGTCAGGGTTGCCTCATCGCGCGAGTGCATCTTCACAGAGACTTCCTTGAGGTTCAGCAGAAGCTCAACGATGTCCTCCTGCAATCCCTCGACAGAGGTGTACTCATGCAACACCCCATCAATCTCTGCTTCGGTTATTGCGCTGCCCGGAATCGACGACAGCAAGACGCGCCGAAGCGCGTTACCCAGAGTGTGGCCAAAGCCACGCTCCAACGGTTCAAGGGTGATACGCGCGCGGCGCGGGGTGATCTCGTCAACAACGAGCCCCTTCGGCTTCAGCATGGTACCGATCAATTCGCTTATCTGGCCAGCCATCAGGTGCCTCTCTTTCAAATTCGTGCAGTGAAGACCGCCGGCAGGCGCCGGCGAGTCTGAATTACTTGGAGTAAAGCTCGACAATCAGGTTTTCGTTGATGTCAGGCGGCAGGTCATCCCGGTCAGGTAAGGCCTTCAGAACGCCCTCCATCTTCTCCGAATCCAGGTCGACCCAGGCAGGAACCGTGTCCAGATCACGCGCCATTGTCATCGCTTCTTGGATGCGAAGCTGCTTGCGCGCCTTCTCACGAACACTGATCCGGTCGCCCGGAGCAACTTGTGCAGACGGAATGTTACAAACCTCGCCATTCAGCTCGATCCCCTTGTGCGAAACCAGCTGCCTGGCCTGTGCACGGGTGACACCGAAACCCATTCGGTAAACGACGTTGTCCAGCCGTCCCTCAAGAAGTTGCAGCAGATTTTCACCCGTTGCCCCCTTCTGTCGGGCCGCCTCCTTGTAGTAATTGCGAAACTGGCGCTCCAATACACCGTACATGCGGCGTACCTTCTGTTTCTCGCGCAGCTGCAGGGCGTAATCGGACAGACGCTGACGGCGACTGTCGCCATGCTGCCCAGGCGGCTTGTCAAGCTTGCATTTGGAATCCAGGCCACGGGCCGGGCTCTTGAGGCTCAAATCCATGCCTTCTCGGCGAGCCAGCTTGCAGGTAGGTCCTATATATCTTGCCATGGTGTTCTCTGATCTAATTCAGTGGTCCAAGTCCTTAGACCCGGCGCTTTTTGGGTGGACGACAACCGTTGTGCGGGATCGGCGTCACATCAATGATGTTGGTGATTTTGAATCCAACCGCGTTCAGCGAACGCACCGACGATTCCCGACCAGGCCCGGGCCCGTTTACACGGACTTCCAGGTTCTTCATGCCGTATTCCTGGGCCGTCCGCCCGGCATTTTCCGCGGCGACCTGGGCTGCAAACGGCGTTGACTTGCGCGATCCCCGGAAACCGGAACCCCCACTGGTCGCCCATGACAACGCATTGCCCTGCCGATCGGTGATGGTAATGATGGTGTTGTTGAACGACGCATGCACGTGGGCGATGCCGTCGACAACGACCTTTTTGACCTTTTTCTTGCCTTTGGCGGTCTGCTGCTTGGCCATGAATTTCTATCCTTAACGAATCGGACGACGCGGGCCCTTGCGGGTCCGTGCGTTTGTGCGTGTGCGCTGACCGCGAACCGGAAGCCCGCGACGATGCCGCAGACCGCGATAACAACCCAGATCCATCAGCCGCTTGATGTTCATCGAGACTTCCCGACGCAGGTCGCCTTCGACCGTCATGCCGCCAATGGTCTGACGCAACTTTTCCTGTTCAGCCTCGGTCAGATCTCGAACCTTGGTTGTCGGATCAATACCCGTTGCAGTGCAGATCTCATAAGCCCGGGTGCGCCCGATGCCATAAATGTGGGTCAAAGCAACCCAAGTGTGCTTCTGTACGGGCAGATTGACGCCTGCAATACGAGCCATGCTTAATTCTCCAAAAACCTGTTACGTCTGGTCAGCGCAAACCGGCAATTATAGCCTGATTTCCCATCTTACTCAAGCCCGCAAACCGCGGGCACTCTCAAACGATCAGCCTTGACGCTGCTTATGCTTCGGGTCGGTGCAGATGACATACACCACACCACGCCGACGCACGATCTTGCAGTTCCGACAAATCTTCTTTACTGAGGCCTGAACTTTCATTTCGATTACTCCAAAAAACCGCTAACTCGCTACGAACGACGGACGGAACCGGCCCGGCCGTAGCCTTTGAGATTCGACTTCTTCAGCAGACTGTCGTACTGATGTGACATCAGGTGCGCCTGAAGCTGAGCCATGAAGTCCATGGTCACCACCACGATAATCAGCAGAGAGGTACCTCCGAGATAAAAAGGCACGTTCCACTGCATGATTAAAAATTCTGGCATCAGGCACACACCGACCAGATACAAAGCGCCTACCGCAGTCAAGCGCGTCAATACATAGTCGATGTAATCCGCTGTCTGGCGACCCGGACGAATACCGGGAATGAAGGCTCCGGACTTCTTCAAGTTGTCCGCTGTCTCGCGCGAGTTGAACACGATCGCGGTGTAGAAGAAGCAGAAGAAAACAATCAATCCACCGAACAGGGCAATGTAAATTGGCTGACCCGGGCTGAGCTGCTGAGACACGTTTTGCAGCCAGCTAACACCTTCCGTCTGCCCAAACCAGCTAGAAATCGTAGCCGGAAAAAGAACCAGACTGGAGGCGAAGATCGCCGGGATCACCCCGGCCATATTGACCTTCAGCGGCAGGTGAGTCGACTGGCTGCGATAGGCCTGACGCCCCTGACGCTGTGCATAGTTGACCGTAATACGTCGCTGACCGCGCTCGACAAAAACCACGAAAGCGGTTACGGCCAACGCCATCGCCAGCAAGAAGGTCGCAGTAGTAATGCCAAGCTGTCCAGTATTCACAAGCTCGAGCGTCGAGCCGATGGCCGACGGCAAGCCAGCGACAATGCCGGCGAAGATGATGATTGATATACCGTTCCCGATGCCGCGCTCGGTGATTTGCTCACCCAACCACATCAAAAACACAGTGCCCGCTGTCAAAGTCACGACGGCCGCAAGAACAAAACCCGGTCCAGGCGCGATCACGACCGGCAGCCCGGCACCTGCACCCTGGCTTTGCAGGGCCATCGCCACACCAAAAGACTGGAACAGCGCAAGGACAACTGTAAAGTACCGTGTGTACTGCGTAATTTTCCGTCTACCGGACTCGCCTTCCTTGCGCAGAGCCTGCAGTTGCGGGATCGCATGGCTCATCAACTGCATGATGATGGCCGCGGAAATGTAAGGCATGACGCCCAGCGCAAAAATAGAGAATCGACCAAGCGCGCCACCCGTGAACATGTTGAACATATCCACGATCGTGCCGCGCTGCATGTCCATCAATTCAATCAACGCGAGCGGATTGATCCCCGGCACCGGAATGAAAGTACCCATCCGATAGACCAGGAGCGCGACCAGCACGACGAACAGGCGCTGACGCAGCTCTTTCATGCGTCCGAGCCCGCCGAGCATTCCCGCCATTTGCGAGGCGTTGGCAGACATTACTCGACGGCTCCTCCTGCCGCCTCAATCGCCTTAGTCGCGCCAGCGGTGACGTGCAGGCCGCTGATCTTTAGCGCGCGAGTCACCTCACCCTTGTTGATGATGCGAACCTTGCGGGTATCGTTTCTGACAATACCGGCCGCCTTCAGCGCCTCAAGATCCACAACATCTCCGTCCAAACCATTGAGTTGGTACAGTCGAACCTCACGGGTCTGACGGTTCACCGCGGACGCAAAGCCAACCTTTGGCAGACGGCGCTGCAGCGGCATTTGACCGCCCTCGAAGCCCACCTTGTGATACCCGCCAGAGCGGGACTTCTGACCCTTATGGCCACGCCCACCGGTTTTTCCCAGACCGGACCCAATGCCGCGCCCGACCCGCTTGCGCTCGGTTTTACTGCCTTCTGCCGGCTGAATGGTATTGAGCTTCATGCTAAATCCTTCCTGATATTGAACGCCGCGATTCAGGCCGACTCGACCCGAACGAGATAGTCCACCTTCTTGATCATTCCGCGTACCGCGGGCGTATCTTCCAGTTCGACCGTGTGGTTGATTCTGCGAAGACCTAGGCCTCGGACAGTCTCACGGTGCTTGCCGATTGTGCCGTTGATGCTACGCACCAGCGTCACCCGGACTGTTGACGGTTTGCTCTTAGCCATGATGTTCCAAAATCTCCTCGACCGGCTTGCCGCGCTTGATGGCGACCTTTTCAGGCGAAACCATCGCCTGCAGGCCCTTCATGGTTGCGCGAACCAGATTGATAGGGTTGTTTGAACCCACGCTTTTGGCCAGAACGTTGTGCACACCAACCGCTTCAAACACGGCGCGCATGGCACCACCGGCGATCACGCCCGTACCTTCGGATGCCGGCTGCATGTAGACCCGAGACCCACTATGGCGCGATTTGATCGCATGCCAGAGTGTTCCTTCGTTCAAAGAAATCCGAATCATGTCACGGCGGGCGCGTTCCATCGCTTTTTGGATGGCAAGCGGGACTTCCCGCGCCTTCCCGTAGCCGAAGCCGACCTTGCCTTCGCCATCCCCGACAACCGCAAGCGCCGTAAAGCTGAACTGACGCCCGCCCTTGACAACCTTCACTACACGGTTGACGGCAACCAGCTTTTCAATCAGGTCGTCGTTGTTGGTTTCTCTAGCCATTTTGAATACCGTTAATTCCCAATTAGAACTTCAGACCGGCTTCACGCGCAGCATCCGCCAGCGCCTTGATCCGTCCGTGATACTTGAAGCCTGAGCGATCAAACGCCACGCCTTCGATGCCTGCTGCCAGGCTACGCTCCGCGATGGCCTTGCCGACAGCTTTGGCCGCTTCAACGTTGCAGGTTCCCTTCAGCCCAGAGCGAAGATCCTTCTGTACAGTTGAAGCTGCGGCCACCGTCTTGTCACCTTCAGGCCCGATCACCTGTGCGTACAAATGACGCCCAGAGCGGTGCACCGTTAGCCGGGCAACACCCGAGCGACGGATCCGGGCGCGATTCTTGCGGGCCCGACGCAGTCTTGATTCGTTTTTTCCCTTCGTCATCATGTCGACACCTTAAGCCTTCTTGGCTTCCTTCATCACGACGCGCTCATCGGAGTACCGGACACCCTTGCCCTTGTAAGGCTCGGGTGGTCGGAACGCTCTGATTTCAGCGGCCACTTGCCCAACCTGCTGCTTGTTGATTCCAGTTACAACAATCTCGGTCTGGCTCGGGCACTCGATAGTGATGCCGTCCGGGATGGGGAAATCAACCGGGTGGCTGAAGCCAAGCTGCAGATTGAGCGTCTTGCCCTGAATCGCGGCACGATAACCCACTCCAACCAGGGTCAGCTTCTTCTCGAATCCGTTGGCCACGCCTTCGACCATATTGGCAATCAGGGCACGCATGGTCCCGGCCATCGCCATGTCTTCATCCCGCAAGGGCGCTATCGAGACAACGCCGTCTTCGAACGTCAGCGTCACTGCCGGATGCAATGTCATCTCCAGGCTGCCTTTGCCGCCTTTCACGCGCACCACGCCATCCGACTCGCTGAACTCCACGCCGGAGGGAATCGAAATCGGGCTTTTGGCAATTCTAGACATCGTGAAATCCTTTCAAGTAATCCTGCTCAGGCCACGAGACAGAGCACTTCACCGCCCTGTCCTGAAGCGCGCGCCTGCGCGTCGGTCATCACGCCCCGCGAAGTGCTGATGATGGCGACTCCCAGACCGTTTAGAACTCGGGGAATATCGTCCTTGCCGAAATAACGGCGACGACCAGGCTTGCTGAACCGCTCCAGCCGATCAATCACGCCCTGGCCATCGACATATTTCAGTTCGATAGAAAGCGTGCTCTTGACACCGTCTTCTTCAACCCGGAAGTCACGGATATACCCTTCGTTCTTCAAAACAGCCGCTAGTGCTGCCTTGATGCCCGAAGATGGCATTGCAACGGTCCTCTTGCGAACAGCCTGGGCGTTCTTGATACGCGCCAGCATGTCGGAAATGGGATCAGTCATGCTCATTGGTCTTGATACTCCTTACCAGCTGGCCTTGCGCAGGCCGGGCACGTCACCGCGCATCGCGGCTTCACGCAGCTTGTTTCTCGCCAAGCCGAACTTGCGGTAGTAACCTCTCGGCCGCCCGGATACCCGGCAGCGATTGCGACCGCGAACGGGACTCGAATCGCGAGGCAGTTTGTTAAGCCGGTGCATTGCATCCTGCTTTGACTCGTAGTCAGCCTCAGGGTCGGCAATAATGCGCTTGAATTCGGCACGCTTGGTGGCGAAGCGGTCCGCCAACTTGGCTCTGCGCTTCTCACGTTCGACCATTGAAATCTTTGCCATAGCTCCTGTACTCCTTAGCGTGCCCGGAACGGGAAGCCGAACGCCTGTAACAGGGCCAGGCCTTCCTCGTCGGATTTCGCAGACGTGGTGATGGCGATATCCATGCCGCGAATTGAATCGATCTGGTCGTAGTTGATCTCCGGGAAGATGATCTGCTCTTTCACGCCAAGGCTGTAGTTGCCACTGCCGTCAAAGGATTTGCGCGGAATCCCCCGGAAGTCACGCACTCGGGGCAGCGCGATGCTGACGAGGCGATCAAGGAACTCATACATGCGCTCACGGCGCAGCGTCACCTTGCAACCAATGGGATAACCGTCCCGGATCTTGAAGCTGGCCACCGACTTGCGCGCTTTGGTCACAACCGGACGCTGACCCGCAATCTTTGCCATATCTGAGACCGCGTTCTCGATGACTTTCTTGTCACCTACAGCCTCTCCCAGCCCCATGTTGAGTGTGATTTTCTCCACCCGGGGGACTTCCATTACGTTGCGATAACCGAACTGTTCGGTCAACTGACCGATGACCGTATCGCGGTAGTATTCATGCAGCCTGGCCATAGCTCGACTCTGCCCTTAAATGTCTACGACTTCGCCGGTAGAGCGAAAAAACCGCACCTTCCGACCGTCTTCCAAAAACTTGTATCCCACCCGATCACCCTTGTCGGTGGCCGGGTTGTACAGCATCACGTTGGACGCCTCGATCGGTGCCTCACGCTCGATGATCCCACCGGGCTTTTGGGCCTGCGGATCAGGCTTCTGATGACGCTTGATCATGTTGACGTTCTCAACGAGAAGCCGAGAGTCCTTCAGAACCTTGAGCACGTGACCCCGCTGACCCTTGCTGCGGCCTGCGATCACGATGACTTCGTCGCCTTTGCGTATACGTTCCATCAAACTCTCCTTACAGAACTTCCGGCGCCAGCGAAACGATCTTCATGAAACGTTCCGACCGCAGCTCGCGAGTCACCGGCCCGAAAATACGGGTGCCGATGGGCTCAAGCTTGTTGTTCAGCAGCACCGCTGCGTTGCCATCGAATCGGATCAAGGAACCATCACGACGGCGCACACCCTTGGCAGTTCGAACAACAACCGCGTTGTAGACCTCGCCTTTCTTTACCTTGCCGCGTGGAATCGCATCTTTGACCGTCACCTTGATGACATCTCCGATGTTTGCATAACGACGCTTCGACCCACCGAGCACCTTGATGCACATAAGTTCGCGCGCACCGCTGTTGTCGGCAGCCGATAATCTGGATTGCATCTGAATCATGCCGATCTGCTCCGATTACTGAGCGCGCTCGACCACTTCGATCACGGCCCAGGCCTTGGTCTTTGAGACCGGCCGGGTTTGCGCGATGCGAACGGTGTCGCCCTCATTACAGTCATTGGTTTCGTCGTGCGCGTGCACCTTGCTCGAACGACGCATGTACTTTCCGTACAACGGATGCTTGACCAGGCGCTCAAGACGCACAGTCACAGTCTTGTCCATCTTGTTGCTGACGACGCGACCGACCTGGCTGCGCTGGACTTTGGTTTCGCTACTCATGCTCATGATTCCTGAAGCTGGTTAAGCACCGTCTTGATTCGGGCGATGTCGCGGCGAACGTGACGCATTTGATTACGATCATTCAAGGTGCCATTGGCATGCTGAAGACGCAGACCGAATTGCTCTTTTCGGAGTTCGAGCAGCATCTTGTTGAGCTCTGCAGCATCCTTGTCTTTCAGTTCAGATGCTTTCATGACATCGTCCTCGCAACAAAATTGGTCTTGACGCTCAGTTTTGCAGCGGCCCGACGGAACGCCTCTCGCGCCACATCTTCACTGACGCCCTGAATTTCATAAATCATCCGGCCAGGCTGAATCGGGGCAACCCAGTATTCGACGTTACCCTTACCCTTACCCATACGAACCTCGACAGGCTTCTTGGTAATCGGCTTGTCGGGAAAAACACGAATCCAGAGCTTTCCACCACGCTTGACGTGGCGAGTAATCGCCCGTCGAGCAGATTCGATCTGGCGCGCGGTGATAAATCCCCGGGTTGTCGCCTGGAGACCGAACTCCCCGAAGCTCACCTTGTTTCCCACCAGAGCGAGTCCGCGGTTACGGCCCTTCTGCTGTTTCCTGAATTTTGTCCGCTTAGGCTGCAGCATGATCAGCTCTCCTTGCGACCGCCTCGACCGGCGGATTTGTCCGTTGAGGTCTCGGCGTAAAGATCAAACACATCGCCGGTGTAGACCCAGACCTTGATGCCGATCACCCCATAGGTGGTGGCAGCTTCGGCAACGCCGTAATCCACATTGGCGCGCAGGGTATGCAGCGGCACGCGGCCTTCGCGGTACCACTCGGTCCGCGCAATATCAGCACCGTTCAAACGACCGGCGACCTGAACCTTGATGCCCAGAGCACCTAGACGCATCGCGTTACCAACGGCGCGCTTCATGGCACGACGAAACATGACCCGGCGCTCCAGTTGCTGAGCAATGCTTTCGGCAACCAGCTTGGCGTCCAACTCCGGCTTGCGAATCTCATTGACCCGGATATTGGTCGGGACACCCATGATCCGGCTCATGTCGCGGCGAAGCTTTTCGATATCTTCGCCCTTTTTTCCGATGACGATGCCCGGCCGCGCCGTGTGCACCGTAATTTCGGCTGACTTGGCCGGCCGCTCGATCTGGATGTGACTGACAGCCGCATGCGCCAGCGCCTTGTTCAGGTAAGCGCGCGCTTCGAGATCATTGTTGAGGTAGTTCGCGAACTCCTGACCTTCGGCGTACCACTTCGCCGACCAGTCCTTGGAGATCCCTAAGCGAATACCGTTTGGATGTACCTTTTGACCCATGGTTTGTCCTTAACTTTCTGCCAGCACGACAGTGATGTGGCTACTGCGCTTGAGGATGCGTGTGTAACGGCCCTTCGCACGCGCGCGACCGCGCTTCATCGTCGGCCCTTCGTCAACCCAGATCCGGTCGACCTTCAATTCGTCGATATCAGCACCCACGTTATGCTCGGCATTTGCGACCGCCGACAGCAACACCTTGCGAACAATCTGGGCAGCTTTCTTGTCGCTGAACATCAACAGCTCGTCAGCTCGCTCCACCGGCAGACCACGAATCTGATCGGCCACAAGACGCGCTTTCTGCGCTGAAATCCGTGCCCCTCTGAGCTTTGCAATCGCTTCCATCACCGCTTCTTCCCGTTACTTGGTTTTCCGATCGCCCGAATGACCCTTGAAGGTCCGGGTGGGGGCAAACTCTCCGAGTTTGTGACCAACCATGTTCTCGTTGATCAAAATCGGCACATGCAAACGCCCGTTGTGTACAGCGATCGTCAGGCCAACCATGTCCGGAAGGATCATAGAGCGGCGCGACCAGGTCTTGATCGGGCGCTTGTTGTTGGTCTCGACAGCCGTGTCGACCTTGGCAACAAGGTGATGGTCGACAAACGGGCCTTTCTTGATTGAACGTGGCATCGTGATTCCTTACGACTATTTACGCTTGCGCGAACGCGAGATGTACTGCGTCGTACGCTTGTTTGTACGGGTACGCTTACCCTTGGTCTGCTGACCCCAAGGCGTGACCGGGTGACGCCCGCCGGACGTCCGACCTTCACCACCACCATGCGGGTGGTCGACCGGGTTCATCGCCACACCGCGAACGGTGGGGCGCACGCCACGCCAACGCTTGGCGCCGGCCTTGCCGAGCTTTTCAAGATTATGCTCAGAATTCGCAACCTGACCGATCGTGGCCCGACAGCGAATATGAATCTTGCGCATTTCACCCGAGCGCAGCATGACCGTGGCGTACTGCCCTTCACGAGCGACCAGCTGGGCGACCGATCCAGCACTGCGGGCAAGCTGACCACCCTTTCCGGGCTTGAGCTCCACGTTGTGGATCTGGGTACCAACCGGAATCGACCGGAGGGTCATGGCGTTACCGGGCTTGATTGGAGCCTCAGAGCCACTCAACACCTCATCACCGGCACGCATATTTCGGGTAGCCAGAATGTAGCGACGATCGCCATCCAGATACTTGACCAAGGCGATGTGGGCGCTTCTGTTGGGGTCGTACTCGATTCGCTCGACCACACCCTTGACGCCATCCTTGATGCGCTTGAAATCGATCACACGGTAGTGGTGCTTATGCCCACCGCCTTTATGGCGCGTAGTAATCCGACCCGCGTTATTGCGACCACCTGTTGACTTCTGCGATTCCAGCAGCGGCGCATAAGGCGCTCCTGACCACAGATGATCGTGACGAATCGAGACCTTGCCTCGGCGGCCCGGTGATGTCGGTTTTGCTTTGACGATTGCCATGTCTATATCAGTCCCGGCTTATTCGTTCCAGACGTCAGTCTGCCTGTAAATCCTCAATGACCTGTCCCGCGCGCAGGCGAACATAGGCCTTCTTCCAATCACGCTGGCGCCCGGCCCGAAAGCGGAAGCTCTTGCGCTTTCCCTTGACGTTCACAACCTGCACGTCCTCGACCTCCACCTCAAACAAGCCTTCAACCGCCTCGCGGATTTGCTGCTTGTCTGCGCTCTTGAGCACCTCGAACACATACTGATTCGACTCTGCCTGCAAACGGGCTGTCTTTTCCGAGATGTGCGGGTAGCGGATCACCTGGTACATGCGTTCGGGATTCATGCCAACCACTCCTGAATTTTTTCAATGGCTGCGCGCGTCATAACGACCTTGTCTGCGCCCACCAGACTGACGGGATCAAGACGATCCGCCGCCAGCACAACGATGCCCGGAAGGTTTCTAGCGCCCAGATAGAAATTCCTGTCTATCTCGGCATCAACAAGAAGACCGGTCTGCACGCCAACGCCGCCGAGATACTCGCGGACAAGTTTGGAGCGAGGCTCTGCCACGCTCAATTCACCAACGATGACCAGACGATCCTGCCGGACGAGCTCCGAGAGGATGGATTTGATCGCGCTGCGAAACTGCTTGCGATTGACCTTCTGACTGAAATCGCGTGGACGCGCGGCAAACGTCACCCCACCAGTACGCCAAAGCGGACTGCGGATGGTGCCGGCACGCGCATTACCCGTACCCTTCTGGCGCCAGGGTTTCCGGCCACCGCCAGATACGTCCGAGCGATTCTTTTGAGCCTTCGTACCGGCGCGCGCGCCAGCCAAATAGGCCACCACAACCTGATGAACCAGGGGCTCGGAGAAATCACGACCGAACACCTGATCAGAGACCTCCATGTTCGCGCCACCAGCGACTGCAAGTTCCATTTCGCTACTCTCCTAAATCCTTAAGCCTTGGTCGACGGGCGCACGAATACGTGGCCACCCGGCGCGCCTGGTACGGCACCCCTGATCAACAAGAGATTACGCTCGGTGTCCACACGAACCACTTCGAGGTTCTGTGTTGTGACGCGCTCGCCGCCCATGTGGCCAGCCATCTTTTTACCCTTGAAGACACGGCCCGGGGTTTGGCACTGCCCAATTGAGCCAGGCGCGCGGTGCGACAACGAGTTACCGTGGGTAGCGTCCTGCATACGGAAATTGTGACGCTTGATCACACCGGCAAAACCCTTGCCCTTGCTGGTGCCGGTCACGTCAACGCGCTGGCCAACCTCGAAGCGATCGACCGCGACTTCACCACCGACCTCCAGATCCGCCAGCTCATCTGCCGGCAGGCGGAACTCCCAGAGACCTTCGCCCGCCTCAACACCGGCGCTGGCAAAGTGACCAGAAAGTGGGCGGTTCACTAAAGACGCACGTCGTTTGCCGCTAGTGACTTGCACTGCGGTGTACCCATCCGACTCACCGGTTCTGATCCGAGTGATTCGATTGGGGCTGACCTCAACAACGGTGACTGGGACGGAGGTTCCATCTTCGACGAAAACCCGGGTCATCCCCTTCTTTTTACCAACAAGTCCGATTTTCATATCTAATTCTCCGGCCACTGTCAGTACAGCTTGATCTGAACATCGACCCCAGCGGCCAAGTCCAGCTTCATCAGGGCATCAACGGTCTTGTCATTGGGATCAACGATGTCGAGAAGCCGCTTGTGGGTCCGGATTTCGTACTGGTCGCGCGCGTCTTTGTTTACGTGCGGGGAAATCAGGACGGTGTAGCGTTCACGTCGGGTCGGCAAGGGGATAGGGCCCCGAACCTGAGCACCGGTGCGCTTGGCGGTGTCCACGATTTCCTGGGTTGATCTGTCGATAAGACGATGATCAAACCCTTTCAAACGAATACGGATTTTTTGTTCGGCCATTGCCGTACGCCTTTAGTCTGTAAAAGAACTCAAACCAACTGCGCTTTCGCGCAGCCACTGCTTTTTGATCCGAAGATCAAGAGCCCCCACAGTCACGGACTGAGGGGGCTCCTTACATCCGAGCCGCCCATTATAGCAGCGGCCTGACAATAATTTCCAGAACTATTCGTGAATTTTTGCAACCACGCCGGCGCCGACGGTACGGCCACCTTCGCGGATCGCAAAGCGCAGACCCTCTTCCATCGCGATCGGCGCAATCAGTTCAACCTGCATCTGCACGTTGTCGCCCGGCATCACCATCTCGACACCTTCCGGCAACTCAACAGAACCGGTCACATCGGTGGTCCGGAAGTAAAACTGCGGACGATAGCCCTTGAAAAACGGGGTATGACGACCGCCTTCTTCCTTGCTCAGGACATACACCTCAGCTTCAAACTTGGTGTGCGGGGTGATCGTGCCCGGCTTGGCCAGAACCTGACCACGCTCCACGTCGTCACGCTTCGTACCACGCAGCAGAACGCCCACGTTGTCGCCCGCCTGACCCTGGTCCAGCAGCTTGCGGAACATCTCCACACCGGTGCAGGTCGTCTTGGTCGTGTCCTTGATGCCCACGATCTCAATTTCGTCGCCCACGGTCACAATGCCGCGCTCAATACGTCCCGTCACCACCGTACCGCGGCCAGAGATCGAGAACACGTCTTCGATCGGCATCAGGAATGCCTTGTCCAGGTCACGCTCCGGCTCCGGCACATATTCGTCCAGCGCCTCAACCAGCTTCAGGATCGACGGAACACCAATCTCGCTCTCGTCACCTTCCAGCGCCTTGAGCGCAGATCCGGTGATGATCGGGGTGTCGTCACCCGGGAAGTCGTAGTCGCTCAAAAGCTCGCGGACTTCCATCTCAACCAGCTCAAGCAGCTCGGCATCGTCAACCATGTCGGCCTTGTTCAGGTAAACCAGGATGTAAGGAACACCCACCTGACGGGCCAGCAGAATGTGCTCACGCGTCTGAGGCATCGGGCCGTCAGCCGCGCTCACCACCAGAATCGCACCATCCATCTGGGCGGCACCGGTGATCATGTTCTTGACGTAGTCCGCGTGACCCGGGCAGTCAACGTGCGCATAGTGACGCGCGTCAGACTCATATTCCACGTGTGCCGAGGCAATCGTGAT